>NZ_AP027291.1:4843283-5145988 GCF_030295745.1 Mycolicibacterium sp. TUM20985
TCACCCATGACGTCGAAGTACCCGTCCACGACCGTGGCAGGACGGTTGAGCAGAGCGCGCGTTCGCCGGTCGGCTGGACCGGGCAGCGTCACTCCTTGACGAGCGGGATGGACGCCGTCGGGGCTTCTTCTTCGGCAGCATTGCGATGCCGTGCGGTGGCGTCGTCATTGCCGTTGGTGTTGGCCATGCTGGACGTCTTGTGCTGGTTGTGGCCGTCGAGGTCCTTGCGGATGGCGTCCTGCGCGGCCGGCGGCAGGGTGTGCATGATCTCGCGGACCCTGGCCTGGCGACGCTCCACGGCCTTGCGTTCCGGCATCCCGGGGGTCGCGTTGACCTGCGGCGGAACACCTTCGATCTCCTCGGTGCCACCGTCGTGGTGGCCGGCGTCGATCAACGCCTGCTCCTCGGCCATCGTCGACTCGTCCTTTTCCTCGGACATGCCGATGGGGCCGATGCGGCGACCATTGAGGAACTGCTTGACCACCGGCTCGTCAGAGGTCAGGAGCACCTCGCGCGGACCGAACATCACCAGGTGCTTGCGGAACAGCATGCCCATGTTGTCGGGCACCGTGCGGGCGATGTTGATGTTGTGCGTGACGATGAGGATGGTGCAGTCGATCTGGGCGTTGATGTCGATCAGCAGCTGCGAGAGGTACGCCGTACGGACGGGGTCAAGACCGGAGTCGGGCTCGTCGCAGAGGATGATCTGCGGGTCCAGCACCAGCGAGCGGGCCAGCCCGGCGCGCTTGCGCATACCGCCGGAGATCTCGCCGGGGAACTTGGTCTCGTCACCGGTCAGGCCGACCAAATCGAGCTTCTCCATCACGATCTGACGGATCTCGGATTCCTTCTTCTTCGTGTGCTCACGAAGCGGGAACGCCGTGTTGTCGTACAGGCTCATCGACCCGAAGAGCGCGCCGTCCTGGAACATCACGCCGAACAGGGTGCGGATCTCGTAGAGCTCCTTGGCCGAGCACTCGATGATGTTGGTGCCGTCGACGATGATCTTGCCGCGCTCGGGACGCAGGAGACCGATCAGCGATTTCAGGAACACCGACTTACCGGTACCCGACGGGCCCAGCAGCACGCTCACCTCACCGTGTGGGATGTCGAATGTGACGTCTTCCCAAATTCGCTGGGGCCCGAAGGACTTCGTCAGTCCCTCAACCTGAATGCCAATGCCCACGCGCGATCCTTCCGCCAGTGCTTTTGCACGCCAAACAAGCAGACCCGCCTGTGGCTTGAGTCACTGTAGCGCACTAGATATGGGCCCTCTTCTCTTTGGGGCATGTGCGTGCGCAATAAACCTGTTTGCTCGACTCGCCCTTGGGCGCTCGGTCCAGATACGAAAGAGCCCCCGGGAGATCCCGGGGGCTCTTCGCGTGCGAACTCTTACTTGACGGTGACCTTGGCGCCGGCGGCCTCGAGCTTGGCCTTGGCATCCTCGGCGGCGTCCTTGTTGACCTTCTCGAGCAGCGGCTTGGGGGCGCTGTCGACGAGATCCTTGGCCTCCTTGAGGCCCAGGCCCGAGACGATCTCACGGACGACCTTGATGACGCCGATCTTCTTCTCGCCGGCACCTTCGAGGATGACGTCGAATTCCGACTGCTCCTCGGCGGCCTCGGCGGGAGCAGCGGCACCCGGAGCGGCGGCCGCGGCGACCGGGGCTGCCGCGGTGACGTCGAAGGTCTCCTCGAACGCCTTGACGAACTCCGAGAGCTCCAACAGGGTCAGTTCCTTGAACGCGTCGAGCAGGTCTTCAGTGCTCAGCTTGGCCATGATGTGGTCCTTCCTTACTTCTTGCTTGGGTCTTTGGTGGTGGTGATCAGGCGTCGGCCGGGGCCTCGGCCACGGCGTCCGTCGGTGCTTCTACTTCTGGTTCTGCATCTGCGGCGTCGGCTGCCGGAGCGGCGGGAGCGCCTTCGGCGGCCTCCCGCTTCTCCTGCAGTGCGAAGACGAGGCGGGCGACCTGCGCTGCCGGGGCGGCGAACAGCGCCGCAGCCTGGCTGGTCTTGGCCTTCATCGCACCGGCCAGCTTGGCCAGCAGCACCTCGCGCGACTCGAGGTCCGCGATGCGGTTGACCTCGTCCACGGACAGCGCCTTGCCGTCCATGTAGCCGCCCTTGATGATGAGGGCCTTGTTGTCCTTGGCGAACGTCTTGATTGCCTTGGCGGCATCGACGGGCTCACCCTTGATGAACGCGATGGCGGTCGGACCGGTGAACAGTTCGTCGAGACCCGTCACACCTGCCTCGGACGCGGCACGCTTCACCAGGGTGTTCTTGGCGACCGAGTAGGTCGCGGAGCCTCCGAGGGACTTGCGCAGATCCGCAAGGTTGGCCACGGTGAGCCCGCGATACTCGGTGACGACCGTGGCGGTCGACTCCTTGAACTGCTCGGCGATGTCGGCAACGGCGGTGGCCTTTTCAGCTTTGGCCATGCATGCCTCCTATCTAGGAATGGGTCCGTCGGTCGACCCCAGATACGACGAACGCCCCGGCGCAGAGCGGCCGGGGCGTGAAGATCCACTGGCGCATGCCAGCGGTAGTGCCTCGTCCTCCTGCGTGGGCCGCCCGGGATGTCCGGGACCTTCAACCGATTACTCGGTGACCGACGGTCTTCGGTGGAACGTCCCAAGAATAGCGTGCGCGCCGCCGATCAGCCAAAACAGACGCCGTCACGCGCCCCTGGCGACGTCTGAGGCGAGGATGACATCGACGCGTCCCTGGGAGTATGCCGGGGCCGCCGTGAGCTCAGCAACTCACAGCTGATCCGCAGACGGGCATGCCGGCGTCCCCCCGAGCGTCAACTTCTCGGCTTCCGTCGCAGGTGATCGTAATAAGTTCGCCGTTGCGGTTGGGGTTGGCGCCTGCCACTATGAGGAAACTGATTGGGGGATCGGCAAACACATGAGCAGTTCCAGGGGGCGTCGTCGCGACGCGGACGCAGTGGTTCGTCGTACATCTCAGCACTGTCCGGAGCTGCAGAAGCTCATCGAAGCCCAGGCCACGCTCGATCACGCTCGCCAGCACGCCAAGTGGAAGCGCGAGTGCAAGAACCTGCAGTCGGCCTCGCATGCCGTGCAGGTGGCGGCCCTGGCCGCACACGACGCCGGGATCGGGTGGGCCGAGATCGGTGACGTCCTCGGCATCGAACGCGCGATGCCGCAACCCGCGACTCCGACCGTCGCGCTCGAGCCGATTCCTCTGCCCACGCCGGAGCCCACCCCCGCGCTCGACATCCCGCGGAACCGGACGCAGAACGTCGTGACGGCCACCCTTCACCACTTCCCCGAGAACAGGCAGTGGGTCGCCGGCTAGTTCGGCGACGTCACCAGCCACGCCGCGGCATCAGCGGGAAGGTGCGTCTCGGTACCCGACTCCGACGCCAGGATCACCCGCGCCCCGGAAGGTAGGGCCGCGGGCGCCTCGCCCGTGTTGACCCAGCACTGTGAGTCTCCACGTCGGAACGCGACCACCTCCGGCGCGGTCGCGATCCACTCCACGTCGCCGGCGTCCACCCACCGCGTCGGGCGCTCCGCGAGCGCCGCCCGGTAGAGGTTGAGCGTCGAGTCCGGGTCACCATCCTGCGCCTCGGCGGTATGCGAGGACCAGTGCGGCGGCTGCGGCAGCCACGTGTCCACAGCGGCATCGGGTGAGAACCCGTACGGCGCCACGACATTCGACCACGGGAGCGGAACCCGGCAGCCGTCGCGGCCTACGTCGGTGTAACCGGACTGCACCCAGATCGGGTCCTGACGCACCTCGTCCGGAAGATCCTCGACCTCCTCGAGGCCGAGCTCCTCGCCCTGGTAGACGTACGCCGTTCCGGGGAGCGCCAATTGAATGAGCGCCGCCGCCCTGGCCCGGCGGCGGCCCACCTGGTAGTCGGCGGACTCCTCGTCCCACCGCGCCCGCTCCCAGTCGGTCTCGACGAGATGGTCGGGCTGCGAGCGGGAGTAGCGGGTGACGGTCCTGGTGACATCGTGGTTCGACAACACCCACGTCGGCGGAGCTCCAACGGTCGCGGCGACGGTGATGGCGTCGTCGACGACCTGGTGCAGCACGTCCGCCCGCCACGGTGCCCGAAGGAAGTCGAACTGGAACGCGGTGTGCAACTCGTCGGGACGCAGGTATCGGGCCAGTCGATCATTGCTGGGCACCCACGCCTCGGCGATGAAGATGCGTTCTGGTGCATAACGATTCGCGACTGCGCGCCATCCGCGGTAGATCTCGTGCACGCCGTCCTGGTCCCACGCGGGGTGCGCGGCGGTCTGCTGGACCAGCGTCGGCGCGGCGTCGTCTCCGGTGCCGCCGTCCGGCAATCCCTCGGCCTTCACCAACCCGTGCGCGACGTCGATGCGGAAGCCGTCGACGCCCTTGTCGAACCAGAACGCCAGCACGTCCTCGAATTCGGCACGGACGTCGGGGTTGTCCCAATTGAAGTCCGGCTGGCCGGGAGCGAACAGATGCAGGTACCACTGACCGTCGGCGACCCTGGTCCAGGCAGGCCCGCCGAAGACGCTCTGCCAGTCGTTCGGCGGCTGCGCGCCGTCCGTCCCACGGCCGGAACGGAAGTTGTAGCGGTCGCGTGCGCCCGGCTCGTCCGCCAGCGCCGCGATGAACCAGGCGTGATGGTCGGAGCTGTGATTGGGCACGATGTCGAGGATCACGTGGAGGCCCGCCTCGTGCGCTTCGGCGATCAGCCGGTCGGCCTCGGGCAGCGTGCCGTAGACCGGTTCGATGTCCCGGTAGTCCGAGACGTCGTATCCGGCGTCGGCCATCGGCGACGGGTACCAGGGATTGATCCAGATGGCGTCGACGCCAAGGCGGGCCAGGTACGGCAGCCGGTCGCGCAGGCCGGCCACGTCGCCGACGCCGTCACCGTTGCCGTCGGCGAAGCTGCGGATGTAGACCTGGTAGACGACGGCGGTCTGCCACCAGGAATCGACGGGCGCCACGGCTCTCCTCGGATCGGTTCATCACGTTTGGGGACACAGACTTCCCATGCGGGCGCAGTGCTGTCAAACGCATCTACCCGTTCCACGCAGCGCCAATACGGTGTGCCGCGTCACTGGCGGAAACCGGAGCTCCGCAACGGCTTCCGAGGGGCCGATGATCAGCGGGCGCGAAGGGGGCGTCGAGATTCGAGTCGAGCCACTGGACGAAACCGCATGTGAGGTGTGCCACACTCGGGGGCAGGTCGAATGGGTGCTGACGGCTCCCGGGAGCTCACGGATCGCACAGACGAGGGACGCATGAAACGAATTCAGTTCGCCCGGTCGCGACGGAGTCGGGCAATCGCGCTGGCCAGCGCGCCACTGGTGGCCGCCACGTTGTTGACCGGCTGCGGCAGTGAAGGCGGTCCCCCGACGTTGACGTGGTACATCCTGCCCGACAACGGCGGCTCGGCGACGCGCGCGCAGGAGTGTGCGGACGGCTCCGGCGGCGCGTATCAGGTGCGCATCGAATCGCTGCCGAGCACCGCCACCGCGCAACGCGAGCAGATGGTCCGACGTCTGGCGGCGGGTGACACCTCGATCGACGTCGTGAGCCTGGACGTGGTGTTCACCGCCGAGTTCTCCAACGCCGGCTTCCTGCGCCCTTACACCGCCGAGGAGACCGCGCGCCTCACGGCCGGGATGCTGCCCGCGCCGGTGGAGACCGGGATGTGGGACGACAAGCTCTTCGGCGCGCCGTACAAGTCCAACGCGCAGCTGCTCTGGTACCGCAAGTCGCTGGCCGCGGCGGCCGGAATCGATCCCACCAGCGACACCTTCACGTGGGACGAGATGCTGAAAGCCGCTGTGCAGCAAGGCAAGAAGATCTCGGTTCAGGGTCAGCGGTATGAGGGCTACATGGTCTGGATCAACGCGCTGGTGCTGTCGGGTGGCGGTGAGGTACTCCAAGACGTCGAAGCCGGCCGCAACGCCAAGCCGGCGCTGGCCAGCCCCGCCGGCGACAAGGCCGCCGAGATCGTCGGCAACCTGGCCCGCTCCACCGCCGCGGCACCCGACCTGTCCAACGCCGCGGAGGAACAGGCCCGTGCCACGTTCCAGTCCGAGCAGGGCATGTTCATGCTGAACTGGCCCTACGTGCTTGCGGCCGCGCGCAGCGCCGCAGAGGAGGGCACGCTCGCCCAGGAAGTGGTCGACGACATCGGCTGGGCCCGCTACCCCAGGGTCTCCCCCGACCGGCCCAGCGCCCCGCCGCTCGGTGGAGCCAACCTCGGTGTCGGCGCCTACTCCAAGCACCCCGAGCAGGCGGTCGCCCTCGTCGAGTGCATCAACGCCGAGGCGAAGGCCACCAAGTACATGCTCGACGAAAGCGAGCCTTCGCCGTACGCCGCGTCCTACGACGACCCAGAGATCCGTTCGGAGTACGCCAACGCCGATCTGATCAGGGAATCCATCGCCGAGGGCGGTCCCCGTCCGCTGACGCCGTTCTACACCGACGTCGCGGGCGCGGTCACGCAGACGTGGCACCCGCCGGCATCGGTCACCAACGAAACCCCCGAGAGGACAGACCAATTCATGGCTGACGTGCTGGCGGGGAGGCGACTGCTGTGACCGCGGTGCAGACTCCACCCGTCGAGAAGCAACCGGAGAAGGCGGCCGTCAGTGCCCGGGTCCGCGGCGAGCGTCGGCTCGGTCTCTACCTGACCCTGCCGTCGTACATCGTGATGCTGCTCGTCACCGCCTACCCCCTGGGTTACGCACTGGTGTTGTCGCTGTACAACTTCCGGTTGACCGACCCCGACGGACGCAGTTTCGTCGGGCTGACCAACTTCGGCGTCATCCTGACCGACCCGGTGTGGTGGAACGACTTCGTGACCACCTTGGCGATCACCATCGCCACCGTCGCAGTCGAACTCGTCCTCGGCTTCTGGTTCGCGTTCGTGATGCTGCGCATCATCCGCGGCCGCGGTCCGCTGCGTACCGCGATCCTGATTCCCTACGGGATCGTGACGGTGGTGTCGGCGTTCATCTGGCGCTACGCATTCGCCATCGACTCGGGGTTCGTCAACCAGTGGATCAACCTCGTGGACTTCGACTGGTTCGGCGGTCGTTGGTCGGCGATCTTCGTGATCTGCCTGTCCGAGATATGGAAGACGACGCCGTTCATCTCGCTGCTCCTGCTCGCCGGTCTTGTCCAGGTTCCCGAGGAGATGCAGGAGGCGGCCAAGGTCGACGGGGCGACGGCATGGCAGCGCTTGCGCAAGATCACGCTGCCGAACATGAAGGCCGCCATCATGGTGGCGCTGCTGTTCCGCACGCTCGACGCCTGGCGCATCTTCGACAACCCCTACGTGATGACGGCCGGTGCCAACAACACCGAGACCATCTCCTTCCTGGCCTACCGGCAGAACGTCACGCTGGTGAATCTCGGGATGGGGTCGGCGGTTTCGGTGCTGCTATTCCTCACCGTGGTGGCCATCGCGTGGATCTTCATCAAGGTGTTCAAGACCAACCTGTCACAAGTCAGGGGTGACCAGTGAACAGCGCCAAGAGCACCCGCCGGTGGACCATCGCCGGCATCGTCATCGTCCTCTACAGCTTCTTCCCGCTGTTGTGGATGATCAGCCTGGCCTTCAAGCCGCCGTCGGACATCGTCTCGGGCACTCCGCAGTTCCTGCCGAGCACGTTCACGCTGGACAACTTCGCCCAGATCTTCAGCAACCCGCTATTCACCCGCGCCCTGATCAACTCGATCGGCATCGCGGTGATCGCCACGCTCATCTCGGTCGTCATTGCGATGTTCGCGGCGTATGCCATTGCGCGACTGGAGTTCCGGGGCAAGAAGCTGTTGTTGTCGCTGGCGTTGGGCATCGCGATGTTCCCGCAGGCGGCCCTGGTCGGCCCCCTGTTCGACATGTGGCGCGGACTAGGCATCTACGACACCTGGCTCGGGTTGATCATCCCCTACCTGACCTTCGCCCTGCCGCTGTCGATCTGGACCATGTCGGCGTTCTTCCGGCAGATCCCGTGGGAGATGGAACACGCCGCCCAGGTCGACGGCGCTACCGCATGGCAGGCGTTCCGCAAGGTGATCGTGCCGTTGGCGGCGCCAGGGGTGTTCACCACCGCGATCTTGACGTTCTTCTTCTGCTGGAACGACTTCCTGTTCGCCATCTCGCTGACGTCGACCGACAGCGCACGTACCGTGCCTGCGGCGTTGGCGTTCTTCCAGGGCGCCTCGTACTTCGAGTCACCGGTGCCCTACATCATGGCCGCGTCGGTGATCGTCACCATCCCGGTCGTCATCCTCGTCCTCGTCTTCCAACGCCGCATCGTCGCCGGGCTCACCTCCGGCGCAGTGAAGGGATAACCATGGCAGCAATCACCATGCGCAACATCGTCAAGAAGTACGACGACGGCTTCCCCGCCGTCAACGACGTCAGCATCGACGTCGCCGACGGCGAGTTCATGATCCTCGTCGGCCCGTCGGGCTGCGGGAAGTCCACCCTGCTGCGGATGATCGTCGGGCTGGAGGACATCACCTCCGGCGACATGATCATCGGCGACACCCGGGTCAACGACAAGGCCCCTCGCGACCGCAACCTGGCGATGGTGTTCCAGAACTATGCCCTCTACCCACACCTGACGGTCTTCGAGAACATCGCCTTTCCACTTCGGCTGTCCGGCAAGTACTCCGATGAGGAGATCCGCAAACTCGTCACCGACGCCGCCGACACGCTCGAGCTGGGTGAACACCTCGATCGCAAGCCGGCCAACCTCTCCGGCGGGCAGCGTCAGCGGGTGGCGATGGGCCGCGCGATCGTGCGCCAAGCCGACGCGTTCCTCTTCGATGAGCCGTTGAGCAACCTCGATGCCAAGCTGCGCGGTCAGATGCGCACCGAGATCCTGCGGCTGCAGCGCCGCCTCGGGGTCACCACCGTCTACGTCACCCACGACCAGACCGAAGCCATGACGCTCGGTGATCGGGTCGCGGTGCTGAAGAAGGGCGTGCTGCAACAGATTGCGAGCCCGCGGGAGCTCTACGACCAGCCGGTCAACCTGTTCGTCGCCGGCTTCATCGGGTCACCGCCGATGAACTTCGTGCCCGCGCACGTCAATGGCAACGAGGTCGAGCTCCCGTTCGCCACGATCCCGCTGCGCGACGAGTGGCGCGAGTCGCTCGAGGACGACAAGGTCTACATCGCGGGTATCCGGCCCGGCGCCTTCGAGGACGCCGAGTTCGTGGACGAGAGCAAAAAGTCCCGCGGCGTCACCTTCGACGTCACGATCGACGTGATGGAATGGCTGGGCAACGAGCAGTACGCCTTCGTTCCGTTCGAGGCAACCGCCGAGATCAGTTCGCAGCTGGCCGAACTCGCCAGCGAGCTCGACAGCGAGCACATGCGGACGCAGATCTGCGTCGAGCTGGATCCGCTGAGCCGCGTACGTGCGGGGGATCAGGCAACGCTGTGGCTCGACGCCGAACGAATCCATCTGTTCGACCCGGCGTCCGGTGACAACCTCACCCGGGTGAGCGACACGTCCGGGCGGCACGCCGCCCCCGCCGCGGGCTAGCCGGGCGGCCGCCGAGGTGGCCGCACCGGAGCTGCGGCTGCGCGCGCCCGCTCCCGGACTGCTGTCCCTGCCGTGGGAGCGGCCGCTCGCCGAGTGGCTGGCGCCCGAACAGCCGTTGCGGGACATGGCCGTTGGGCCCAGCAGGCACCTAGTCAAGTTCGTCGAGTGCGATGGTGCGCTGTGGGCGCTCAAGGAACTGCCGCCCCGCATCGCCACCAGGGAGTACGACGTCCTGCGCCAGCTCGAGGGCATGCGGCTCAACGCCGTTCGGCCGGCAGGGGTGGTGCGCCAACCCGACTTCGACACCTCGATCCTCCTGACGCGGTACCTCGTCGGCTCCTGGCAGTACCGGCGACTGTTCCTGCGGTTGCCGCCCGATGCGCCCAAGCAGCGCGCCCGGCTGCTCGACGGCATGGCGTCGCTGTTGGTCGAACTGCACCGCCACGGCGTCTTCTGGGGCGACTGCTCGCTGGCCAACACGTTGTTCACCCGGGACGGTCAGGTGTTGCAGGCCTCCCTGGTAGACGCCGAGACCAGCGAGGTTCATCCCCACCTGTCAAGCGGTCAGCGGGAGCTCGACGTGGACGTGACGGTGGAGAACGTGGCGGCCGGGCTGATGGACGTCGCGGCCCGCATCGACGGGGGAACGTCGTTGCGCGATCAGCTGATTGGTGAGGCGCTCAGCCTGCGGGCCCGCTACGAGGGGCTGTGGGAACTGCTGCACGCGGAGCCGGTGTTCGGCTATGCGGATCGCTACCGGGTCGAGGGCCGAATCCGCAAGCTCAACGAGCTGGGCTTCGCGGTCGACGAGGTGTCGCTGCAGCCGACCGATGCCGGCGCGGACCAGCTCCGGTTGCACGTCGCGGTCGGTGACCGTCGCTTCCACGCCACCCGGTTGCGCGAGCTCGCCGGTCTGGACGTCGGCGAGGGACAGGCCACGCATCTGTTGGGCGATCTGCACGCATACCAGGTGCAGCTGTGCCGCGACGCCGGGCACGACGTCGACGAGCGCACCGCCGCGCAACTGTGGGTGATGGAGCTCGTCAGACCGACGATGCACCGGGCCCATGCGGCGGTCGGGCACACCGGCACCGCGATCCAGGCGTACTGCGATCTCCTAGAGGTGCGCTGGCTGTTGTCGGAGCAGGCCGGTCACGACGTGGGCACCGAGCGGGCGCTGATCGCGTTGGCGGGCAACGTCTTACCCCCGGACTCCGCGGCGCAGTTGCTGGTGGTGGAGACGCCCGACGGCGACGACTAACCTCGCGCGATTTCGGCGCGCTAACCGTCGCTGAGCGAACGTTTGCGCGCCGAAATCGCGTTGTTGAAGAGCGCCGCCGCGCCCACCAGACCGGCGTTGCCACCGAGTTCGGCGGGCACCACGCGCAGGTCCCTGATGAAGTCGAGCCCCGCATAGTGTGCGAGCGCCTCGCGCAGCGGGTCGAACAGCAGCGCACCGGACTTAGCGACGCCCCCGCCGATGACCACCAGGTCCAGATCGCACACCGCCGCCACCGACGCAATCATCCTCGCGAGCGCGTACCCAGCACGATAGAAGGCGCGAAGCGCAGTGACGTCACCCGCGTTGGCCGCGTCGGCGAGTTCCTTGGCATCGGCTCCTGGCGGTGCGGCCCAACCGTTCTCGCGCGCCCAGCGGGCCAAGTGCGGGCCCGACGCGACGGTCTCGACGCAGCCGTGCCCGCCGCAGGTGCACAGCGCACCGTCGAGCTCGACGACGACGTGGCCGACGTGCCCGGCGTTACCGGTCCGCCCGTCATACGGTGCGCCGTCGAGGACCAACCCGCCACCGATGCCGGTGGACACCACCATGCCAAGCATGAACTGCGCATCGCGGCCCGCGCCCCGCCACCGTTCACCCATCGCCATGCACAGGCCGTCCCCGCCGAGCCGTACGGGCAGGCCGGTTGCCGCAGCGACCCGGTCGACGATCGGAAAGCGTTGCCACGCCGTGATGTTGATGGGGCTGATCGTGCCGCTCGGCAGGTCGATGGGTCCGGCGGATGAAATCCCCACACCCGTCACCGCACCCCCGGCGGCCGCCATCGCCTCGGCGAGCAACCGTTCGACGACCGCCCAGATGGCCTCGGCGTCCTCGCGGGGTGTCGGCAGCTGCGCATGGTGGAGCAGGTTCCCGTCGGGGTCGACGAGTCCGACGGCGATCTTGGTGCCACCGATGTCCAACGCCAGGGTGCTCATCAGTGCTTGTGGGTGTTGTCGGGTTGCCGCGGGTCACCCGGATGTTCGTACCCCGGCGCCAGGTGCACCAGCTCCGCGCGGCGCGCGTCGAGCCACCGGCGGAACTCCCGCCGCCGGGCCGCGGCCAGCAGGTGGTCGGTGATGTCGTCCCGAACGTCCTCGAGGGCGGCCTCGAGGCGACGGCCGCGCCAGCCGCCGCTACCGGGTGCGCGTCCGCCGAAGCGAAAGGGGTTGCGGCGGTGGTACTCCGCGATCTCGTCGTCGCTGACCCGGACGGCCGACGTGACGTGGACGAACAGGGCCCTGGCGAGTGCGTCCTCGAGGGCCGATGCCGCCACGCTGCCGATCTCGAGCCGGGCCGCGGCGTCGGGCAGCAGCGCGTCCTCGGTCGGAGCACCGTCGGCCACCACACTCGCGGCCACGGACTCGGCGGCCACCACCCGCGTCGTGACCAGCACCTGGGTGAGCCAGCGCCGCAGCTGACGTCCCTCGCTGGTACCCGGTTGCGGCAGGGCACTGGCCAGCCGGCTGGCCCGCAGCCGGTCCTCGTTCGCGTCGACCTCGCTGGCGAGCACCTCCGCGCCACCGACCGTCGCCACCACGCGGCTCATCGCACGACCACCTTCACCGCCGGTGAGTAGACGAGGTCCCCGGCGCAGGCCGCCCGGATCAGCGCCCACCACTCGCCGGGTGGCAGCCACGCGGGTGGGGTGACGTCGAACACCAGGTCGACCGTGCCGCGGGCCGGCAGTTCGGCGCCGATGATGTTGGGACCCATCCACTCCCACGTCCCCCACGGGCTGATGAGATGCGCCTCGACGGTCAGGGCGGCGTACGCGTCGGTGGCGACGGTGATGCCTATCGTCGCGGTCTCACCGGCCGCCAGCTCGACCGGCTCCGGGTCGGTGATCAGCCGGAGCACCCGGTCGTCGGTGGCGCCGACTCCGATGATGCAGACGTCCTCGACGACCTGGCGCCAGGACGCGGGCAGTGCGCTGCCGGTCACGCCGAGCTCGGCGCGCAACGGGTAGAGACCCGCCGCGGTATCGGGCGGCATCGTCACGTCGACGATCGACTCGAGGAAGTCCCCCGGCGGCAGCATGAACGACAGATCGTCCGTCTCCACCGTCCACCCCGGCGGGCAGACGAGCCGCACCTTGCCGTGCAGCGGTACGTCTGTGACGTCGCTGACGGCGGTCAGCGCAAGCTGCACGGGGGCGTCGGGGTCGACGGCCAGTTGATGCGGGTGCAGGTGCGCGACCGCAGGCAGACCGCCCAGGGGCGCGGGTCCGCGATTGTGCAGCCAGTATCTGGCGTAGAGCGGTTGCGCCGGTTCGGCATCCGGGGCGAGTGTCGTGTCGGTGGCCTCGAGGACCCGCGGCAGGTTGAGCTGCAGGCCGAACGTGGCAATCTCGTAGCCGTGCAGGGTCAGGCCGCCCCGTTGGTCGGCGAGCGGCTGCTCGATCAGGTCGAGCCGCTGGGGATCGGAGACGGTGCGCAGACCCGATCGGATCACGACGTCGGCTGCGCCGCCCCGGGTTTCGACCAGTCGCAGCGCGATCCCGTCGTTCGCGTCCACGCGTCGACCACTGCCGCCCGCGGTCGGGTTGCCCAGGGCCTTCAGCGCGCCGAGGGCCACCACGCGAGCGGGTTCGATCTCCAGGAGGGCGCCCCACGGGGGCAGGCCGCCAGTCGAGGGGTCGTGCTCGGCGGCGACCACCAGGAGCGGATGGTTGAATTCGGCGCTGCGCGAGGGGATGTCCGCGTCGCGCCAGTCTCCGTTGCCGCAAGCGAGCGCGTAGTCGAAGGTGTGCGTCCAGTGCTGCAGCTGGAAGTTCGAGCCGTCAGGCGCGGTGCGTCGCGGCGGGTCGATCCAGGTGCCGGACGGCCAGCCCGTGCACGACCGCATGAGCGACGTGTGCAGGGTGCCATCACCGTCGACGGCGAAGCTCGGCACGCCGCGATTGACCACGGCGACGGTGCGATCCTCGAAGTCCTCGAGATCGTCTGGTGCCGCCTGGTCGACGTGGATCTCGGCGCCGGCGAGATCCTCGATCAGCGCGGCCACGGCGGCCACGTCGACGACCAACACCGGGAGGGCGTCGACGGCGCGCAGGTCCGCCCCGGGGACCCACACCTCCTTGAGCGAGCGGGCCGCCGGAATCCACGTGCGCTCAGCGGGTTCGGTGACCTCCCCCAGAACGGCTGCGCTGAAGGCATTGACCTCGGGGCCGCCGACGGAGATCCGGACGTCGGGCAGATTCGAGTCGACGCTGAGGTCGCCGTAGCGGGCCGACTCCGCGGTGGTGCAGGTGGCGGTTACGCCCGCCCGCGCGAGGGCGACCATCAGCTCGCGGACCAACGGGTCGGTCTCCCCGCCGGGTGACACCACCTCGGCGACCGAGATCGCCCGGGCCTGCCCGCCGGAGCCGGTGAACCGCACCCGCACCATCGATGACAGCCCGAACCAGCCGTACGCGGGATTGTCCAACGTCGAGGGGTACTTCTCCGCGTCGACCGCCCGGGTCGATCCGCGGTCGTGGGTCAGCCCGAATCCTCGGCCGATCACGGCGTCGCCCACCTCGCTGACGGGCATGGCGCCCGGCACGGGACAGGGCCACCGCAGCCGCAGCAGCCGGTCCGCGCCGGTGAAGCCGTCGATGGTGGTACGGCAGTCCACCCGGTCGAGCCCACTCCACAACGTGACAGTCTGCTTGTAGGTCAACAGGTTTCGGATGCGACCGGTGACGACGATGCGTTCACCGAGCGCGCTGCGGTAGCGCTGCATCGAGGTGGCCCGCTCACTGGCCGACGTCGTGACGGGGCCCTTGGGCAGGAGGTGCCACGGCCCCTCCCCCGCCTTCGGATGCGCCGAATACTCGTCGTAGACGGCGAGTTCGTTGCCCACGCGGCCGTCCGCGATCAGCTCGCGACCGTCGGCGATCAGCGAGGACACTCCGCCGCCGCGGGCCCGGTCGACGCGCAGGCGATGGTGCTCGTTGGCTATCCCGTCACCCGGCATCGGCTCCCACCGCGAGGCCGCCTCGCCGCCGACGAACCGGTAGGACCGCCAGCCCAGTGACGGGACGTCCCGCGCCAGCCAGCTGATCGAATGCCCGTCGTCCTCGCTGAGCACGGGTACCGCTTCACCGTCCGAGTCGACGACTGCCCCGTCGAACGGCACCTCGAACCTCATCGTCACGATGTCGGTCCGGTTGTGCGCCAGCGGGTTCCACACCACCGCCGAGCCGTCTACCGCCGAGGACAGCAGGCGCAGCGCGGTGTCACGGGCCTCGCGTCCGAGTTCCCACGCGTCGCGCCAACCGGTCAGCAGGTCGAGGTACACCTGATCGGACTCCGACCCGGTGATGGCGTCGTGGTGTGCGCCGTAGGCCAGCTGCACCCACGCCTTGGCCAGCGCGGCCTCGGGGTATGTCGCGCCGGTGAGCACGCCGGCGAACACGGCGAAGCGCTCGGCCTCCAGCACGGCGTTCTCCGCCGCGCGGTTGGCCTGCTTCGTGTCGATGTAGGACACGTCCTTGCCGGTGTAGATGGGATTCATGTCGCGGGTCTGGGGTGACGGTGCCGCACCACGCTCGTCGAGCTCGGCCCGCACCGCGGTGAAGAACTCGCTCGGCAGCGCGCACACGAATCGCGGCCAGGTGTAGCGCGCGTTCCAGTCGCGGTGGATCTCGGTGACCCACTTGTTCGGTGGCGTGTAGTCGGTCCCGACGGGCAGCAGCACGTTGCGGGTCAGTGCGACCTTCTTCATCTTCGCGAACAGCTCGTAGGTCGCACGTTCGGCGTCCTCGAGCGAGGCCGACGAGTCCATCCACCAGCCGGCGGCGTAGTGGGCGGGCATGTAGTGCGTCAGCAGACCCCGCCCCGACGGTGCCATCCACTCGAACTCGCTGGCGAACTGCATGCGTTCGGGGTCGCCGTCACCGGCCATCGGGCCCCACTGATGATGGGGACCGCGGGCCCACGAACTCGACGTCAGCCCCGCATCGGCGGCCATGCCGGGGAACTGCGGGTCGTGGCCGAAGACGTCGAGCTGCCAGGCCGTGGCCGGGTCGGCGCCCATCACGTCGCGCTGAAAGCCGATGCCGTGCACGAAGTTCCGAATCGCCGTCTCGGGACTGGTGAGGTTGGTGTTGGGCTCGTTGTAGGTACCGCCCATCACCTCCACGCGGCCTTGCGCGATCAGCCGACGCAGATCCTCGCGGTCCTCGGGGTTGGTGTCCCAGTACGGTTTCAGATAGTCGACCTCGGCCAGGACGAACTTGTATTCCGCTTCCCGTCTTGCCATTTCGAGGTGGGCGTTGACGAGCTCGAACCCGTTGGTCTGCCTGCACGCGCCCGGCGGGTCCTCGGTCCAGACGCTGGTGTACGCCGCCTGGGTGTTCCACCACACGGGGTCGTAATGGAAGTGGCTGACCATGTGCATCGTCCACCCGGGTTCGGCGACGACGAAGTCGAACTCGGAGGTGCTTCGACCGACGACCAACTCGGCGCGCCGTCGCTCGCCGACGACGGGCTCGGATACGCGCACCGGGACTTCGACGACGCGGCCGCGGGGGGTCGCGATGACCTCGCCGACCGTGTGCAGTCCCGGCCCCTCGATGCGTACCGGCGTGGGGTGGGAGCAGAAGCGGTAGGACACCCGAACCACTTGGAGCGGTTGGTCGGCGGGTCCGGTGAAGAGCTCCGTCGACTCCGCCGAGGTGACGTGCATCCCGCCACCCTACGTGCGGACCCCACCTCCCCGTGAGCAGACGCAAAAGGCCCTCCTCCTCCCCCGCGAGCAGACGCAAAGGGCCCTCAATCGGCACAAACGAGGGCCTTATGCGTCTGCTCGCGGTAGGGCGCGGAGGAGGCGCTCGGCCACCTCCCGCACTGCGGCGACGACCTCGGGCGGCTCGAGCACCTCGAACTCGACGCCGGGCAGCGCCAGCCAGGGCACGATCCGGACCGGGTCGTCGGCGCCCGCGGTGACGATGCACGCGTGCGGGCCGTCCGCCTCGATGTCGGCGGACGCGTCCGAGAACGATTGCGCGACAACTTCCTTGGAGGCCTGATACCGGACCCGCGCGACGTAGCGGTAGGGGGAGGCGGTGATGGCCCGCCGCACGTAGCGGGCGGCGTCGGGTGCCTCCCGCGGTCTGAACGTGGACCCGCGCGCCACCACGTCGGCCATCCGGTCCAGCCGCAGACTGCGCCAATCCTCGCGGTCGCGGTCGAAGCAGAGCAGGTACCACCGCCTGCCGGTGGTGACCAGCTGGTAGGGCTCGAGCCGCCGTTGCGTGGTGTTCCCGTCGCGGTCGACGTAACCGGCGCTGACGTGTTCGTGATCGCGGCTGGCCCGCGCCAGCGTCATCAGGACGTCGGGGTCGACCAGTTCGTCCGATTGGCCCGTCGTGAGCGTGGTGGTCGCGTCGTGGACGGCGGCGACCTGCGACCGCAGCCGCGAGGGCATCACCTGATCCAGTTTGGTCAGGGCCCGCAGCGCGGACTCGCCGACGCCCGCCACGCTGCCACCGGCCGCCACCCGTAGACACACCGCCATCGCGACGGCCTCGTCGGGGTCGAGCAGCAGCGGGGGCAGGGCCGCTCCAGCGCCCAGCTGGTAGCCGCCACCATGCCCCTTGCTCGCATGCACCGGGTAGCCGAGATCGCGAAGGCGTTCCACGTCGCGCCGCACACTGCGCCCCGTCACGCCGAGTCGGGCGGCGAGCTCGTCGCCCGACCACACCCGCCGTGACTGCAATAGGCCCAGGAGTTGCAGCACGCGACCGGTGGTCGTGGGTTCTCGATTCCCGTAACCTCCGGTCATCGTCTGACCCGTACGAACTTGAGCTTGCTCATCTCGCTGTCATGGATTCTTTCTCATTCGCGTGTCATTTCCTCGGGAACTCTAGAGTGGCGCCTTTGAATTCGTCACGGTGAGTAGATGCCGGGCTGCTGAGCTATTCCCTGGCCGTCGGCGCCGATTGAGGTAGATGAGGTGCTGCACCCACCGAAGGCCGTCAGGGGGAGGAAACGACTTGGTTGCGGCCGCCGGACTTGGCCGAATACATGGCGGCGTCGATGCGCCCGACGAAAGCCGCGATGCTCTCGCCGGGGCGCCATTGGCCGACACCAAAGGAGATCGTCACCGGATGTGATGCCATCCGAGGGCTGCTCTCAACGGAGGTACGGACCCGGTCGGCGAGGGGCAGGGCATCCTCGAGCGGGGTGTTCGGCAGGAGGATGAGGAACTCCTCACCACCCCAGCGAATGGCAGTGTCGCTGCTTCTCATGCCGCGGCGAAGCGTCGCGGCCACGGATTGCAGGACATCGTCCCCTACTGCGTGCCCAAGATGGTCGTTGATCCGCTTGAAGTGGTCGATATCGCCCAAGGCCACACTGACCGGCGCGTTGGACTCCGCTGCCTGCTGGATTTCGATATCGAGGGCGACCTGTCCGGAGCGTCGGTTCAGCAGTCCGGTCAGCGCATCGATATCGGCCATTTCCTGCAAGGCCATCTGTTGCTCGACCATGTGGGTGATGTTCGGCGCGATCGCCACATAATGACCGTTGGGGTCGTGATGCCCGATGAGGCTGGAGATGCTGAGGTCTACGTGCAGCCGTTGCCCCGTGGCCAGTTCGAAGGACACCACGCCGTGATAGGGGTTGCCCTGCCTAAGAACTCGTCGGATGTGGGGCTCCGCCCAACCATCGGCGGTTCGCGGCCGCAACTCGAACGCTGACCGCCCGAGAAGGTCTTTTACGGGGCGTCCAAGTTCGCGACCGAAGGCGCTGTTGGCGAAGACGATCACGAAGTCCTTGTCCGTGACGATCACCGGATCGGTCGCCGCGTTCAGGGCCTCTGCGAGCAGGCTGCGCTCGCGTTCTGCGGCAAAGCGCGCCGTGATGTCCTGCTGGATCGAGACGTAGGACACGATCGAGCCGTCGACACCGGAAACGGGTGAAATGTTCCACTGGACAACGTAGGCCGAGCCGTCCTTGCGGTAGTTGACCGTGCTGCCCTCGAAGAACTCCCCCGCCCGGATCTTGCGACTTAGATCATCAATGACTCGCCGATCGGTGTCGGGCCCCTGCAGGATGCGCGGAGACTTGCCTATCAACTCATCTTCCGGATACCCCGTCATCGCGCAGAAGGCCGGGTTGCCCCGCTGGATGAAGGGCCCGCCGTCGAAGTCGGCGTCGGTAATGACCATCGCATTGTAAAGATGCTCGAAGGCAGCCTCGAGCAACTCTTCTGCATGGCGATTCGGCTCCGCGGCTTCCCGTCTCATGACGCCCTCCTGCCAGGAGGCTAGGCGCAGACCTGCCGTCGCGGCGGCAAATCGGCGACAGCAGCCAGGACCGTCTGATGCCTGGCCTGGCCTCCAGCGAGAAGCGTCCACGCCGCTGCGACGGTCATGCTCTTCGACATCGCCGCGGTCCGCTCAATGCCCCTCGTGGGTCGCTTCAGCGAGTTAGCCGCCGATGAGTGTTCTGCTCGCTAACGTGTACCCTGCGGCAACCGGGGAGGCGATGAAAATGGCGATACGGGCCTTGAAGGACGAACGGCCCAGCGACCCCGTCACTGAATCCGCAATCACACGAGGCGTTCTCGCCCCGTTCGCCAACCGCATGGGTTCACTGGGCATTCTCATAATGTTCTGTGCCGACGTGGTCGCCGCTTCGATCGCGTCGACCGTGGGTTTGATGTGGGCCCGCGACAGCGGACTGCCGATGCCGCCAGTTTGGATGATGGCGTGTTATGCGCCGTTGGTGATCGTATTGTTCGCCATGCGCTCGACCTATCGGCGGTCGATTCAAAAGACCCTGATCGATGAGTTCGTTGCGGTACAAACGACGGCCGCCCTGGCGGCCATGCTGTTGCTCGGCGGAATGGAACTCACCGGAGTACGAGGGGACCTCGGCGCCACGGTCGCCAATGTATGGATGGTTAGCGCCGTGTTGTTACCCGTTGGCAGATTCGCTGCGATTCTCGGTAAACGCGCGCTGCGTCGGCGCCATTTGCTGCAATCGCGGACCTTGATTCTTGGCAACGGGGAAGTCGCCAGGCACCTTGCCAGGCGTTTCATCGAGAACCCGGAGTACGGGGTCCTGCCGGTCGGTTTCGTCGACGCCAACCCCCCGTGGACTCGCACGGACGAGCCCGACGGGCCCATTCCCGCTGTGGGCACACCGGCGACGATGGCCGACGCAATTCGCGACACCCGAGCAGAAGCGGTCGTGGTCGCCTTCTCCACGACACGTGACCACGATTTGGTTCCGGCCATAAGGACTGCCGAACTCGCCGGACTCACGGTGTGGGTGGTGCCGCGCATGTTCGACGGCGTCTGCAAACGCTCCCGTGTTGACTACGTGGGTGGGCTGCCGGTGTTGGTGCTGTCCAACACTCACCCGAATGGCTGGGAATTCGCGGCCAAACACCTCCTCGATCGCATCCTCGCGACCGCCCTACTCGGCGCGATCGCACCGGTCTTCTGTCTGATTGCCGTTGCGGTCAAAGTGTCTTCGCCCGGGTCAGTCTTCTTTCGCCAGCCGCGGGTCGGCCGCGATGGCGTTGTATTCGACTGCCTGAAGTTTCGTTCCATGCGGCCACCGCGAGACTCGGATGCTCGACTCTCGCTTGATCGGGGCAGCGCCCCGGGCGGTGTCGAGGGGACCGACCGGCGTACGTGGATTGGCAAGTTCATCCGCTCGAGTTCGCTAGACGAGCTCCCACAGCTCATCAACGTCATCGAGGGCCAGATGAGCCTGGTCGGCCCGCGCCCCGAGCGTCCCGAGTTCGTCGACGTCTTCAATGCCCAAATCCGGCGCTACGGCGAGCGGCACCGGGTGAAGGCCGGAATGACCGGCTGGGCGCAGGTCCATGGCCTGCGTGGACAGACCTCGATCGCCGACCGCGCCGAATGGGACAACTTCTACATCGAGAATTGGTCGCTATGGCTGGATGTTCAGATCCTCGCGATGACCATCCCCGCGGTGTTGCGCCGCGCCGAGTAGGAGCCGCGTTGCTCATCTCCAACGACTGCATCCATGGAGCAGTCCGGCGACTTCCCTACGCTTGGCTCAGCCACCGCCCGAGTTGCGTTGCGTCCGTGGGGGATTAGCGTGGTGGTGGTCGAGCCTGCGCAGACTGATACAGATCTTTGACGCAAGGCCGATGACATGGTGATTCAAGAAGACCATCCCCATGTCCAGGCGTCTCGCCGTCGCGACGGCCAAGGTGTCTTCGGTAGTCGAACAAGCCGTTACCACCAAGCGTCCCCGTGCGCGCTACGTCGTCGGCGTAGGCCCGAAGCGTCAAGGAAGACTGATGACGAACCTGCCGACTCGCGTGCGTGAGATCGTGCTGCGGAAGGTGTCCGGCCAGCCGTAGCTAGAGTTTGAGCATGGGGATTCGGTTGGCCTTAGCGGCATCCGCAGCGGCACTTGCGCTGGTCAGTTGCGCGAGCGAGTCCAAGCCCGTCGTGAGCGCCAGCGCCACGGTCTCGAAAGCGGAGTGGCAGGACTCGACGAACCGTGGCTTTTGGCCGTTTACCGTCGACGACGGTGTGCTGACATGCCACGCCCCCGACTTGGTCACGTTCACCGCCAATGGAACGGAGTACGCGCTGAGCGCCAACGCCAGGTGGGTTGGCCGCTTCCCGAGCGTTGCGCCAATCTTGGTGCAGGGTTACGTCGAGATCAGCGACGAACGGCAGCCCGTCCCAACTCCTTTCAATTCTCTGACTGACCGGGGTCGAGAGCTTTGTCCGTAAGCCCTGGGCGGCCGCGGTCGGTCGGTTGTCGTGCATTTGATCTTGGAACTAGCGCCGAGATCGTCGCGTCCTGTCAGCCACTGGCTGCACCGTCCGCGCGAAAGAACAGGGCGAAGCTAAGCCTGGTCCGACGTTGAGCTTGCGTAATCCCAAGACAACGTTCTCACGGGTGTCACGCGGATGTAGGCGGCGCCCGGTCTGGGTGCGGTGGGCCAATCGGTCTCCGGCACGCCCCGTGCCCGGGCACCTTCTCGCGCGAGCTGGAGTGCTTCGCTTGGTTCGCGGACGACGCGGGCATGACCTTGAAACATCACTCCCCGGATATCTGCCATGCTCGAGCCGTCTTCGAGCAAGATGCTCACGTTCGGATTGCCTTCGACGTTGACGATCTTGCGTGTCCGGTCTCGTACACCCATGACGACGTCGCGGCCAAGGCGAAAGTATCCCAGGGGTACCGAGTGCGGGAATCCATCCTTGTCGATGGTGCTCAGTATCGCCCAGCCGGGGCGGCTATCGAGATACGCCTCAATTTGTTCGTCGCTGAATCCTTGTGGCATGGAACGAGGTTAACAAGATCGAGATAGTGGTCGGAGTTGGCAACCAACGGTCGTTTCGGACATGTCCAAAATCTGCCGCAGCCTTAGGACCGAAACTGTCCTAAGGCTCTGCCAGGCTCATACCCATGGACCCGACACCTCGACTCGCCGAGCAACTCGACTCGCACTGGCAACAGCAGCTCCGCCCCCGCTTGGACGGCCTGACAGACGACGAGTACTTCTGGCAACCGGTGCCGAACTGCTGGACGGTGCACGCGGACGGCGGGATCGACTTCGCGCACCCCGCACCGGAGCCCGCGCCGGTCACCACCATTGCGTGGCGGCTGGCCCACGTGATCGTCGGCGTGCTGGCGGTACGCGCGCACTCCCATTTCGGCGGCCCGCCCGCCGCCTACGAGACGTGGGGCTACGCGACGGATGCCGCGACCGCTCTGCGTCAGCTCGACGAGGCGTACGAGGGCTGGATGTCCGGTGTCCGACGGCTGACGGCCGCCGAACTCGAGCGTCCCATCGGACCGGCCGAGGGGCCGTGGGCGGAGCGGCCGATGTTCGATCTGGTCCTGCACATCAACCGCGAGGTGATCCACCACGGCGCCGAGGTGGCGCTCCTGCGTGACCTGTACGTCCACACCACCCCGAAGGAGAACTGACGATGCCCGCCATGCCGCCACCCGTTGCCGACGAACGTCAAGCGTTGCGCGACTACCTCTTTCAACAGCAGTACGCGTTCCACGCGATGGCGTACGGGCTCACCGACGACCAGGCCAGGGCGACGCCGACCGTCAGCGCTCTGTCGATCGGGGCGCTGATCAAGCACGCCACGGGATGCCAGCGCAGCTGGATGCAGCGGGTGGAGTCGGCGCCCGACGCGCCGCCCGCCGACGACCGCCCCATGGCGGAGCGCCAGGCGGAGTACCTCGACGAGTTCACGATGCGCGAGGACCAGACACTCGCGGAGATCCTCGAGCGCTTCGCGGCCCAGAGCGCGGCCACGCTGCGGCTGGTCGAGACGGTCGACCTCGACGCGGCGGTGCCCGTGCCGCGCGACGCGCCGTGGTTCCCGAAGGACGTCGATGCGTGGTCGGTGCGGTGGGTGTGGTTCCACATGCTCGAGGAGTTGGCCCGCCACGCCGGACAGGGTGACGTCATCCGCGAGAGCATCGACGGCGCCACGATGTACGAGCTGCTGGCCGGGCTCGAAGGCTGGCCGGCGACGGACTGGCTGACGCCGTTCACGCCGCCGGTACGGGACGAAGTCACGGGAGCTTGATTGACGACGGGTGTGGGTGGGTAAAGACGCCATCGAGGTTTTAGAAGCGGAAATCCCCACAACACAGAATCGAGTTCGCCATATGATTGCCGATCGCAGTTCCCTTCGCTTCCGTGTCGCCACCGGAATCGCCGCCGCGTTCGCGGTGAGCACGCTTGCCGTGGCCTGCGGCGGTAGCGACAGTGGTTCGGAGTCCAGCACCAGCGAGACCACGTCGACCACGACGTCCACCACGACCACCGCACCGTCGACCGAGACCACGATGGCGCCTGCGCCGACGGGTACCGAGTCGGGCACCCCGGGCACGTCCGGCGCTCCCGGCGCGGGTGCAGGCCCCGGCGGGGCGACGGCCGAGGTCCCGGGCGGCACCGGCGCAGGTGCTGGCCCCGGTGGCGCGACGGCGAGCGTGCCCGGCGGCGGCGCGGGCGCCGGCCCCGGTGGCGCGACGGCAGGCGTGCCCGGAGCGGGCGCGGGTGCCGGCCCCGGTGGCGCTGAGGCGTGCGCCGGCGGCGTGTGCGTCGGCACCGGATAGGCACTGCGTCAGCAGACCAACCTCTGCGGGACTCGATATCGCCCAGCGATATCGGGTCCCGCAGTGCGTTACCGGTAGAACTGACTGATGCGCAAGCGCACCGGGCGGGCACGATGCGGTGACCCGTCGCAGCCCGTCGAACTGTTCTACGAGGACCTCGGCGACCGCAAGGCCCCGCCGGTGCTGCTGATCATGGGCGTGGGCGCGCAGTTGCCCCTATGGCCCGACGGGTTCTGCAAGCTGCTGATCAAGCGCGGCTACCGAGTGATCCGCTACGACCACCGCGACATCGGCCTGTCGACCAAGATGTCCGGCCAGCGCGCCGCCGGTTCGGTGGTCCCCCGCGTCGGGCGCTATCTGCTCGGCCGGACCAGCCCGGTGCCCTACACGCTGATCGACCTGGCCGAGGACGCTCGAGGGCTGCTCGACCACCTTCGCATCGACCGCGCACACGTCGTCGGCGCGTCGATGGGCGGCATGATCGCCCAGATCCTGGCGGGCAGTCATCCCGAGCGGGTGGCATCGCTGGCACTGCTGATGACCAGCGCGGGCAAGCCGTTGTCGGCATTGCCGAAGTGGCAGGTGATGAAGCTGGCCATCAACCCTCCCGGAACGGATGCGCCGCGCGCCGCCAAGGTCGCCTACGAGATGCGCAACATCGCCGTCATCAACGGCCCCAACTTCCTGCCGACCGACGAGCAGCTGCGCCGCCGCGTCGAGACGCTCACCGCGCGCAGTGACTATCCGCAGGGCGGGTTGCGGCAGTTCGACGCGATTCTGGGGACGGGCAGCCTGCTGCGCTTCACCCAACGCATCACCGCGCCGACCGTCGTCGTGCACGGGTCGCATGACCCGATGATGCGAATCCGCAACGGCCGCAACCTGGCTCGCGCCATCGACGGGGCGAGGTTCATCGTCGTCGACGGGATGGGACACGACCTCCCCGAGCCGGTGTGGCGGCCGGTGGTCGACACGTTGGTGGAGAACTTTCCCCCGGGCGAGCACTCGCCCCGCAAGTAGCGGCGCCGACGCTCACCGGCGTGACCAGTCCGGTTTCCGTTGATAACCGCACCGCGGCCTGCCATCATGGCGTTACTGATTGGGGGATCGGCAAACACATGGGCAGTTCCGGCAGACACCGTCGAGTCGTCGTCGAAACCGAGCAGGAACCATCGTCGTACAGCGTCGAGATGGAGCGTCTCGCCGAAGCGCGGTCAGCGCTTCAATCCGCGAGGGAACGCTCTGGTCAACGATCCTGGAAGCAGCGCAGGCGCGCGGCGGCGGAGGTCGAGTCCGCCGCGCATGAGGTGCAGGTCGCGGCGGAGGCGGCGCACGCAGCTGGCGCGACCTGGACCCAAATCGGCGATGCGCTCGGCATCAACCGCGCGAACGTGGCGTCCGAGCCCCGCCGCTGAGCCGAATCAATCGGCAACGGCTGCAACTACTCCCGCACCACCAGGGTCAGGGCGTGGTCGACGACGGCGTCGACGTCGGTCCCGAGGTTGCCCGCCAGCCACTGCTGGGCGAGCTCGACCATCGCGCCGGTGTACATCGCCGCGCCGACGCGGGCCGCCACGGGGTCGGGTATCTGGCGACCGCCTTCGGCGACCACCATCTCGAACAGCAGGTTCTGCGTGGCCAACCGGCGCTCGGCGAGCACGGGGTTGGTGCGGGCGTCGGTGAACAGGATGCGTCCCCGCCGCGGGTCCTCCGAGCTGAACCGCAGGACCGCGACCATGCCCGCTCGGGTCCGGTTCGGGCTGGCCTCATCGGCCTCCTCGATCGCCGCCTGGACAGCCGCCGCGAGGTGGAGGTTCACGTCGTCGTAGAGCGCACCGAGCAAGTGGTCGACGGTGTCGAAGCTCTCGTAGAAGTACCGAGTGTTGAGCTCGCACTCACGGCATACGGAACGCACCGACACCGCCGCTTCGCCGCCCTCCCCGAACAGCGTGAACGCCGCGGCGATGAGCAGACCGCGCCGTTCCGTGCGGCGATCCGTCAGCGGCACACCTGCCCACCTTGTCGGACTCGACACCGCCCAAGCGTACGTCTCGCACTTCTGGTCACGGTCGTAACCACAGTAGTAGAGTGACAACGACCGTAGCCAAAGTTCTGAGGGGCCTGCCATGTTGATGCCGCACCAGATCGTCGAGCAACGCCTGCACAGGACGTTCGACGAGAACATCCGCAAGAACTACTTCCGCGGTATGGAGTTCGCCGGGCCCGTCGGCGACCCCGGCTGGTTCGGGCCGGGCAGCGCGGTGTGGCACGTGCACTCCCATATGGAGTCGCTGGTGTTCGGCTTGCAGTGCGCGGCGTACCTCGAGCGACTGGATCCGTCGATCTACTGGATGGGCATGCATCACTCGCGGCTCGTCGAACGCGATGCGAGCGGCACGGCCACCGCGCGCATCGACGCGAAGGGCGCCTTCGTCCGCCTCGGGCATTCGATCGCGTTCTTCATCGGCACCGCATACGGCTCGACGGCGACCGCTGAACGACTGGCCCAGACCGTGCGCGCGATGCACCACACCATCAAGGGAGTCCGCCCCGACGGCGCGGCCTACGACGCCGACGACCCCGACTGGCTGCGGTGGAACTACGCGACCGTCGTCTGGGGGCTGGCCACCGCACACGAGATGTACCACCCACAACCGTTGCGCAGCAAGAAGATCGACCGCTACTACGAGGAGTTCGTGCGCGTCGGCCACGCTTTGGGCGGCACCGACCTCCCCGCCACGAAGGCGGAGACCCTGGAGTGCCTGAAGTCCTATCTGCCGCGGTTGGCGCTCACCCACGGCGCGGCGATGGGAACGGGTCCCAACGTGCCGATGCCGCAGAGCGCGCTCGACTGGGCCATCCGCGACACCATGCCGACGTGGGCCAAGCAGTTGATTCAGCACCAGTCGCCCAACGTCGTCGAGCGCACCGCTCGCCGGGCCGCGGTGTGGTCGGTCATCAACGGACTGCACGCCGTGGCGGGTCCCATCCCTGAGTTTCAGCAGGCCATGGCGCGGGTCACCGAGGGGACGACCTCGCCGCACACCCTGCCGACCCACGTGCCGGGCAGCGACCCGCTGCGCACCCGCGACGAGGTGGAGTTCACCTTCGCCTGAGCACCACCCCGACTGTGACCGCAGCCACACGACATTTCCGCCCGACCGGCCCTCTTTGAGACACTGCAGGTATGTCAACCACCAAGCACCGCGAGGTAGCCCGGCTGGACCGGGTGCCGCTGCCGGTCGAAGCTGCCCGCATCGGCGTGACGGGATGGCAGATCACCCGCACCGGCGCGCGGGTCGTCAGCAATCTCGCCAGCCGCGGCTCGCTGCAGCAGAAGATCCTCAAGCAGATCCCGCAGACCTTCGCCGACCTCGGCCCCACCTACGTGAAGTTCGGCCAGATCATCGCCTCCAGCCCGGGCGCGTTCGGGGAGTCGATGAGCCGCGAGTTCCGCAGCCTGCTCGACCGGGTGCCCCCCGCCAACACCGAGGCCGTCCACGCGCTCTTCAAGGAAGATCTCGGCGACGACCCGGCCAACCTGTTCGCCAGCTTCGACGAGCAGCCGTTCGCCTCGGCGTCCATCGCCCAGGTGCACTACGCGACGCTGCACACCGGCGAGGAGGTCGTCGTCAAGATTCAGCGACCCGGCATCCGCCGACGCGTCGCCGCCGACCTGCAGATCCTCAAGCGCGGCGCGCGCCTCGTGGAGTTCGCGAAACTCGGACAGCGCCTGAGCGCACAGGACGTCGTCGCCGACTTCGCCGACAACCTCGCCGAGGAGCTCGACTTCCGGCTCGAGGCGCAGTCGATGGACGCCTGGGTGGCGCACATGCACGCGTCCCCTCTCGGCAAGAACATCCGTGTGCCGCAAGTGTTTTGGAACCTCACCAGCGAGCGCGTGCTCACAATGGAGCGCATTCAGGGCGTCCGCATCGACGACGTGGCCGCCATCCGCAAGCAGGGCTTCGACGGCACCGAGCTGGTGAAGGCGTTGCTGTTCAGCGTCTTCGAGGGCGGGCTGCGGCACGGCCTGTTCCACGGCGACCTGCACGCGGGCAACCTGTACGTCGACCCCGACGGCAAGATCGTGTTCTTCGACTTCGGCATCATGGGTCGCGTCGACCCGCGCACGCGCTGGCTGTTGCGCGAACTGGTGTACGCCCTGCTGGTGAAGAAGGACCACGCTGCGGCGGGCAAGATCGTCGTGCTGATGGGCGCCGTCGGCAACGTCAAGCCCGAGGGTGAGGCGGCCAGGGACCTCGCGGCGTTCGCCACTCCCCTGACGATGACGTCGCTGGGCGACCTGTCCTACGCCGAGATCGGCAAGCAGCTCTCCACGCTGGCCGAGGCCTACGACGTGAAGTTGCCACGGGAGCTCGTGCTGATCGGCAAGCAGTTCCTCTACGTCGAGCGGTACATGAAGCTGCTCGCACCCAAGTGGCAGATGATGTCCGACCCGCAGCTGACGGGCTACTTCGCCAACTTCATGGTCGAGGTCAGTCGGGAGCATTCCGACGAGCTGGACGCCTGATGGACATCCGCACCGGCACCGCCAAGTCGGGCGACCTCGACATCGCCTATGAGGACATGGGCGATGAGAACCATCCCGCCGTGCTGATGATCATGGGCCTCGGTGCGCAAATGACGTTCTGGCGCAACGGTTTCTGCGAGAAGCTGGTCGACCAGGGGTTGCGCGTCGTCCGCTACGACAACCGCGACGTCGGCCTCTCGAGCAAGGTCCAGGGCACCCATACCGGGGCGCCCCTGCTGAAGCGGATGGCGCGGTCGCAGTTGGGTCTGCGCAACGCCGCCGTCTACACCCTCGAGCACATGGCCGACGACGCCGCCGCGCTGCTGGATCACCTCCGCATCGAGAAGGCTCACGTCATGGGCGCATCGATGGGCGGGATGATCGCCCAGATCTTCGCCGCGCGCTATCAGCACCGCACCAAGACGCTGGCCGTCATCTTCTCGAGCAACAACCAGGCGATGCTCCCCCCGCCGGGGCCCAAGCAGCTGCGGGCGATCACGACGCGGCCGAAGGACACCTCCCGCGAGGGCGTCATCGCCAACGCGGTCCGCGTCGGCAAGATCATCGGCAGCCCGGGCTACCGGACGTCGGATGAACAACTGCTGGCCGACGCCGTCGAGAGCTACGAGCGGTGCTACTACCCGGCGGGCGTGGGCCGGCACCTGGGCGCGGTCCTCGGCACCGGCAGCCTGGTCGCCTACGACAAGCAGATCACCGCACCCACCGTCGTGATCCATGGGCGGGCGGACAAGTTGATGCGTCCATCCGGCGGCCGCGCCATCGCCAAGGCGATCCGTCGGTCCCGGCTGGTGTTGTTCGACGGCATGGCTCACGACCTGCCCGAACCGCTGTGGGATGACATCGTCGGTGAACTGAAGACGACGTTCTCCGAGGTGCCCTGACCGCGGCGAGAGTTGCCGCGGCCGGTCGTAGCCGATTCGGCCGCCCAAGGGCATCGGCGTAGAGTGCGCGGTTGAGCGCATTGGAGCTTGGCGAGTCATCGGCGACTTCGCCGGGCCACTGATCAGCCAAGAGAGGTACTTTCCCCCATGGCGACTACCCGTAAGAAGGGCGGCCTCAAGCCGCACTTCGAGGACGTCCAGGCCCACTACGACCTGTCGGACGAGTTCTTCAGTCTCTTCCTCGACCCCACCCAGACCTACAGTTGCGCCTACTTCGAGCGCGACGACATGACGCTGGAGGAAGCCCAGCTCGCCAAGGTCGACCTCGCGTTGGGCAAGCTGGGCCTCGAGCCGGGAATGACGCTGCTCGACGTCGGCTGCGGCTGGGGTTCGACCATGCTGCGGGCCATCGAGAAGTACGACGTGAACGTCGTCGGCCTGACGCTCAGCGAGAACCAGAAGGCCCACGTCGAAAGCGAATTCGCCAAGAACGACAGCCCTCGCTCCAAGCGCGTGCTCCTCAACGGCTGGGAGCAGTTCGACGAGCCCGTCGACCGGATCGTGTCGATCGGTGCCTTCGAGCACTTCGGCAAGGACCGCTGGGACGACTTCTTCGCGATGGCCTACAAGGCGTTGCCGGACGACGGCGTCATGCTGCTGCACACCATCACGGCGCTCACGCTGCCCCAGATGACCGCGGCCGGTCTGCCCCTGACGATCTCGATCGCGAAGTTCGTGAAGTTCATCCTCACCGAGATCTTCCCGGGCGGATACCTGCCGACCACCGAAATGGCCGCTGAGTACGCGACCCGAGGCGGATTCGAGCTGACGCGCACGCAGTCGCTGCAGAAGCACTACGCCAGGACGCTGGACACCTGGTCGGCTGCGCTGGAGGCGCATCGGGACGAGGCCATCGCCGTGCAGTCCGAAGAGGTCTACGACCGCTACATGCACTACCTCACCGGCTGCGCCAAGGGCTTCCACGAGGGCTACATCGACGTCTGTCAGTTCACGCTCGAGAAGTAAGCGATTCGGCCCGCGGATGCCGCCCCCGTAGCATTCGCTGCATGGCCGACCTCGTTCCCCACTTCGACGACGTGCAGTCGCACTACGACTTGTCCGACGACTTCTATCGCCTGTTCCTCGATCCGACGCAGACGTACAGCTGCGCGTACTTCGAACGCGACGACATGACGCTCGAAGAGGCGCAGATCGCGAAGATGGATCTGGCGCTGGGCAAGCTCGGTTTGCTGCCGGGGATGACGCTGCTCGACATCGGCTGCGGCTGGGGTTCGACCATGCTGCGGGCCATCGAGAAGTACGACGTCAACGTCATCGGCCTGACGCTGAGCGAGAACCAGCACGCGTACGTCGAGAAGCTGTTCGCCGAGCACGACAGCCCCCGTTCCAAGCGCGTGCTGCTCAACGGGTGGGAGCAGTTCGACGAGCCGGTCGACCGGATCGTCTCGATCGGCGCCTTCGAGCACTTCGGCTACGACCGCTACGACGACTTCTTCGCGATGGCGTACCGCGTGCTGCCCGACGACGGCGTCATGCTGCTGCACACCATCTGCGGGATGTCGATGGATTACGCCAGGGCCAACGACGTGCCGCTCACGATGGAGCTCTTCCGCTTCATCAAGTTCATCATGGCCGAGATCTTCCCGGGCGGTCAGCTGTGCAAGGCCGACATGATCGGCCCGATGGGCGAGAAGGCTGGCTTCACTCTCACGCGGACCCAGGAGCTTCGGCCGCATTACGCCCGCACGTTGAGCCTGTGGGCCGACGCCCTGAGCGCCCGCCGGGACGAGGCCATCGCCCTGCAGTCCGAAGAGGTCTACGACCGCTACATGCACTACCTGACGGGTTGTTCCAAGCTCTTCGCCCAGAGGCAGGCCTTCGTCAACCAGTTCACGTTCACCAAGGCGCCAGGCAAATTGGAGTCGAACACCCGCGAAACGCTAGGGTGAACGCCTAGTTGCCCATTTTGCGGGCTATGGCCACGTAGGGTGCGATCACAAGAGGTCTCGATACTTGATCGGCTACGTCGGCGTCTTGACGAGAAAGGCCAAGCAGAGAAAACATGTCTGACAATTCCACCGGCACGAAGGATATGACTCCTCACTTCGAGGACATCCAAGCCCACTACGACCTGTCGGACGACTTCTTCGGCGTCTTCCAGGATCCGACGCGGAAGTACAGTTGTGCCTTCTTCACCGGCCCGGACGCGACACTGTCCGAGGCGCAGATCGCCAACGTCGACCAGCACCTGGAACGCCTGGACCTCAAGCCCGGCATGACGCTGCTCGAGGTGGGCTGCGGTTGGGGTCTGACGCTGCAGCGCGCGATGGAGAAGTACGACGTCAACGTCATCGGCCTGACGCTGAGCAAGAATCAGCAGGCCTACTGCGAGCAGCTGCTCGGCAAGCTCGACTCGGGGCGTACGTTCGACGTCCGGCTCGAGGGCTGGGAGCAGTTCACCGGCTCGGTCGACCGCATCGTGAGCATCGAGGCGTTCGAGCACTTCGGCTTCGAGCGCTACGACGAGTTCTTCAAGATGTGTTACGAGTCCATGCCCGACGACGGCCGCATGACGATCCAAAGCAGCGTCGGCTACCACCCGTACGAGTTGGCCGAGCGCGGCAAGAAGCTGACGTTCGACCTGGCCCGGTTCGTGAAGTTCATGATCACCGAGATCTTCCCCGGCGGCCGGATTCCCAGCACGTCGATGATGGTCGAGCGTGGCGAGCAGGCAGGCTTCGTGGTCCCCGAGACGCTGTCGCTGCGCAACCACTACATCAAGACCCTCGGCATCTGGGCGAGCCGACTCGAAGCCAGCAAGGACGAGGCGATCGCGGCCACCGACGAGGAGAACTACCACCGGTACATGAAATACCTCACCGGCTGCCAGTACTACTTCATCGACGAGACCATCGACGTCAGCCTGGTCACCTACCTGAAGCCCGGCGCCGTCGCCGCGTAACGGCTAGCCCCGAAGGAACGCCCCGGCACTCTCGAGTGCCGGGGCGTTCTGCTGGGGGGTCAGGCTGCCTTCTGCTCCGAAACCCCAGCGTCCGTTCTACTTTCGGTGGTGGTCGTCATGCCCGCGTCGGCGCCCTTGCCGTCGCTGCCGGGGGCCCCGGCGTCCTTGGCGTTCTGGGTGCTTCCTTGGCCTTGTCCGCCGCAGCAGCCTGCGCCAGCGGCGTCCTTCTCCGCAGCCGCCTTCTCGGCACCCGCCGTGTCCGCGGCGGCTCGTTCCGCAGCGGCCTTCTAGCCAATTGGCCATTTCCCCACCCCGGCGGCGACAGCTAACAAAATTATTGACTGCCGCGATAGCGCTCTCCAAAACATTGCACATTTTGGTTTGCAGAGATGCCACTTTTATCGACGCAATCTGGGGCCGCCCTCGCTGATTGTGTCCACCATCGTCCCACCTCAGCCTGCGTTTCCTGTTGACAAGAGGCGCACAGTCTGGGATGTTTATCGGGATTAGCTTGGTCAAACAGCTGGGGGAGAAATGTCGACCGTTGCCACTCGTTTCACAAAATTCCAGGTAGGTGCCGCCGCAGCGGCTCTCACCGCCGCCACCGTACTCACGCCCGTCGCGATCTCGCCGACGATGGCCTATGCAGCTCCGAGCATCTCTTCGTTCACGGAGGGCGTCGGCGCAGGGGTTACGTCGCTTGTCAGTCCAGTCGTCACACTCGCCGCACCGGCCGCCGCTGCGGACCCGTGCGCTGGCGTGGACTTCTCCGTGGGGTGCTACGCGGTAGCAGGATTTGCCGCCGGAACCCAAGCCATCGTCAGGGGCGCGGTCGTCTTCATCGGAACCGCCGCCTACGTCGTGGCCCAGGGCACAGGTCAGATCTTCAAGGTAATCGGCAGCTTCATCCCGGGACCGGTCGGCGCCTTCTTCACGAGCGTGGGCGACGGGGTAAGCGCCTTCGCCAACACTATCGCCATAACCTTCCAGGTCGGGCCCTACCAAACCGCTCAGTAGAACGAGGACTTGGACGCAACTCGTCAGTCAATGCCAGCAGGCATCTGGCGAGTTGTTTTCATTGGCCAACTTTTTGTAGCTGTTCTACTGGTGCAGACTGCAACTGGAGCATGGGGAATGTACTGAGTGGGCCTGTTTTCACGGCGTCGGTCTAACGACGATTCGATCGTCGAAGACGATCATGAGGGGCGGCACTGGATCAGGCGCCGCCCAGTTGCTTGGGCAGGGCTCGCGGTACTGGTCGTCGTGATCGCTTTCGCCTGCTGGCTCGGGTTCCGGGCGCAAGCAGCCAAGACCAATCTCGAACAAGCGCGCGCCAGCGCGCAGCAGACCAAAGATGCTCTTTTGCAAGGCAATACGGCTGACGCAACGCGCTTTGCAGGTGATGCGCAGTCGCACGCGCAGGCGGCGCGGGACGCAACGCACAGCCTGCCGTGGAACATCGCTTCCGTCGTGCCATGGTTGGGCAGCCCCTTCAAGACCGGGCAACAAATATCCGACGTCGTGCTCGGCCTGGCCGCCGAGGTGTTGAAGCCCACTGCATACGCCGGTGCAACTGTCGCGCCGAGCCAGCTGCTGGCTGACGGCCGGCTGGATGTGGAGGCGCTGCGCCGAGAAGAGCCGGCGCTGAGCACGATCGCAGCAGCCGCTGCCCGGCTCGACGCTGACGCCCAGGCGATTTCGGATCCGCGGTATCTCTCGGTGCTCGGCGAAGCCCGATCACGATTACAAGCCCAGACATCGGACATCGCGCACCTGCTGGGCGGCACGGCGCTTGCCGCCCGGCTCGCGCCGTCGATGATGGGCGCCGACGGCCCACGCACCTATTTCATCGGCTTTCAGACCAACGCCGAAGCACGAGGCACCGGGGGCTTGCTCGGGGGATTCGGAATCCTACGATTCGACGACGGCGAGCCCAGTGTGGACACGCTAGGGCAAAACACCGAGTTTTTCGACAAGTCATTCACACCCATCAGCCTCGACCAAGATTTCGACCAGCAGTACGGGTTCACCAAACCGACAACTGACATCAAGAACAGCAATCAGAGCGCACACTTCCCATACGCGGCACAAATCTGGAAGTCGATGTGGGCCCAACAGTCAGGGATGGACGTCGACGGAGTCATCGCCATCGACCCGGTCGCCTTGAGCTACATCCTTGGCGCTACCGGACCCGTGGTGATGCCAGATGGCGAGACGGTGACGGAGAGCAATGTCGTCGAACTCACCGAGTCGACTGTCTATAACCGGTTCCCCACAGACCAATCCGCGCGGAAGCAGTATCTGCAGGATGTTGCCAGCGAGGTGGTCAAGAAGATTAGCGGCCCGGTGAAGTCTCCTCGCACGTTGTTCGACGCCTTGGGTCGAGCGGTCAGCGAGCGCCGAATCGCGGTCTGGAGCTCCTCGCCGGCCGAGCAGCAGCTTCTGGAGGAAACTCCGCTGGCCCACGTGATCCCCGACGATCCGGCGCCATACGCCGAAGTCGTCATCAACAATCTCGGCGGCAACAAGATGGACTACTACTTGGACCGGCAGATCGAGTATGTCGCCGACGGATGCGATGGCGATACACGACTTTCGACAGTCACGGTTCGGTTGACCAACACACTCTCAGATGCGACTTCATTGTCGGATTACGTCGCAGGGAAAATGGGATTCTTCACTGGACTCGCGGACAATATTCCAAAAGGCGCAATGCTGACTTCGGTCCGCCTTCTCGCAACCAAGGGTGCACAAGTTATTGGTGTCCTTGCCAATGACACAAGGATTCGTGTCTTTGGAGCCGCAGAGCGCGGCCACCCGAGCTATGAAGCTCAAGTGGCGATACCGCCCGGAAAGACGGCCGTTCTGACGTTCCGGCTCTCCGAGCCGACAGCTCCGGGTGAGGCGCGGGTGCCGGTTCAGCCATTGATCGACAATGTGACTCCAACGGTTTTGGTGCCAACGTGCATGGGTTAGTGCGCAGAACGCCGCGGATTGTCGGGCCCGTCAATCCTCTTGCGTAAGTCGTCTGTCTGAACTGTTGGTCGTCCCGGCATTCAGAGCGCCCCGCCCCAGCGCATACACCTGCCAGCCGGCCTGCGACCAGTAGTCGTAGTCGACTGCGTTTCGGGCGTCGAGCAGACGAGGTCCTCGCACCATGGTCCGCAAGTGATGCGGATCGACGTTGCGGTACTCGTCCCATTCCGTGGCGAGGACGATGAGGTCGGTGTTGCGACACGCGTCTTCGATGTCGTGGCAGTACGTCAGGGTAGGGAACTGCTGGCGCGCGTTGGGGATGGCCTGAGGGTCGTGCACCCGGACGGCAGCGCCCTTGAGGTGCATTGCAGCGGCGACGTTGAGGGCCGGTGAGTCCCGCACGTCGTCACTGTTCGGTTTGAATGCTGCCCCCAGCACGGCGATGTTCTTGCTCAGGAAGTTACCGCCGAGCATGCCGACGGCGACGGCGACGACCTTGTCGCGTCGGCGCATGTTGATCTTGTCGATCTCGCGGAGGAACGTCAGCGCATCCGACGCACCCAATTCGCCCGCGCGAGCGCTGAAGGCACGAATGTCCTTGGGCAGGCAGCCGCCGCCGAACCCCAGCCCGGCCTTGAGGAAGCGGGGGCCGATCCGCTCGTCGTAGCCCAGCGCTTGGCTGAGGGTGACGACGTCGGCATTGGCTACCTCGCATATCTCGGCCATCGCGTTGATGAACGAGATCTTGGTGGCAAGAAAGGAGTTCGCGGCAACCTTGACCATCTCAGCCGTCGCCAGGTCCGTGGTGATGTGCGGCGTGCCGTCGCCGATGATCTTTCCGTACACCTCCAACAGGGCCTTCTCGGCGTGCTCCGAGGTCACCCCGAAGACGAGCCGGTCGGGATGCAGGGTGTCCTGCACTGCGAAGCCCTCGCGCAGAAACTCTGGATTCCAGGCCAGTTCGAGCCGAGTACCGTCGCCCGCCAGCTGGTCGGCCAGTCGCTGCGCCGTCCCGACCGGCACGGTCGACTTGCCGATGATCAGCCCGTCGCAATCGGCCACGTCGGCAACCGTTCGGACTGCCGCGTCGACGTAGCGCATGTCGGCCGCATCGGAGCCCAGTTCTTGGGGCGTGCCCACACAGATGAAGTGCAGACGCGCACCACGAATGGCCTCATCGGCGCTGCTGGTGAACCGCAAATGTCCTGTCGCGAGCGCAGATACCAGGATGTCCGCGAACTCGGGTTCGAAGAAGGGCGAAACCCCGCTCGAGAGCAAACCGACCTTCGCCGCGTCGGTGTCGTATCCGACGACGTCGTGTCCCAGGGTCGCCATGCACGCGGCGTGCACGGCCCCGAGATAGCCGGTTCCGATGACACTGATCCGCATCGACACGCCCCTCGCTCCTGACGACTCGGCGAGCCGGCGATTGCGTATTACCCGCGAATGGCGGTCTCACTCGTCGGTGTCAGCGGGCAGACGCAAAACGCCCCGGCACCCATGGGCGGGTTCACACGGTCGTCGCAACACTCTCGATGTGAGAGGTTGCGGCGATCGTGTCGTTTTCGGAGGACTGTGGTGAGTTTGGGGATCGGCTAGCAAAGCTCGTTGATGCTGGTGTGCCGGTCGTGGATGCGGCGGGCGCGCTGGGGATCTCGCGGCAGCGGTGTTATGCGATTCTGCGTGCAACGGGCCGGCCGATGGGGCCGCCGCGGAGTCGGCCGACGGTGGATCCGCAGCAGCTGGTGGCGGTGTTCACGGCGACCGCGTCGGTCAATGCAGCGGCGAAGTCGTGCGGTGTCTCGCATTCCCTGGCCAGGCGCCTGCTGGTGGCCGAGGGCCTGGTAGGCGATGTGCGTCAGCCGGTGGGCAAGCCCGATGCCAAGAGCCGGTTCTTCGAGCTGCTGTCGACGGGCTGGTCAGCCAGTAGGGCTGCGCGCGAGGTCGGGGTCAACGAGCGCACGGCCCGCGATTGGCGCGATGGGATCCGCCGAGTGGGCAAGACACGTGTTCATCCCGATGGCACGGTCACCGATTACGCGACCGGCACGCGGTACACACGGCCGGTGAATAGCACCATGTCCCGCAGGATGGGCGAGGCCCACGCACCTGAAGTCGACGACCGGTACCTGTCGTTGCAGGACCGTCTCGCGATCGCCGACGGTCTCCAGGCCGCCCTGACGCTGACGGTGATCGCTGCCGGGATCGGCAAGCACACTTCGACGGTGTCGCGTGAAGTTCGTGGACGCAGCATCGGCGGGTTGTATCTGCCGTATCGAGCGCATAACGCCGCCGCGGTCGACCGGGCCCGACCCAAGCAGTCCAAACTGGTCACCAACCAGAAGCTGCGCCAGGCGGTGGACGATGGGCTCTCGCTGCGCCACTCGCCCGAGCAGATCTCCCACCGCCTCGTCAAGGACTTCCCGGACGACGAAAGCATGCGGGTGAGCCACGAAACGATCTACCAAGCGTTGTACTTCCAAGCCCGCGGTGGTCTGAAACGTGAAGTGGCTCAGGCACTTCGATCAGGCCGCACACGTCGCAAACCGCACCGCGCACCGGGTGCGCGTACCCACCGGTTCACCGACCCGATGATCATGATCTCCGAGCGGCCGGCCGAGATCGCCGACCGCGCCGTGCCGGGGCATTGGGAGGGAGATCTCATCGTCGGTGAACTGAACAAGACCGCGATCGCCACCCTCGTCGAGCGAGCGACTCGCTACACGCTGCTGGTGCACCTGCCCGACGGCCACGATGCCGAAGCCGTCCGCGACGGCCTGATCGCCACCATCTCGACGCTGCCAGCACATCTTCGAGGATCGCTGACCTGGGACCAGGGCGCAGAGATGGCTCGGCACAAGCAGTTCTCGATGGCCACCGACATGGCGGTCTACTTCTGTGATCCGGCCAGTCCCTGGCAGCGCGGTACCAACGAGAACACCAACGGCCTGCTGCGTCAGTACTTCCCCAAGGGCACCGACTTGAGCGTGTTCGGGCCCGAGGACCTCGAACACGTCAGCCAGCAACTCAACGGCCGCCCACGCAAAACGCTCGGCTGGGATACTCCAGCCGAGCGTCTGCGTGATCTACTAATGACCACTTAACCAGCAGTGTTGCGACGACCCCTAGAAAACGCCATGTGTATGAGTGCCGTGGCGTTCTGGTGCGTCAGGCCGCCTTCTGCTCCGTGTCTCCGGTGCCCGTCTCGGTTTCGGTGGTCGACGTCGTGCCTGCGTCGGCACCCTTGTCGCCACTGCCGGCGGCCCCGGCATCCTTGGCGTTCTCTGCGGCTTCCTTGGCCTTGTCCGCCGCAGCCTGCGTAGCGGCGTCCTTCTCCTTGTCGGCGGCGGCCTTCTCGGCAGCGGCCTTTTCAGTAGCTTCCTTCTCAGCAGCCACCTTGTCGGCCGCGGCCTTGGCGGCAGCCTCCTTGTCAGCGGCTTCCTTCTCGCCAGCGGCCTTGTCAGCGGCCTCCTTCTCCGCAGCAGCCGCCTTGTCCGCCGCCGCTTGTTCCGCAGCCTGCGCTGCGGTGCCGTCGTTCGTCGCGTGATCGCCGGCGCCTTGCGGCACGTCCGCGGTTGTGCCGACGGGTGCATCCAAGGCGACCGGCGTCGTGGTGCCCTCCGCGACTGAGTCGGTGCTCTCCGCGCTGACGCTGCGCGCGGCGAAGGTCGACGCGACCAGCGGCTGGACGACCGGCGCCTGGAGGGTCGCCGGTCCCCCGTTGGTGGCGTCCTGGATGCCCTGCACGATGGCCTGAACGAACTTGATCGAGAAGTCGATCGGATTGAACGTGAACGGGTCGAACGGAAGGACCGACAGCGGCGTGGGCACGCTGGGATCACCGCTGTAGTTGTAGCCCAGATCGATGAGGAGTCGGGTGACGGGCGTCAGCAGGTTGACCAGGGGCTGCAGCACCGTCTTCAGCGGCCCCGGGGCGATGCCGAGGAGCAGGTTGTAGATCGGCAACGTCAGCGCGGGAATCGTGATGTAGGTGTTTCCGCTGCCGTAGCGGCAGTTCGACGGGCTCTGCGTGCAGTTGATCGCCGTTGCCAACGTCTCGTCGGTGTATCCGAAGGGCAGCGTGTCCGTGGGCGCGTTGCCGTTGGGCGGCAGGTAGTAGCCGTGCACGTTCTCGAACGCGGCGAGGGCGTTCAGCAGCGCGAAGGGGTTGCCCCAGTACCGGGGTGCGTTGACCACCGGGTCGTACTCGAACCCGTAGCTGGTGTAGTTGACCCCGGGCGAGGTCATCGGCGGGTTGAAGCTGATGTTGAGGATCGGGATGTACCGCAGGAACGCGAGGCGCTGCCAGAACCCACCGTCGGGGTTCTCGATGCCGCCGATCGTGACGACCTCGACGCGGGCCTTGTCCGCGTCGGACAGGTTTCGGATGTAGCCATTCAGGGAGTCGGCGACGACCGCGCCACCCTGCGAATAGCCGAAGACGACGACGTCCTGGCCACCGTTGCCTGCCCCGTGCAGCGCGGTGTCGATAGCGGCGTTGAGGGCGGCCGTACCCTGGCCGACCGAGTCGTCCCAGGTGTTGCAGCGCTGAAGCGTGCACCAGTTATTGAAGATGAACAGCGGGAAGAAGGTCGCGGGGTAGTTGATGCCCTGCAGGTCGCTGCCTTGGCACTGAAGTCCGCCCTTCGGGCCGCAGGCCGTGGTGGTCAGGTAGCGGTCGCGCGCTTGCTGCGTGTAGCCCGGAACGATGTTCGCGTTCGGGGTGCCGGTACCGGGCACGATCAGCGCGACGGCGCCGAAGGCCAGCGCGGCGGAGAACGCCGAGGCGATCGCCAGTCCGACGACACCGAGCATCGCGACGAAGAGAACGCCAATGGAACGAATGATGCGACGCATGCCGACCTCCACTTACCGCGTCTTCGAGTCACGCGAGCGCTGACCCCTTGGGCATGCTCGCACGAGGGTTAGCACCGCCGGGGCCAATTGACTCCGACGACGGTGTCGGATCGGGGACGCGCCGTTCGTCGAAGGGGTAGAGAGTGGGACGGAGGGTTCTGCTCGCTAACCGGAGGTATCCCGATGCACTACTTCGCCCTGCTGCTCAGCCCCGAGAGCACCTACCCCGCCGACCCTGCCGACCAGGCTGCCGAGATGGCGGCTTATCAGGACTTCCATGCCACCGCGGAACGCTCCATTCGTGGCGGTGACGCACTGCTGCCGTCGGCGACCGGCGTGCGCATCACCGGCGGACGCGACCAGCCGAGCGTGACGGACGGCCCGTTCGCCGAGGGCGCCGAGGTGGCCGGCGGCTACTACGTCTTCGAGGCCGACGATCTCGACCAGGCGCTCGGGCTCGCCGCGCAGATTCCGGCCGCCAAGTACGGCGCCGTCGAGGTCTGGCCGATGGCCGGTGACGGTGCGACGTCTCCCCTGGAGGGCACCAACTGGCTGGCGCTTCTGCTCGAGCCACCGGCGGTGCCGTCGGCTCCAGGCAGCGAGCATTGGCAGCAGCTCGTCGCACAGCACGGCGAGTTCCATGCCGCGGCCGGCGAACACGTCAAGGGTGGCGCCGGGTTGCATCCGCCCAGCACCACGACGACGGTCACCGTGCGCGACGGCAAGGCGTCGTTCACCGACGGCCCGTTCGCCGAGGGCGCCGAAGTCGCCAACGGTTTCTACGTGCTGTCGGCCACCGATCGTGACGAGGCCGTCAAGATCGCCTCGATGATCCCGGCGACGTCAGTCGAACTCCGACAGCTCGCCGGTATCTCGGGGCTGTAGCCGTCGCTGAATGCCCAACCTGGACGGCGTGTTTCGACGCGAGTGGGGTCCGGCCGTCGCGGCGCTGGCCCGCTGGTCGGGCGACCTGACCGTCGCCGAGGACGCCGTCCAGGAGGCCTTCGCCGACGCCTTGCGGACGTGGCCGCGGGACGGCGTGCCGGACAACCCCGGCGGCTGGGTCGTGGCGGTCGCCCGCAACCGGGCTCTCGATCGGCTCCGCCGCGAATCGAGCCGACCGGGAAGGGAACTCGCCGCCGTGATGGACAACGCGTGGGCCCGCGTCGACGGCGTGCCGGTGCATCCCGTGCGCGATGACGAGCTGCGGATGATGTTCACGTGCGCCCACCCTGCCTTGGACGGGGCGTCGCAGCTCGCGTTGACGCTGCGCCTGATCTCGGGGCTGACGGTGCCCGAGATCGCGCGGGCGCTGTTGCAGTCCGAGGCGGCGGTGGGGCAGCGAATCACGCGGGCCAAGGCCAAGATTCGCGGCGCGAACATTCCGCTGCGGGTGCCGCCCGCCGAGCTGCTATCCGACCGCGTCCCGCACGTGCTGGCGTGCATCTACTCGGTGTTCACCGAGGGCTACTGGTCCACGGCTGGCCCGTCGGCGATCCGCGACGAGCTGTGCGACGAAGGCATCCGCCTGGCCGGCGAGATGTGCGCGTTGATGCCCAACGAGCGCGACGCCCAGGCGTTGGCGGCGCTGATGCAGCTGCACGATTCGCGGCGCGCGACGCGAGTCGACGATGCTGGGGCGCTGGTGCCGCTGGACGAACAGGACCGGTCGGCATGGGACCGTGGAAAGATCACCCGCGGACTCGAGCGGCTGCGGCTGGCCGAGGGGTCGACGGGCGCCTATCTGCCGCAGGCGGTGATTGCGGCGGCGCATGCGACGGCGCCCTCCTTCTCGGAGACCGACTGGCCGCTGATCTGTTTGGCCTACGACCGAGTGATCTCCTTGACCAACTCCCCCGTCGCGACGGCCAACAGGGCGCTGGCGGTCGGGTTCCGGGACGGTTTCGACGCCGGTCTGCGCGCGCTGGACGAGGTGGCCGACGATCCGCGCTTGGCGCGGTCGGGCACGGTGGCGTCGATCCGGGCGGATCTGCTGCGCCGGGCGGGCCAGTTGACGGAGGCTGCGCAGTGGTACCGGTTAGCGTTGGAGCGCAACGGGTCCGAGCCGGCGCGAGTATTTCTGCGGCGGCGGCTGGTGGAGATGGGGTGACGAAGCGAGTTTCAGGCTGCGGCCTGCTCCAAGCTGACCGACATTTGCGTGTCAACCGGCTCGACGCTCGTCAGCTTGTGCTCGGCCACCGGCGGCACTACGTGACCACCGAGGCTCTGGACCGCTCGGAGCGCCTTGACGGGTACGACGAGGACGACGACCTGAAGGGCCGCAACCGCCAGGAGTGGCCAGATCAGGCCGGAGAACACCGTTAGCGCAGTGACTGCGCTAAGACCCATGCCGTGAGACGCCCGGCGCCTGAACGCGATCACCCCGATGACCATAAACGCCGGTATGAACCCCACCAAATAAAATAGAAGCCAACTGGCCATATCCAACCCCCCCGGCTGACCCAGCCCCCCGGCTGGGTATAGATAGGACCAATACTGACCCCGACGGCAAAAATTCGCAAGATCTTGGCCGGATCGGCTTGCATAGCCGTTGGAACTCGACCGGTCCCGAGCGGTGTTCGTGCCCAGCGGCGTCGGCAACGCCTCTCAGAGGCTGGTACCCCACGCGGCGGCGTACGCGTACTGGTCGAGAGCACTACTCCCGATGCTCCCTACACGTTCCGGACCCTGGCCGACGAGACGGTGGCGATCGATTGTCCATACCGGTAGTACGCGGCACGGAACTCGGCCATCCCGCGTTCGAATTCAGATAGCCACACCGCCGGTAAATCCGGGGAACGGGCGGTCCACCTAATCGAGACGGCGGTTCCGGGAGAGCCACGCGTCACGTTGCAACCACTGGTTGGCGACCTCGTTCCCGTGGCCTCGAAACCTGCATGCATTGGATGATTCGTGAACGCTTGCGAGTGGACAAATCCGATTGCGACCATCGCGATGCGTTGGGCGCTAAAGGAGCGTCGCCAACGATGTGAGCGGTATGGTTGCCCAAGCCGTGACTTCGGACAACGGAGCTGAGGGGCCAAGGGGGCTGGGTAACCAGTGGTGAGGGGCAGAAACCGATATGGATGTACGGGGCTTCGTAAGGTTGCTGCGTTCCCGTTGGCTCATAGTCTGCGTGACGGTGCTCGTTGCGGTACTCGGAGCAGTGACCGTCACGCTTCTCACAACGCCTTTGTATCAGGCGTCCACCAGGCTTTTTGTGTCGACAACATCCGGTGCCTCAGTGAACGAGCTGTACCAAGGGAATTTGTTCTCGCAGCAGCGCGTGCTCTCCTACACGGAGTTGCTCCGAGGCGAAACCTTGGCGCAGCGCACCATCGATAAATTGGGACTAAACACGACCGCGGAATCGCTGAGCGCCAACGTCGAGGCTACTGCGAAACCCGATACGGTTTTGATCGAGGTGAAGGTCCACGACGAATCGCCCGTTCGAGCGCGTGACATCGCAAATACGCTGTCCGACGAATTCGTCGGAATGTCACGCGAACTGGAAACGCCGGGTGACGGATCGATCCCCGACGCGCGCGTGATTGTCGAACAGCGTGCAACTGTTCCTGCAGAACCTGTGGTTCCGAACACGAAGCGCAACCTTCTCGCCGGACTTGGCATTGGTTTGCTGCTTGGCGTGGGCCTTGCAGTGATCCGAGACCGACTGGACAACACCGTGAAGGACCAAGAAACCCTTGAGGAGATCACCAAGACTGGTCTCGTAGGCACGATTCCGCTGGATAAGGAACGTCGGGAACATCCGTCGATCTCCTTTGAGAACGACAATTCTGCAATCGCTGAGTCCTTTCGCAAACTTCGCACCAATCTCCAGTTTCTCGCCGTTGACAACCCGCCGCGTTTGATCGTCGTTACGAGTTCTCTGCCGGGCGAAGGTAAGTCAACGACCGCCATCAACATTGCTCTCGCGTTGGCGGAGGGTGAACACAACGTGGTGCTCGTCGACGGCGACATGCGGCGTCCCATGCTGGCCAAGTATCTCGACGTAGTCGGCACCGTCGGATTAAGCACAGTACTGAGCGGGGCCGCCACGTTATCGGAAGTGCTTCAGAAGACGAGTACACCGGGGCTGACCGTTCTCGCCTCAGGACCGACCCCACCAAATCCGAGCGAGTTGCTCGGATCCTTGGCGGCGCAGAAGATTTTGAGTGAACTGCGCTCGCAATTCGACTACGTCATCGTGGATTCTTCACCTCTTCTTGCAGTCACCGATGCCGCCATTCTTGCGACCAGTGCCGATGGTGTCCTTATGATGGCCCGATACGGGCAGACCAAACGAGAGCAACTCGCGCATGCGGTCAGGAACCTAGAGGGTGTGGGCGTTTCACCTCTCGGCACGGTATTCACGATGACGCCTCACCGCGGAAACGACTACTACAGCTACAGCTACAGCTACTACAGCGAAGCCACACCAAAGCAGGCCGCTGGCACCAGCGGCAAACGTGGCCGCCGGCGCCGTAGCGACACGTAATGCCCGTTGAGCTCCACCGTGTCGCCTTCAATTTCCGCAAGAGTCAGCGAAGTCGTCGCTCGACGAGATGGAGGGCGACAAGTTCTGACTCGAGCGACGGCAAGCTCTCCAAAACGTCCATCTCCGCGCAGTCGAAAGGCCGGACTGACAGCCGTTGCCGCCCATAGTTATTGGGGATCGCACATCCGCTTCGCGATAGTCGAGGGGGTTGCAACGCACAGCAAGCTAGCCTCTAGTATTCTGCGACTTGGGGGTGGCAATGGGGATCAGTACTTCAGGACTAACGACCTTGAGCATCTGCGGAAGTAAAGCAGAGTGTTTCCAACGTCGAAATGAGTGACGTGGCCCAACCGCGGCGCGTGTCGGCAGTCATCCGAGCCTTGAACGAAGGCCAGCACATCGGTCGTCTGTTGAGGGGTTTGGACCAACAAACCGTCAAGCTTGACGAGATCATTCTCGTCGACTCCGGGTCGACCGATGACACCGTCGCGATTGCCGAGGCGGCAGGCTGCACTGTCGTGCGCATTGCCAAGAACGAGTTCTCGTTCGGGCGAGCACTCAACAGAGGGTGCGCTGCAGCGACCGGCGACATTCTCCTCTTCGCGTCCGCACACGTTTACCCCGTGTACGACACATACGTAGAACATCTCGTCAGTGCCTTCGATCGTCCGGGCGTAGCCATCGCCTATGGACGTCAGATTGGCGATGAGCGGACGAAGTACTCCGAATCGCGCGTGATGCTCAAATGGTTTCCGACCGAGAACATCTGGGACCAGGGCCATCCATTCAGCAATAATGCCAATGCCGCAATCCGCAGGTCAGTTTGGCAGGCATCGCCCTACGACGAGACTCTAACCGGGCTTGAGGACCTTGATTTTGCGCGAAAGGCCATTGCGAGCGCCCATAAGATCGCCTACGTCGCCGATGCGCCGGTAGTTCACGTGCATGAGGAGACTTGGGGCGTCATTCGCAACCGGTATCGGCGCGAGGCGATCGCATACGCGCGCATCGTCGAGGGGTCGAAGATGTCTCTGCCACGAGCTGTCGCCCTCGCGTTGACGAACATCACCGGTGATTATCTCGGCGCCGCTAGAGCCAACCGCCTCCACAACAATGTGATCGGCATTCCGTTGTTCAGGCTGGCACAGTTCATCGGCACCTGGGAAGGCTTCCGTCAGCCAGACCACGTGTCAGAGCGGCTCCTGGAGCGGTTCTACTATCCCGCCAACTCACAGCAACAAGTCCCCACTGCCGCACCCGGTCGGAAGATCGAGTACTCCGAAGGCACATAGACAAACCCCCGTGGAGAGCAATGAACTGCACCGTCGCCGTCGTCCCAATGCGCCACAACAGTGAGCGCGTCCCGGGCAAGAATTACCGCCACCTCGGTGGAGTTCCGCTGTACCACCATGTAGTCCGTACGTTGAGCGAGGTAGCCGAGATCGACCTCATAGTGATCGACACGGACAGCGAATTCATCATCGATGACTGCGCCGAGTGCTTCCCGGACGTGCGGGTGCTCCTCCGACCTGAGCACCTTCGCGACGGCGCTATTGCAATGAACGACGTGCTGATGAACACGCTCAACCAAGTCGACGCCGACATCGCCCTACAGACTCACTCCACGAATCCGTTCTTGAAAGCTGAAACCGTGTCTGGCGCGCTGAGAAAATTCAAGGAACGCGATGGCGCATTCGACTCCATGTTCAGCGTCACACGATTGCAAGCCCGACTTTGGGACGCCGAGTGCCAGGCAGTCAACCACGACCCCTCGGTCCTCCTCCGCACGCAGGATTTGGCGCCGCTGTTCATCGAGAATTCATGCTTCTTCATCTTCACTCCAGACCTTTTGCGGGAACGTGGAAATCGGGTCGGCGCTCTCCCTCTCATGGTCGAGATGGCCCCCCTAGAGGCAATCGACATAGATACCGAAGAGGATTTCGCAATGGCCGCAGCCATTGCCGCGAGCATCGAGGTCAACAGATGAGCCTGCCGCTGATTCTGGTCACATGCCGCCAGATGCAAGTCGAGCTTCCACGACATCGTCAACGGATCGAAGACCTCGGGTTCGAGGTCCTGGCGCCGGATCTCAATGGCCGTCAACAGTTCACTGCGAGAGACTTACTCGAATATCGGTCTCACCTGGTAGGAATCATCGCCGGCGACGACGAGCTTGACCGCGAGTTCTTCGACGGTGCAACGAGATTGACGACCGTGATTCGATGGGGCATCGGAATGGACTCGGTTGATCACGAAGCCGCTCGAGAGCACGGGGTGACCGTTCGCAACACGCCCGGTGTCTTCGGCTACGAGGTCGCCGATTCGGCATTCGGCTTCATCCTGAACCTCGTGCGAGGTTACCTCTCCATAGATGCCGCAGTCCGGCGCGGCGAATGGCCGAAAGTGGAGGGGATAACGCTTGCGGGCGCGCGACTCGGAGTGGTGGGTTTTGGCGCGATCGGACGTGAGATCGCCAAACGCGGTGTGGGGTTTGGCATGGATGTCGTCGCCTTCGACCCATATGTCCCCGCTGAGGCGGCGCAGGCGGCGATGGTTGATCTCGAGTCGCTGTTGGCAACCAGTCGCTTCATCGTGTTGGCCTGCCCGCTGACACCTGAGACGTACCATCTGATAGATGCCGACCGTCTGGCCCTAGTGAGCCCGGATGCCTACCTAGTCAATGTGGCAAGGGGGCCAGTTGTTTTGGAATCTGACCTCATCGATGCTCTCAGGAACGGTCAGCTGGCCGGAGCCGCTCTCGATGTCTTTGAGGTAGAGCCCCTCCCCCTCACTAGTGAACTCCGGACGCTACCGAACGTGATGCTCGGCGCACACAACGCATCGAACACTCGCGAAGGAGTCGTCCGCGCCAGCAATACTGCCGTCGAATTCCTTCTCGAGGAGCTGGCGCCTTGACCCGGGCCGTAGTCATTACCGGAGCCGCGGGCGGAATTGGCGCAGCCCTGTGCGAACGGATGCGGCTGGACGGCTATGTCGCAATCGGCATCGACCGCAACCCCGCACCGGCGGCCGACGTGGATGTGCAGCTCGACCTTTCGAAATCTGATCAATTGGTGGAGCTCGGCCAGGAACTGGCAAGGGACTACGAGCTAAAAGCCGTGATCCACAATGGCGCGGTGCAACCTCTCGGCAGGGCCGGCGAGACATCACTTGGAGAGTGGATAGATGCGCTGCGGGTCAACGTCATTGCGGTCGACGCACTCACTTCGGGTACCCGAGAGAACCTAGCCACCAACGACGGATCGATTGTCGCGATCAGCAGCGTCCACGGCCGCGCAACTTCCGGCGGAGTCACGGCTTACGCCACGACGAAGGCCGCGTTGGAAGGATGGGTTCGATCTGCCGCTATGGACCTTGGCCCAGATATTCGGGTCAACGGTGTCTCTCCAGGGGCGATAGATACGGCGAAGCTACGCGAGGGGTTTGCACGCTGGGGTGATGAATCGGCCGAGACACGAAAGGCAGTTTTGCGGCAACGAACGGCCCTGCGTCGCATAGGAAACCCAAGCGACATCGCCGGGGCCGTCTCATTCTTGATCGGCGGCGATGCCCGTTTCATCACTGGCACCGTTCTGGTCGTCGATGGAGGCGCGACCGCACGTTTGGGTTCCGAGTGACTAGAGCGTGGCACAGGCTCTCAAACAGTCGCGTCTCATTCGGTTTCTGATGGGTTTGTGATGTCCCGTCACAGGAGCGTCGCCAAACGACGGCCCGCATTCAAGCGATCGCCAGGCCAGGATCGGGCGGGTTCAACTGGCAGTGCAGCTCTGACCTATCTCTTGCTCGCTGGTCTACAGCGAGGGATCTCGCTGCTCATCCTGCCGTTCATTTCGCACGTCATGTCGCCGGCCGAATATGGAGCCGCGTCCATGCTCACGGCGGCGGCCGTTCTCTTGGTGGCTCTGCTAGCGCAACCACTCGACGCTTTGGTCTTCCGAACGGTTCCCAGAGGAGGCGAGGACGCACCTCGACTCCTTCGCGCTACAGGATTGTATTGTTATCTACTCCTGCCTATGGCGGCGGCCGTGGTCGCCGCGTTGTTTGCAATGTTCGTCCCACATTTTCTCGGCGTTTCAGGCTCGTTATGGGCCATTGAAATTCTCGCAATTGGTTTCCAGCCAGCAATGACAGTGTTTGCACTCCCCATGGTGCAGTCCCGCAGGGACTTGCGAAGATTTGTTTGTCTCGCCGGCGCATCGATCATCGTTCTCACGGCGTCCAAGTTGACGCTGCTAGTCGTCTGGGAAATGGGGGTTCTCGGGTGGGTTATTTCCGATCTGACCACCGCGCTGATATCCGCATTACTTGCCATGATGATCGTCCGCCCTCCGCGCGCCCGTTTAACTAAAGCAGATATCGTCACTGTCTCAAAGTTCGCCATACCCCTCATTCCCCATAAGGCGTCGTACTGGGCGATCACATCTTTAAGTCGACCCGCCTTGGCCACCGTGGCATCATTGACGCAAGTAGGCTTGCTCTCGCTTGGCTTGAACATGGCGTCGACTGTCACGCTGGTGGTAACTGAAATCAACCGAGCAGTACAACCAAATTATTCGCGGGAGACCTTTCCCGCTCCTACGCACCACACCTATGCCGTTGTGAGGTGGCAGGTCCTGGCAGCTATCGCTGTGCCGGCTGCTGTCGGTGCGGCACTGGCGATGTTCGGACAATGGATCTTTGCCTCCTCCTACTGGCCGGCGTTTGCCTTGACGGGCATTCTTCTGGTTGGGCAAGTTGCATATGGGCTGTACCCGATTGTGATCAATTATCTAGTATTGACGGCCGGTTTACCGAAATACAGCGCATTCGCGACCGGAACGGGGGCGGTAATAATATTGGGTTCCATATTCGTAATCGGGCGTGAATTTGGAGCAACAGGGGTCGCGTACGCGACTACGGTTGGGTACATCGCGATGACAGCGGTAGCAATCCTGCTGACGCGCTTCACCAAACTCGAAATAGCATGGCGCGCTTGGGCGGTACGCTGGCCTGAACACGCGCTCGGCACCGTGGCTCTGGGTTTCACCGTCGCGGCGCTGTCCCTACCCGTGGGGTCCTGGCTGAGCCGTGCTTTCGCCGGGGTGTGCCTCACCGTCCTGATCGGCACTGCGCTCATGGTTGCACGACCCAGGTCGCGCATCCAGGCTGCGCCTACGCAATGAGGCGCCATATCTGGCGCCTCCGCGTGTCACTTCCAGTAACATTTCGTGAATCCCCGCGACGCATTTCGCGGGTCGGGGTTCACGTCTAAGCCGAGGTGGGGAATTGTCTGCAAGAGACGCGGCCACGCCACCCTTCTCTAGGTGGCGCGAGAGGCTATCTACGAGCCCTGAACCGGTTGACTGGATCGTCCTGCTCCTGCCTACCGTGTTCGCGATCCGCACCTTCAGCACCACCGCCGCACTACTCGCGTTGGGCTTACTCGGTTTCACTGCCTACGCACGAAAAGCGAATCTGACTAGCACCATCCAAGCCGGCCCATTCTTTCTTCTGATCGGGTCTACGATACTGGTCCTGACGCGACCGGCGCCAACAGGAGACTTTCTATTCTTCGCGCTATTAGTCGCGCTCATTGTGCGGCTGGTGATGACAATCAATGCGGGCGCAATCATTGCTTCGCTAGTTGACGGCGCCGGAATCTACCTTGCGCTAAACGTAGCAAGTTACGCAGCAGGAGTGCGCTCTCCTGGCGCGGCGGACCGCATTGGTGATATCAGAGACTCTGGTGGCACCCTAAGGATACTATTCCCATTCTCGCCGTCGTTGGAAATAGCGCCCACCATTGCGTCCTTCTACATTGGTGCGGCAGCCTTTTTGGTTTTTCAACGAGGGTGGAGACGCCGCTCGCTCCGCCTCGTGGGCTTCGCCGCCGCCTTTGCCGTCATAGTCCAAGGCGGAAATAGAACCGCACTCTTCGCCGCCGTCGCGTTGCCTATTGCGGTCATACTCTTTCCCTTCATCGCCCGGTGGGTGGGAATTCTCGTGACGGTCTTTGCTTCGGTATCGGCTCTCGTACTGCCAGCCATAGCCGCCTTGGTGCAGCCTACCCTCCTAGCATTCCTATCCTTCATCGCGCCGGAACGGACAACCCGTGCCGCCGACGTAGGCACGCTCAACAATCGTTCCATCATCTGGCGAAAGTCGACTGAATACTGGATGAACTGGGTTGACGGCGAATTCAATTGGCTATTCGGTTTTGGACAACAGGGCCAATACCGTTCTGGCGCCTCAATGTCGTACGCCCAGGCGCTCTCCTCAACAGTTCGGCACCCGGAACTCGCGTCTATGCATAATTCATTTCTTCAACAGCTGTTCGATGGAGGAGTCATCGGATGGCTATTACTTACCCTCGCCATCCTCTGGGCAAATGTCCGATTGTCGCGCTATAGAACGCGTTGGGGTGCTGCCGGACTGGCTGCCATTGTGGCTATGGTTACCTTGCTACTCAATTCAATGACCCAGGTGTCGATCGCGCCGGGGAGTTCCCAAGATAGTTTCTGGCTCCTTGTGATACTGATCGGCGTGGCTTGTCAGTCCCCAAGACATGCACTTCCTGCAATCGAGGCAGATGAACGGAAGACCACAAAGCCAGCCACCATAGAAACTATCGGTTTCCCACCATCGACAGGCGCGCCACTAACTGGCCGAAAAGAAAGCGTCTGACCGACTGGTAGAGACGAAATCCGCTTCTCTTCTGTGTGAGCCCTTTTCCCTCGGCGCGTTGCCGACGCACGTGCACGTCACGCGCCAAGCTGGCCGTGCGCTGCGGGATCCTCAGCGCATCTATGAAGCCTGCAGTATCAGATGGGTCTGGTCCGCGCGCTGAGCTCGATAGACTTCAGTTGTGTATCCGAATTGGTGTAGCAATCCGTTCACCTCTTCGGCGGACGACCCGAACCCGGGCAAAAATGAGTCGTGTACCTCGATGAACAACGCTCGGGGCTTTTCAGGGCCGGTCAGTAGTTGGACAGCCCCACGCAGCGCCAATATCTCTGCACCTTCAATATCCAACTTGATCACGGTCGGCCGAGGAAGACGGGCTTCTGAAACCAGGCTGTCAAGCGACCGCGCGACAACCGAGACGCTGCCGCCTTCTCCGCGCTGATGAACAAGGCTCGGACTGTTCCCGTCGTCACCGTCTGTGTATAGAACAACAGTGCCATCCGCGTCGCTCACCGCAGTTGGTTCGAGGGTGAACGTCCGATCGGCGTTCAGCGCGCCGTTCACTTCAAGCCGATGCCGAAATGAGGGGTCGGGCTCGAAAGCCACTGTGCGGCAGATCTTTGCCGCATGGAGCGTTACCATACCCACGTTAGCCCCCACGTCGAAGAGAACATCATCTTCGCGAAGGTTCTCAAGCATGGCGGCCGTATAAACAGTCTCGCCGCCATGGTCGACAACCCTGTGATGCTCGACGAGGTTCGTGATCTCAAACCGCACGCCGGCCTTCTCGAAATCCTTCAGCGTCACTACATAGGGCAACCGACGCTTGATGAGTCCCGACTTAACGCGTGCAGCGGTCTCTTGAATCGATCTCATTTGCCCCCCCTTGAGAATACGAACACGTCGTAGTCTACCTATTCGCGTACTGCGCGCCTGACATCTGAAACCCTGGTAGGCCGACAGAGCGACACACGGCGCACATTCAGAGATCACAGCCTTCCGAGTGAGGTACTTGCGACGTCACCCCTGGTCCAAGGGCTCCTGGCGATATCTCTTTTGTAAAGTGGGTGTCCAAGATGGGTGGAGCATTTGAAACCGGAAGCCGCGCCGCTCAGCTTCCGCCAACCGCTCGTCTAACAGGTCCCCGTGGACGTGGTTGACATACTTTGTTTCGTTACCCCTCGGCGTCTTATTGGCAAAGAACGCAGGATGCGCATCCCGGATGGACTGCATGAGTTCGGGATAAGCATGACGATCGGAATTCGCCCAGAAGCCGCTGTCACTCGGCCCTCGTCCATCGAACCCCCACATCCGGACATCGCGGCTTAGCGAACAGCCCAGCGGCAATAGAAGATTCGCCAATACATTTTCCACGTCGGGAAGAAGAAATTGCTCGTTGAGGTCAACTGCAATATTCGAATGTTCTCCCCAAGGGATGGGCACCAAGAGCGGCTCGACAGCATGGAACTCAGATCGAACGATTACATCGAACTGAGACGGGTAGACAAATAGTGTGCGGCCCTCAGACTCTTGAAGTCGCTCTAATGCGTCAGCACGGAAAGCTCTCGCGTGTGGATTATTGCCAAAATGATAAATCGCATCGCCGGCGGCAAGAAATGCGGGAGACAAGTGCCGCCATAACTCTGGATCTCTCACGATCGTGTTGCATACGATGGTAGTTCCGTCTGCGAAGGAACGATCGAGAGCTAGATGGAGCGATGGGCCAGTACCGAAGATATATGCCGGCCGAGCTTCATCGGTCTCAAGCTTCCGGACATGATCTCGAAAACGTTGGCCCGCGAGTGCGCTCCGCTGGCGGGCAGCACTACGGGGCGAAATCGCGACGCCGAGTTCCATTAACGACCAGCCATCGGCCAAATTAGTGTCGTAGTCGAGATCAGCTACCCATTCCAGGTGCTTCAGAGCAAGAAACTGAACTGCCGAGCTGTCGGCGGCAACGACCGCCGTATCCCGGACATACGTCATCCATGACGCCCGTCGTACAGTTCGAATATCTAGTTTGCTTTCCAGATGCTCAAATAGGAATTGCAGCCTAGCCTCTATGTTCTGAGCCTTCTCCGCTGAAGCTCCGCCGGAGACAATCGTGGCGACGGGCCGACGAACCGGTGTTCGCAGCCAGCCGGCTACGAGGTTGAAGTAGCGTCTCAACGCATGCTTTAGTCGTACCTTCCTGGAAAAGGAATACTGTGTCATCGGCTCAAATCTGCGGATAGCGGCGAGAAGGAACCTGTTGTCAATGCGACAGTATTGGTCGTTCCTATCGTGGGCACACGAAAAATCTAACATGTTCGTCGCGTGGTCACACCCGTCCTTGCCCGGACCCTCCGTCGAAATCCCGACATAAACCGACGATTACTACGTCATCCGAACTCATGAGCTGACGCCAGGACTACTATCCGGCCAATGAGCTCTGGTCGCCCACCCGTGCACAGCGCCGAGCGGTTTACCCGTTCATTCGCCAACCATGGCGAAGGCCCCTTTTGGGACTCCCGCGGCGGAAAACTCCTATGCATGGATGTTCTGGCAGCCTCCGTCGTCGCAATCGACGCAGACGGCGGAGTTCGGCGCCATCCGGTCCCGAGCAAAGCCGCAACGGTCATCCGGCATCGCTTAGGGCACGGGTTCGTGCTCGCCACCGAACATGGGATTGTCCTCGCAGATCCTGAACTGGCTACGTTCGAGCCTCTTGCTCAGCTCGTCCTCGACCCGACCGTACGAACCAACGACGGAGGCTGCGACCCACTCGGAAGCTTCGTCATCGGGACGATGAACTACGACGGAGACTCAGGCAAAGGAGCCGTGTACCGCGTTACGCCTGACGGCAAAGTCACTCAAATCCTCAGCCACGTCTCGATTTCCAACGGACTCCAATGGTCCGCGGATGGGACTCGTGTGTTTTACATCGACACTCCGACCAAGCGTGTGGAAGTCTTCGACGTCGACGAGGCTGGAGCGTGGTCAAACCGTCGGACACACATCCTCATTTCGGATACCCCCGGCCTTCCTGATGGCATGGCGATTGACGAGGAGGGCGGCCTTTGGGTCGCGCTCTGGGGTGCAGGCGCGGTCAACCATTACGACACCGCTGGGCGGTTGGTTGAGACGATTAACGTTCCCGGTGTCACTCAGACGAGTTCGTGCGCGTTCGGGGGCACAGATCGCACCGTGCTGTTTGTGACCACTTCGCGCCAGGGACTGCCCGACGGTCGGGAGCCGGACGCCGGCGCAGTTTTCGCCGTCGAGGTCGGCGTGCGGGGCGCGCCACCCCTGGAGTTCGCGGGATAGCCGACCCAAGACCATTCAGCGGTTCATCCGTCCCCGACGAGAGTGCGATATAGATCGTCGAATCGACGCGATATCACTCCGACGTCAAACTCTTCCCGCGCTCTCCGGCGTCCCTGCTCACCAAAGCGCCGCCGCGCAACGTGGTCGCCAATGACTAGCTCAAGCGCGTCGGCCAACTCGCGCACACTTCCGGGACTTACCAAGACTCCGTCGCCGTCGCCCACCATCTCGGGTATACCGCCAGCAGTGGTTGACACAACGCATATTCCGCGCGCCATTGCTTCGAGTATCGCCATCGGCTGACCTTCATTGATCGACGGCAGGACGAGAACGTGGGTGTATGCCAGCAACTGTGCGACCTCCGTTGAAGACAACCAGCCTGCCAAGCGGATGGAATCCTCCACACCGAGCCGTCGAATCTGTTCGCGAGCGCGATCGATCTCCCCCCAGCCCGCGATGGTCAGCTTCGTCGCCACGACGTCATTGCCAGCAAGCACCATGCTCCAGGCGTCGATAAGGACCGATGTTCCCTTCCGGTCACACAGCTCACCCAGAAACACCACTTGCACCGCGCCAGCAGACTCTTGGTCGACCGCAGCCTGTGACCGAATCGCGTTCGGCATCACCTCGACGCGGGCGCCTGGAGCGGCATCTCGGAGGCGCTTGGCCCAGACGTCACCCAGGGCTATAACGACATCGGCACGGACAAGCGTTGCCCGGATAACCCGCTGAACGGAAGGGGCTGCGTTCTCGAAATACTCATGAAACTCCCCACCGTGCATGTGGAGCACAACCGGCACTCGGAATGCGGCGGACACCCAGGTCAGAATCCCCTTTCGCACGAAGCTTCCGCGTTCCGAGGTGTGCAGGTGAACCACTTCTGGCCGACGAAGAATGAGTTCGACGACGAAGCCCACGAACCCCGACGTGAAGATCTTGATCCTGGCCAATTTGGTGCCGTCGCAATGGGTCGCGACGTGGCGAACATGCCATTCGTTCCAAAGCGGAGTCGCACTCATATTCCGAACGAAGGTCGCAATTCCGCCGTACGTTTCAAGGCTTGACGAAACCCACAGTGCCCGTTGATTTTTGGGCGCAGGCGCGCTCGACGTTCGGCCCAGAATGCCGTTGCGTCGTGCCCTCACCCGCGCTGCCCTAACCCATCACCCGGGCGGTCGACAGTGGCACCCTGATCGCCGCGCAAGATGTCGGTGAAGATTTCGAGCAATCGCCCTGCTGCAATCTCAGCAGCGAAGTGGGTCTGGTAGTGAGCCTGGGCCACCTTTGCCTGCCTATTGACTTCGGACGGATCTGCTAGGGCGTCGATAGCGCTCGCGAGAGCTTCAACATCATCGATTCCCGTGACACTTAGGCCCTGCGGTTGGTACTCGGATAGGGCGCCAGCGGTCGACACTAGGGTTGGCACGCCAAGCTGCATCGACAACACCTGGACCCCGCTTTGCGAGGCGGCACGGCTGTGCACGATCGACCCCTTGTACGCCGCGAGCTCAGGCGTTATTTGTCGGTAGCGATATGAACCCCGCTGCCAGCGTGCATGATTCGGCAACGGCCGGGGAATCAGGCCGTCGCCCAACAGCACCAATTCGTCACCGCGCCAGAACGGCCCCGCTGTGTGCGCTTCCCAGGCGGCGAACACGACGTCATGATTTTTGTACGGCTTTTGTCGGCCAATCATCACGAAGTTCTTCCGCGCTGCAGCTGCGACGAACGCCGGAACCGAAAAATCGTCAAGGTCACTGGTGAGCGGAGCCTCGTACAAGGGCTGTCTGAGGACTCCCTTTGCTCGAATAGCATCTGACACATATCGACTGAAGACCACGGTTGCATCCGCCGTCGCGTCCCAACGATCGAAGAACATCCGAGTCCACCAAGGCAGAACATCCGTAGGGTCGTGGGGCCGCGCATCGTGAACAAGTCGGACACGCGGGGCGAGCGACCCAAAGGCACGCCAACGGACATCGCGAAGAAACTCTGTTACGACGACATCTGGCTTAAATCGCTTTGCACCCTTATGCGCAGCGATGAACGGGAGCCACCCCTTGTGGGGCAGCGGACGCCCGAGCAACTCGACTTCGTATTCACGCAGCGCGTCGGATTCTGGATGGAGGGGCGCAGTTATCAACATCACCTCGACACCGAGTGCACGAAGACCCTCGACGTTGGCCCGTGCTAGCGGACGCAACCACGGACTAAGCCAAAGAACGCGCATAGGTGCCCTTACTTAGTCGCCATGATGAACACGTCGCCATGAAACATCAAAGCCCTCAGCGCAATACGCGGAGGCCGAGCTTTCGCGAAAAGGCGTTCCAGTTGACTTAGAAATACATAAAGCAACCGCGATCGGAGCACGAACGGGAGACGTTTGCGAACAACGGCGGGCGGGACATAGACGGCGTAGATGCGACTGAAGCCAGCTCGTCGGGCATTCTCACCGAGCTCTCTGTGAGTATATTCCTTCAAGTGCATAAAGTGCGCTCTATCGAGTTTCAATACTCTGGAGAGGTCAGCGGGGCCAAGAAAGAGGTGCGGCGTCGTGAAGATATAGCTCCCACCCGGCTTGGCGAGAGCGAACGCACCTTCGAAGTGACGTTGGACGTCGTCTGGGTGAAAATGCTCGATCACCTGCGTCGATAGCACGAAATCGTAGCTGGATTGCGGTTCAAAAGAATCCAGGTGAATCCCATCTGTCAGGTGCCAGACCATCTCGCCATCTTCTCGCGCTCCGCGCTCGGCGGTAATTTCGGTCGCGACGCAAGGGCGACCATTCTCGGTCAGATACCTTGCCAAAAAACCAGGGCCTGACCCTATCTCTATAACTTGCGCACCGAGCGGAATAAGTCTCAGAAACTGACCGAACTGGAGGTCCGGGCTACGGTTTTCAATCGACGACGTCTCCGCCAGCCACGGTAACTCGCGATATAGACGGTCATAACTTTCGGCCCAGACATCAGATCGCTCTTCTGGCGATGAGCTGATCAGCACATTTTTTAAGGAATATTCGAGGTCCACGTGCTGCTGAACCATCTCTTTGGTGACCGCGATGCCAGACGAGAGCGCGTAGTTTTCGCGGTAACGATCTACGATTTCGTCGGTGATCTCCGGGAATTGCCCGCCCCCGGCGTTCACGACGGAACCAATTCCACCACATCGACGACGGTTGAGCGACTTGATTTCATCGGCAGATATTTCCTTGTCTAAATTGCAGCCAGCGAACAAGGGGTGTTTAGCATGGGGTTGAGCTAGATTGCGCAGAGAAGATCCATATTTCCGACGATCGCCCTTGCGGTCTAACATTCACAATCCTCCCCTCAATTAGATACGGCGTAGAGCAATCTAAAGGTCCGCCAGCATCACCCCGATAACCACCCCAAGCACAGATTAGCGCGGCGAGCCCCTCTGCGCGTGGGCCAGCTCCGCGGTTCGCATGAACAAGTTCGGGCGCTCGCCACGACCGTCTAGTGTCCTGAGTCGTTACTTCCGGTGTAGTGATACAACTGGATTGCGCCTACTCCACATGCCGTTGAGATCGTGTTGACCGCTGATGAGCGCGCCGAGTTGGAGGGGTGGGCGCGACGGCGAACGAGTGCAGCCGGGCCGGCGATGCGGGCGTGAATCGTGTTCGCGGCTGATGGTGGTGGGTCCAACACCGAACTCGCCGACCTGTTGGAGCTCTCGATCGGAACGGTGCGGCGCTGGGGCAACCGGGTCTCCGAGTTACGACTCGACGGGCTGGTCGGCGGGCTGCGGCCGGGCCGCCCGCGGGTTGTGGGCGTTGATCGGATCGAGTCGCTGATCGTGGCGACGTTGGAGACCGCATCCAAGGATGCGAGACACTGGTCGACGCGGTCGATGGCCGATCATCTGGGGCTCTCGCAGTCGATGGTGTCGCGGGCTATGGCGGGCATTCGGAATTGCTCCGCACAAACAGGATTCGTGGAAACCATTTAAGGATCGGCTGTTCCTGGCGACGGTGAATCACCCGAGGTCTTGTGCCGCCTCCATGGTGCGCTGTGCCTTGGGGTTGACGGCACCGTAGAGCGACTCGTATTCGTTGGGCGGGGCAAGTCCGATGCTGAAATGCGGCCTGCTGCAGTTGTACTAGTCGACCCAGGAAGCTGTCGCGAACTCGACGTCGGCGATGAACACCACGTACACCCACCCCGCCCAGGTGCGAACGTACGTGAAGTCAGTCACCCAAACCCGGTTGGGCCATCGGCGGAGTTGCCGATTCAGCAGACCGTCATCCTTCCTAACCCAGAAGTTAACGGCGCGATACCTGGGGTGATTCGTAGGGCGAACCGACGCCAATGACCGCCGTCCGATCAACAGCAGAACACCAGTTGCAGCACCGGCCAGTCGGTGAACGCCTGGGTAGCAGCCTATGGCCGCTCTATCGGTCGGATGGCGTGTTACCTGATGGCGTATGTACGATCCCCGGGGGGTCCGCCCACGTCGGCGGTTCAAGGGGGCTTGGCATGCTGGACTGGTATCGAAGGAAATCTCGGCGCCGGCGCCGTCATGCCGCACGGAACCATCAGCGACTCGACATCCAGGGGTTGCGGATGGTCGCGGTGCTCACCGTGTTCGCAAGCCACTTATGGGGCTGGCCCAGCGGTGGATTCATCGGTGTTGATGTGTTCTTCGTAATCTCCGGCTTCCTCATCACCGGCAACTTGATGCGCACCGCGGAGGACACCGGAACGGTCTCGTTCTGGGGGTTCTACGGCAATCGGATTCGGCGAATCGTCCCCGCCGCGACAGTGGTCCTCGCCCTTACCTGCGTAGCGTCGGCGTTGGTGTTCCTGCCGTTCCGTGCCCGCGAAGTGAACATCGATGCCCTGTGGGCGTTCGTGTTCCTGTCGAACTGGTGGTTCGGGTTCAAGGACACCGACTACTTTCACGTCGCGTCAGATGCTGTCTCACCGCTTCAGCACTACTGGTCGCTGTCGATCGAGGAGCAGTTCTACTTCGTGTGGCCCGCGCTGATCTTTCTGGTCAGTGTCCTCGTGATCCGCAAGTCCTGGTCGCACGCTCGGCGGATGACCATCGCTGGCGGGGTGATGTCCGTCATCGTGGCGGCGTCGCTAGCGTGGGCGCTGGCGGAGACGGCGTCGTCACCGGCGTGGGCGTACTTCGACACAGCAGCTCGAGTCTGGGAGCTCGGTGTCGGCGCCGTGCTTGCGTGCACGGTGGACCGCCTGGCACGGATACCGGATGTCGTCAGACCTGCGCTGTCATGGGTGGGTCTCGCCGCGATTGGTGCGAGCGTGGTTCTCATCAGCGAAGATCCCATCGGGTTCCCGGCCCCGTGGGCGATTCTGCCCGTCGCCGGTGCCGCGCTGGTCATCGCGGCCGGGGTGGGCCGTGAACCCAAATATCAAGCGTTCCTCCGGAACCCGGTCAGCGGTTACCTCGGCGACATCTCCTACTCGCTGTACTTGGTGCACTGGCCGGTCATCATTCTTGTCGGGTCAGTGATGGACGTGAGCTCGTACTACTGGGGCACAGTCATAGGTTTGTCGTTCGGCCTGTCCGTGGCGTCATACCACATGGTGGAGACCCCGTTCCGGCGCATCACGATGGACAAGGTTCGCACCACTCGCAAGCTGATACGCAAGGGCCGGTACTGGCCGCAGAAGGCCAGTCAGTACGCGACGCTGGGGTCGATCATGCTGCTGATTGTCGGCCTTGGCGCTTACGCAATGCGCCCGGAAGCGTATGAATACAGCGGCCCGCCCTCGATCCTCGCCGCGCTGCGCACCACCAGCTGGCCAGAACTCGACCCTTCCATGGAGCAGGTCATCGAAAGCCCCACGGTCGATCCAGCTATCCGACCCTGTGACAACTACAACGCCACCGTCGACGTCAACGAATGCACCTACGGCGAACGGACGGCACCTATCCGGATCGTCCTGGCCGGCGACTCGGAAGGCCACGCCTACGCGGGCCCACTCCGCGATATCGTGCTCAACTCCGGCGGGCAGTTGCAGCTGCTTAACATGTCCATGGCGTCGTGCGCGTTCACCGATCAGCTGGTCAACCGAGGCAACGTCAGTTCCACGTGCGAGGCACGAAAGCGGAACGCCGTCGACACGATCAACTCGACTAAACCTGACATCGTGATCATCTCGAACCTGTACCGGTTCGGCATGAAGGTCGACAGCACGCAATTCACACAGGGCGAATGGTTGACGTCGATGCGCGACATCATCGACCAGTTCCGACCCAGCACCAGGAACGTCGTCCTGCTGTCTGGCCCGCCCGGCGAGGTCAACCCAAAAGAGTGCTTCGGCAAGCGGTCCAACGTCCCAGCGGACTGCATCGGCGAGGTGACTGAGCAGTGGCGGGACATGGCGACGGCCGAACGTCAGATCGCGGACACGATTGACGGGACGTGGATCGACTCGCGTCCGTGGTTCTGCAGTGATCAGCAGCTATGCCCAAGCTTTGTGGGGACGACGGCAACCAAGTGCGACGAGTTCCACTTCGCCCCCGTATATGGCAAGAAGATTTACCAGGTGATCGCCGAGTCGTTGAGGGCAGCCGCAGTGCTGCCTGCTCAGGCTTGAGTTTTACTAAACGCCGTGGAGCCGTCCGGGATTCCTAGAGCGCACGCAGCACAGTGATGACGCACTGTTTCCGTGTCCTTGCGACTGCGCCTTGCCAGCTTGCTATTGGCGGAATTATCGGCCCCGTCGATACAATTCCTCTATCTCCGGGGGATTGCGACAATGAGCAGGGGGCTAGCGGTGGTGGCTTTGTGGGCTCGACTGTCCAGACGCCACCGTGAATTTCGCACGCACCACCGCTCTTCGGTCACGAAATACGTGGCAGTCGTCGTACTGATCATCTTGATCATTGGTGTTTCGGCCTACACCGCCACCCGCCCCAGCGCGGACTACCAGGATCACCAAAACTCGGTCGCGGCAGACCAAGGTACCGGCGCCACCGCAGCTCCGTTAGCGGCTGCGCTAAGCCAAGAGATACAGGCTGCGCTAGGGCGACTCAGTGGCCAATTCTGGAGCCTCCGATGGAATCCGTGATCGCGGGTCCATCACTGCCCGACTGCGTAGGAGTCCAATTTCCAGACGCACTTGCGTGCACCTGGGGGCCGTTCACCGCCAAGACGCACATCGTCCTGGTAGCCGACTCCGTGGGGTTGACCTACGCAGCCCCTCTCCGCGAGATTGCACTGAAGTCGGGTGGACAGATTCAAGTTCACACTGAAGCGATGCGCGGTTGCAGCTTCATCGACGACCTCATCGCTACTATTGACCAATCTCTCCTCGACGCCTGTCCAGCGAGGAAGAAACACGTCATCGACGTAATCAACCACTGGCACCCCGACGTATTGATCATCTCGCAGTCCTATGGGACGAGAACCATCGCTGGAACCGACCAGAACGTGACGACTGGCCGTTGGTCCAACTCAATGCTCAAGATCGCCGAAACAATTCGTAGCAGAGTCAAGAAATTCGTATTTCTGTCGCCCCCGCCGGCGGGGGTAGAAATCAGCGAATGCTATCTAGCTAAGACACCCGCGGACTGTGTCAGTCAGGTGCCGAAATTTTGGAGATCGATGGCAGTAATCGAACAGGAAATCGCAAAATCTTTGGCCGGTTTGTGGATCGACTCGCGACAATGGTTCTGCATCAACGGCAAGAGGTGCCCCAGCTTTGTAGGATCTACCCCCACAAAGCGCGATGCCGTGTTCATGGCGCCGCCGTATGGGGAAAAGATCTACCCTGCCATTGAGGAATCACTGCGGGCCGCGGGAGCGTTCTGAGCGGACATGGGCATCCTGCTCGTGAACTTTGCAGGTCGTTGATCGATCAGCGCCTCATCAACGCGTCAGGCGCACGCCTCGCGACGAAAAAGACCGCAATCATTGAGCCGCCCAGTGCTTCCGGATAAATTCAGCAGTGCTGTCGATGTTGGTTCGGCTCGAGGCGCCGAACACGATCGATTCGATGTTGGGTAGCGAGGTGACCCATTCGATCGCTTCGTCAGCAGGGATCGCGCCTGACGCGAATACCGACATTGCCACGGCACGGAACCGCCGGTTGGTCAGCGCATCGATGTAGCCGTCAATGCCGCCAGACATACGAAAGCCGAGCTTATTGATACTGGAGCAGACGATCGGGTTCTCGATTCCGGCCGTATCGAGGGCGTCAAGCAAGCGCGGCATGTTCATGGTGATGAACCCCGGCTCAGCGTTGTATTCACTTGACACATGATCGGCGAAGATGCGGAAGGCCTCGATGAAGCCCATTCCCAATAGGAAATCGACGACCACGTTTTGCAGAAACACAACTGGCGTTTTGAGACCGTGAAACATTTTCATCTCGGCATCCACCAGCAGAGTTATGATGCCCTCAACATCCTTGCGAGCAAACGACTTGCCACCCCGCATTGCCGCATCAAGGAAGCCCCCGTCGGGCAGGAATTGTTTGATGGCACCAAACATCCCCGCCTCAGACATCGCATTCGCATACTTGTGTGCGTAGGGCATACACGGGATGAGCATCTGGTCCGCGTAGCGTTCAGGCTCGGCACGGATCCGTTGGGCCACGTCTGCAATGCGGTCGTGAGTAGTGCACATAAAGGTCGTAACCCCAGCGCCGTACGCCGCGTCCAGAACGGACATGACCGCATCGAGCGATTGAAAGCGCATCGCCTGAGCCCGTGCCTTTTCTTCTGACATGTGGTTCACGCCAAAGAACTGGTTGTCGCCAAATAGGAGGCGGTCCATGTCAGCTGCCCCCCCCCGTGCGCACTGAACGTTGCCGACGTCGTTCCTTTCGCCGGCCCCAGAAGCCGCTGTTCTCCCCCGAATGGTCATCGGCCAGCTTTTGGGACACATCGAGACTGCGGAGCCCACCGTCGGAGCTGTTGAGGATTGCGTAGAGCACCTCGTCGGTCACGCTGGCCTCCGCAAAGTCGGCAGGGCCTGAGACCGCACCGCTGGCGATCCTCTCGATCCACGTATCGAGCTGAGCGGAGTACTCCTCTCCTCGAACGTAGAAGTCAACCTCCTTGGTCAACTCAGTTGTATACCGAACCGTCCAGCCCTTGGCGTAATCGTCGGGCGCTAACGCTGCATCGCGCAGATAGACCTGCATTTCTTGCCGATCAACGGAAATCTTGCCGTTGGTACCCCAAATCGTCATTCGCGTCGACATTTTGCGCTGCGACTCATCCGACCAGCTGACAGAGAGTTGACCGCTCGCGCCGCTGGGCCACATCAGTGTCGTGAACACCTCGTCCTCGGTCTCGGCGGAGAAGATCTGCCCACGCACTGTGCCCGACACCGACTCTGGTCGACCCAAGTACCACGTCATCAGATCGACTGGGTGTGCCGCGTAGTCGTACAACGCGCCTCCACCTTCGGCCTTCTTGCTGCGCCAACTGCTGCCCTTGGGCTTCAGCACCACAGGTCCGTACGCCTCGGCGAGGACGTGCGTGACCCTGCCCAGTGCACCTAGCTCAAGAAGTCGCTTCACCTCGGCGAACGTTGCCAAATGCCGGTTGTGGTAACCAACTTGGGTGATAAGCGACTTCTTTTGCGCCAGCGCAGCAAGACCTAGTGAGTCGGCAGGGTCCAAGCAGAACGGCTTCTCGCAGAAAACGTGAATGCCCCGTTCTAGGCACTCCCGCACCATCGGCGCATGAAACTTCGACGGCGTCGATATCACCGCCGCCTCCACGTTTCCCGACTCAAGCATTCTGCCTAGATCGTTATACGTGTCCACCCCCGTGTACTTACCGAGGATATCGAGCACGTATCCACTCGCGTCACAGACACCTACGACCTTGACATCCTTGTGCGCGTTGATGATTGAGAAATGCGACAGCCCCATTTTCCCAAGCCCAATGATCCCGACGTTGACCATTTCATCCCCCTAAATACGCCAATCTCCTCAACTCGCTCGCCGCTGGGAGTGACGCTGACACTTGCGCAGCAACGCTTCGTACTGGCCAGCAACGTGATCCCACGTGAACTCACTGTTGAATCTGGCGAGCGCGTTGCAACTCAATTTCTTTGCCAAATCAGGCTGGTCGAGCAGCTCATCGATTCGCTTCTCGGCATCCGCGGGTGTGCTGAAGTAGAGACCCGCGTCGTCAGCAACCCACTTGTTGTACTTGTTGTCATGCGCGATCACCGGGTTTCCGGCGGCCAACGCCTCGACCAGCGACGGATTCGTGCCACCGACCGTGTGTCCATGCAGGTACCCGAGCGCGTGGTAGCGCAGCGCCTGCACGGTGTCGGCATCGTAGATTGCGCCTAGAAAGATGACTTCGTCGCTCGCTGCATCTAGAACCGCACGATGATATGAGTCGGATGCACCGTCGTAGGCACCGAGCACGGCCAGGCGCGTGCCTCGCCTTTTTGCCGAAAATGCCTCAACCAACTCAAGGATTGAGTTTTCGGGAATGGGGCGTGCGATCAACGTCAGGTAGGCGTTTGGGTTGAGGCCAAGGCGCTCGATAGGCTCGGTGGGCGCATCGACGATTGAGTACGCGCCGTATGTGATCGTCGTAATCTTGCGCGCCGGCGCGCGGGTGCGGAGGTAGGTATTCAGCTCTGGGTGGTCGGCAATCAGCGCGTTGCCGAACAATGCTGCAAAGCGCTCGTTGACATAGAGGACCGCCTGCCGGAATAGTCCCCATCGCCTCCGCGACCACTCGATGCCGTCCATATTGATGACATTCGGAACCCGGTGCAGCCTCTGCAGTACGTTGAAGATTCCGGTGTTGTAACCGAACGTTAGGCAGACGTCACGATGTCTAACAGCGTGGACGATCGAGAGCCAGTCGAACTTTGCGGTTCCGAGCCAACCCAGGTTCGGCACAGAGATGTTGACTCGCTCGATGCCGTTCCACTCGTCCTCGTAGACCGGGCCGTCGTGGTCGGTTTGGCAATACACGATTGCCCGCCACCCGTGATCGACCAAGTAACGGGCCACATTCTGAGCAGCGGTCTCAAAACCGCCGTAGTTTGCAGGCACGCCGTGAGTTCCGAGTATCCGAACAGTCGGTCGGCCGTGGAGCACGTCAACCACCGGTCAACCGCACCACGACATCGTGGTTTGCTGTGCATACTCGAAGAGTTTTCACGGCAGCACGTGTCGGATCGGGCGTCCAATGCGCCAGCCGATTGACGACATCGCTCTCGATACGAACCATTGCCTTCCCCCCACGACACACCGCGCTGCCCTTCCCCACGCCGAATCCTAGTCGCTAGCGGCCATGTCTGCACTGGGCGCCCAGTCGTACTTGCGCGACGCTATACCGAGTGGCGACCCGTCAGCCGGCAAAGACCGCCATCCACCCTGAAAACCCCAGTTCACGCGGAGCGCACTTCGCGACCAGCACCAGGGCAGCTACGGAACGACGATGAAGTTCGAGCCCACTTCGCGACCAGTCGCAGCTTGCCACGCGACGGCTCCCTCCACCGTTTCGTCACGTTGAAACTGGATTTTGGTGCCCGCTTTCAAGCGGATCGTGTTGTTGCGGGTGACGTAACCGGCGGGGGGCTCGTATTCGTGGTAGCTGTAAGCCGTATGGGCGCCGTCGAAGGTGTTGTTCTGAATCGTTATGTCCACATGAGTCTGTAGTTTGTAACTTAGCAGATCGACTCTGACATTCTGGTCGGGACGCACATCCGAGAAAACTCCCCCTCCAGCACGTTCGCAGATATTTCCCTCAACGACTATTCGCACGAAACCCGGTGAATCTGGATTGCCATTCTGCGACCAAAGCTCGAACATTTGCGCACAGTCATGAATATGGTTGTTGCGGACAACCATGTCTTCCCAGTACACCGTGCCGCCTTTCGCAACACGACCTTGCGGGCTCCAAGCGACGTCGTAACTTGAGCTATTTCGTTCTTCTCGATCGTCCATCGACTCACATTGGGCCAGTGTTCAATACCGTTCCCGTATCGCGTGTTGGCTTCATACTGACCCGCCAACCACGATCCGCCGATGTAGTCGATCAGACACTCGTGCACATGAACATCAGAACCCTTGCCGCGAATGCCGCATGCCCCCGTCCCCGTGATGTGGACGTCGTGGATCTCGTTTTTCCCGCTTTGGCAATAGATGATTGTCCCGCTAGCTCCGAACGCATTCCCCTTCGGCGGGGCCTTGATGCCACCGGACACCAGGCCAGGATTATCGGGAGACTTCACAAAGAGTGTGCTGTTCGGGATGTCGCAGTAGAAGTCCCAGGTTGCGCTCAACTCTGACATATCGAATTTCAGTGCCGGTTGAACCACATCGTTCACCTGGAGAAAGCCAATATTGGCGTCAGTACTTGCGGTGTAGCCGAGATGTGTATCCGGCGACCCGAGATCGATCTTCCAAATCCCGGGTGATTCTTCTGCCCAACCGTCCGCGCGTGTCAACAACTTGAACATGGTCAGGATCGGCCGGGCGCCTTCGCCGTAAGCCCCTACCTCGCAGCCGAAGGGAAGGTTGAGCTCACCGTAAAAGGTGTCATCTCTTCGAAAAAGAAGACAGGATCCGTCGCCTGGCAGGGCGTCGTTGGCCTTCTGAATGGTTGCCCAGGCCGCGCCAGGCGAGAGACCGTCATTATTGTCGTCGCCTCCATTGGAGACGTGGTAGGTGGGAAGGGCCGGGATCGCGGCGGGAAGGTCGATCTCGAGTGAGGAGGATGTCACCTCCGTCGTTCTCGGCCAAAGACCGAGCAAGGCTGCCGTGCCTACTGCAACTCCCCGAGCCGCCCCGCGAAGAACGACGCGGCGCGCGAAAGGCATTTCCACCGCCTGTTACTCCCCACTAGTGCGGACTACACATCACAGGACCCAATTTGGTCGGTACCACCGCAGCAAGGATACGGCCCGACAGCAATCACGGCTGATTGCCCGCTTACCACCGAATGCGCTAGATCTGTGGACATCTCCGCCGCTTCGTGCACGGAGTCCACCGTTGCCTAAAGGTGCGTCGTCTTGAAGTTTTGGAAACTGACTTGCGACAACGACATGGAAGAGGTCGCATCGCGACCATCAACGTAGATGGTGGTGAGTAGATCTTTCGCTTGTCGCACAACGGAGCCAATCGCTTGCGGCGCGCCGAATCGAGACCCACTGCACTGCGCCGAACCGCACCACCGATACTGACCTCGGTCCAGGCGCTGGTCTGGGCAGCACCCCGTTCAGTGTCAAACGAGGAGTTCCAATGCACGTCCTGTTCGTTTGCACCGGAAACATCTGCCGGTCGCCAACTGCCGAGCGACTCCTCGTCGCGCTGGCCCCTGCAAACGGGCTCCATGGCATTCAAGCGTCCAGTGCAGGAGTTCACGCCGTGATCGGACACCCGATTCACCCTGAAGCTGCACCGGTCCTCGAGCGTTTGGGCGGAGACACCGCCAACTTCGCCGCACGCCAGCTCACGGCGAAGATCGCGTCGGCCGCTGATTTCATCCTGACGATGACCAGAGCCCACCGCGACGCGGTTTTGGAGCTGGCACCTCACCGGCTGCATCGAACGTTCACCCTGACGGAGGCCTCCCGGCTGATCGCCGAACGCGGTGCGCGAACCGTCGCCGAACTCGCGGCCCGCCGCTCCCTGGTCACAGCTGACGCGCTCTTGGACATCCCCGACCCCATCGGGCAATCAACAGAGGTATTTGCTGAAATTGGCGAGCAGATTGCCCACCTGCTTCCACCCGTCTTCGATGTTTGTCAGTCCCTTTGATCGCAAACGCCAATACTTTGACCAGCGCCGTTGCGCCCCAACGCCGACAGGGCACCCCTCCCGAAACTCCAGGGTTGCCCCCGGTTCACAGAGACGTTGCTGAGGGCTAATGTGTAAACATCGGGCTAGGGGAGCTGGCCCGATGAAGTTCGGGGGAAGTCACGATCAACGGCCTATTGGCGCTACACGGAAATGCGTGGGTCGCCTGGATTCACGCCGGACACAAGCCGGTGTCGCCACCATCCGCACTGACGGTGCCTGCGAGACCTGCGGCTTTCCGTTCGCACATCTGTCGCACCCGTGCCTCGGCAGCGGCGAGCAGATCGCCAGCTGACGCCTGCAGGAGCTCAGTTCACCGGCACGTCCATAATCGGCCGCGGATCCTCGCGCCCGGTCCGTGGAAGTGCTACCACTCCCCCGGATACACGGCAGCCCACCGGTCTCCATCGCCGTCCGCAGCAACGCGCGGTTGGCCTACTGCTCGGCGGTGACCCCGTCGGTGGCGTAGGCCAGGCTCTTCGGGGTGAAGTTCTCGAACCCGGTGCCCATGTCGAGCAGCCACCCGTAGTAACCGTCGGCGATGGTCACGTCGACCGACCGGCCCGCCTCGTGACTGCGGGCGAAATCGCTCGGATGCGCCACCCAATTCGGATTCGGCACCTCAGCGGACATCCGCACCTGCACGTCGTGCGGGCGGTAGCAATCCCAGAACACTAACGCATGCCCCTGCGCGCGTAGCTGATTGGCAGCCACGGCCAGCGCCAGCCATCGACTGGTGCACCAGGCACCGTGCCCCGCCTGATACAGAGGAACGCCCACGAAGTTGTCGGCCGTCGCGCACCTCAGGTCGATCACCGCATCGGGCCAACTGCACCGCGATGACGACGCAGGCGGTTAACAGGTGACGGGCTCGGATCATCCAGACCTCTTCGGGACGAAGGTGGTCCCGGCAGGCTGAGCCGGACCTACCGCATGAACAGAATCATCGATGCGTTCGTGCGGTCCTTTCAGGCGATCTCCATTCAGGGTGCTTCGATGGGTTCAGGTGGGGCGGTGGCGGTTGGCGTTCCAGGAGTTTGCCTCCATCGAAGACCGCCCCGAGGCGCTGACGAGGTGACCCAGGGGTACCGACATTTACTTGCGGAGGCAGGCTGTAAGGCATCGATCCTTTGTGGACCGAGGGGCAACTCCCGCTGCACGCGATCTGCGGGCCTTGGCGGTCTTGGTTCGCGCCCGGAACCGACAAACGTGAGCGGCTTACGACGAATGCGGCCCGTCGAAACCTTCACTCAGCGGCTAGCCATTGCAACCGATCCGGATGCTGCAACGAGAATCCCGGAAATCATCCGGGGACGGGCTGCTGCTCAGAGTTCGATCCGAGCCTCAGTAGTACCGCTCGTGGCGCCATGTGCGCCCTTAACGTTGGGGTATCGTCCAACTTCGCAAACAGAGCTGCCTCAGGGGGAATACACGTCATGAGATTTCAGCTCGATTCGGTGGGTGGGCCTGCCAGCCAGCTAGGGTCGTCGGAAATGGGCCGGTGTCGTCGCACCGCCGCAAGCCTCATGGGGCACGGATGACGAAACGCGCGCTCATCACAGGCATTACCGGGCAGGACGGCTCGTACCTTGCTGAGTTGTTGCTTGGAAAGGGTTACGAAGTACACGGGCTGATCCGACGCGCGTCGACATTCAATACGTCACGCATCGATCACCTGTACGTCGACCCTCATTCGCCAGACGCCAAATTATTCCTCCATTACGGAGATCTCAGCGATGGCGCTCGACTGGTGACATTGCTCGCCGGGATTGACCCAGATGAAGTCTATAATCTTGCGGCGCAGTCTCACGTGCGAGTGTCCTTCGACGAACCCGAACACACCGCTGATACCACCGGGACTGGCACGGTTCGAATGCTCGAGGCTGTGCGACTCTCCGGCATCGACACCCGTTTCTATCAGGCCTCGTCATCCGAAATGTACGGAGCGACCCCGCCGCCTCAGAACGAGGCCACCCCGTTCTATCCACGCTCTCCCTACGGCGCAGCTAAGCTGTACAGCTACTGGATAACCAGGAACTACCGCGAGGCATACGGCATATTCGCGACCAACGGGATTCTCTTCAACCACGAATCACCGCGTCGCGGCGAAACTTTCGTCACCCGCAAGATCACCCGTGCGGTTGCCGCCATCAAGGCCGGCCAGCAGGACTATCTCTACCTGGGCAACCTCGACGCAGTGCGTGACTGGGGCTACGCCGCCGAGTACGTCGAAGGCATGTGGCGCATGCTGCAGGCCGACGAACCTGACGACTACGTCCTCGCCACGGGCGAGGGATGCACGGTTCGGAAATTCCTGGAGATCGCGTTCGGGCACGTAGGCCTCACCTGGGAGAAGCACGTCCGGTTCGACGAGCGTTATCTTCGCGCCACTGAAGTCGACGCCCTGATCGGCGACGCGTCACGGGCACGCGACAAGCTCGGCTGGGTACCGACCATCCACGGCCACGAACTGGCGCGCCTAATGGTCGACGCAGACGTGGCGGCGCTCGCGCATGCCGGTAGCGCGTGGATCGACAAAGTGAATTTGGATTCATGGGGATCTGCTAGTGCACGCGCGGTAGCCGAATGACCGCTGCCGCACAGTTTTCCCCCGGTGACCTCGACCGCCGAGCTACGTTCTACGTTGCTGGTCATCGCGGACTGGTCGGCTCGGCGATCGTGCGCAGACTGGAGAAGGCGCATTTCGAGAATATCGTCGGAAGAACCTCAGCCGAGCTCGACCTGAGGAACCGCGACGCGGTCGTCGAGTTCTTCGCCGACGTCAAGCCGAGATACGTCGTACTCGCCGCGGCAAAGGTCGGCGGAATCCTCGCCAACAGCACCTACCCCGTGGATTTCCTAAGCGAAAACATCCGTATCCAGGTCAACGTCCTGGATGCGGCCCGTGAAGTCGACGTCGAGCGACTCCTGTTTATCGGCTCTTCTTGCATCTACCCGAAGTTCGCTCAGCAGCCGATCCGAGAGGAGTCCCTGCTAACCGGTCACCTCGAGCCCACCAATGACGCCTACGCGATCGCGAAGATCGCCGGAATCATTCACGTGCAGTCGGTTCGGAGACAGTATGGGCTGCCATGGATCTCGGCGATGCCGACGAATCTGTATGGACCCAACGACAACTTCTCCCCAACGGGTTCGCACGTTCTGCCCGCACTGATCCGACGCTATGACGAGGCGGCCGCATCGGGCGCGCCTTTCGTGACCAACTGGGGCTCTGGTTCACCGCGACGTGAATTCCTGCACGCAGACGACATGGCTGACGCATGTTTACACCTGCTCGAGCACTATGACGGTCCGGATCAAGTCAACGTCGGCAGCGGCACGGACACCACGATCCGCGAGATCGCCGAGACTGTCGCCTCCGTCGTCGGCTATACCGGTGACACCCAGTGGGACACGACGAAACCCGACGGCACGCCGCAGAAGCTTCTCGATGTCTCGAAGCTCGCACAATCGGGGTGGACCTCGACCATCGGCTTGCGGGAAGGGCTAGCGCGCACAGTGGCATGGTATCGAGACCACATCGGGTCGGCGCGAGGGCAATAGCCTGGGGCACAGGGCGGTAGGAAGTCCCGGTTTGCCGTTCGTACGTGGTGAACATCCTCGGCTTCAGACGACTCGGCGCCGGGGTGGCCGCGAGTCGCCGCATACCGATTCCCAGACATCCCATGTCTGTGTGCATCAGTGGGTTTAGCAACGGAGGCCTGATGTTGAGGGGTTTCCCCTATATCCCCGGACGTTGCTGAGGGCTAATGTATGAACATCGGGCAGGGGGAGCTTGTGCCGATGACGTTCGGGGGAAGTCATGATCAATGGTCTGTTGGCACTACCAGGAAACGTGTGGGTCGCCTGGATTCACGCCAGCCACCAGTCGGCGCCGCCACCGATCGACACCGACGGCGCCTGCGTGACGTGCGACTTTCCGTTCGCGGACCTGTCACACGTGTGCCTCGGTAGCGGCACGCAGCTCCTCGCCAACTGACCCGCAACGGCTCACACCACCGGTACGTCCAAGATCGGGCGCGGCTCCTTCGCGCCCGGCCCATCGAAGTGCCACCACTCCCCCGGATACACGGTCAGCCCACCGGCTTCCATCGCATCACGCAGTAGCGCCCGGTCGGCCTGCTGCTGCGCGGTGACGCCCTCGGTGGCGTATGCGAGGCTGCGCGGGGTGAAGTCGTCGAACCCTGTCCCCATGTCGAGGCCCGCGATGGTCACGTCGACCGACCGGCCCGCCTCATGACTGCGGGCGAAATCGCTCGGGCGGGCCACCCAATTCGGATTGGGCACCTCCGCGAACATCCGCACCTGGACGTCGTGCGGGCGGTAGCAGTCCCAGAAAACCAACGTATGCCCCTGCGCGCGTAGCTGATTGGCAGCCACGGCCAGGCCGTCGGCCATCGACTCGTGCACCAGGCATCGCGCCCCCGCCGGATACAGCGGCACGCCCACGAAGTTGTCGGCCGTCGCATACCTCAGGTCGATCGCCGCGTCGGGCACGATGGTCCGCACGTCGACCAGGCCCGCCGCGCGGGCTTGCGGCGACACCGGAGGCGGATCGGCCGCCGCCGTGGGAACGTGAATCGTCGCGGCGCACATTACGCCGAGAACCGCGACGATCCATCTGCTGAGCGGGGGCACCACCCGAGTCTGCAATGCTCGCTCGTCCCCACGCAGGGATACTGGCATGGCGCCGTTCGACGCGCACGACCAAGGAGAGCTCCTGAGCACCGCGCGCCGAGTCGCCAACGCCTGCCTCGGCGCCGCACTGCTCACCGCCGCGGGCGCAGCATTGGTCGTCCGCTTCACGCCCATTCCCAGCCACCCCGTGCTGTACATCGTCATCGCCTCGCCATTCTTGATGCTTGCCGCGCCGGCCGCACTCGTCGTGTGTACCGTCGGCCGGCGCTGGGCGTTTGCCGCTCTCGCCGGCCTGATCACCGTGCTCTCGGTGGCGACTCAAGTGCCCTGGTACATCGGTACCACTCCCGCCCCTGGTTCGGTTGGGGTCCGGGTGATGACCATCAACATGCTGTACGGCCGCGCCAAGCCTGAAACCCTGATGACGGCGGCCCGCGAACGCGCCGACGTCCTGCTGATCCAAGAGTTGACGCCGGAAGCGGTTCGCCGGCTGGACGCCGCCGGCATCGAGACCACCTTTCCCTACCAGGAGCTCGACGCGCGTCCCAGCTCAGCAGGAGTCGGCGTCTACAGCCGCTACCCCATCACGGACTCGCGCCGCATCGGCGGCTACCAGCTGGCGATGGTGACCGCCCGCGTGCGCATTCCCCAAGTGCCGCATGACGTGTCGCTTCTGTCCGTCCACCTCGATGCACCGTGGCCGCGCCCAATAATTGGCTGGCAGCAGGACATTGCGAAGTTTCCGTCCACTCTCTCCGAGGTGGTCGTCGAAACAGGCGACGGCGCGGTGCTCGTCGGCGGCGACTTCAACTCGACCATCGACATGCGCCCGTTCCGCGCACTACTCACCAATGGCTATCAGGACGCCGCCCGGCAGGCCGGTTCTGGTCGCAACGTCACCTACCCCGCCAACAAGAGGTATCCGCCGGTGCTCGGCATCGACCACATCCTCACCAGGAATGCCACTGCCGCGTCGACCGCGACTATCGAGCTGCCGGGCACCGACCACCGCGCCGTGCTCGCGACGGTGATGGTGCCGACCACCTGGTAGCACAAGAACTCCCCGGCACCTGAGTGCCGGGGAGCTCTGTTAGCGAAAGTGCTTTAGGCCTCGGCGAAGCCACGCGTGACGGACGGATCCACCAGGATCCCGGGGCCGGTCGTGGTCGAGACGACGATCTTCTTCAGGTAGCGGCCCTTCGACGACGACGGCTTCGCGCGCATGATCTCGTCGATCGCGGCGCCGTAGTTCTCGGCGAGCTTGGTCTCGTCGAACGAGGCCTTGCCGATCACGAAGTGCAGGTTGGCCTGCTTGTCGACGCGGAAGTTGATCTTGCCGCCCTTGATCTCGTTGACGGCCTTCGCCACGTCGGGCGTCACGGTGCCGGTCTTCGGGTTGGGCATCAGACCACGCGGCCCGAGCACGCGGGCGATCTTGCCGACCTTGGCCATCTGGTCGGGCGTCGCGATCGCGGCGTCGAAGTCCAGGAACCCGCCCTGAATCTTCTCGATCAGATCGTCGCTGCCGACCTCGTCGGCACCGGCGGCCACCGCGGCCTCGGCCTTCTCACCGACGGCGAACACGATGACGCGGGCCGTCTTGCCGGTGCCGTGCGGCAGGTTGACCGTGCCACGCACCATCTGGTCGGCCTTGCGGGGATCGACACCGAGGCGAATCGCGACCTCGACGGTGGAGTCCTGCTTCTTCGAGGACGTCTCCTTCGCCAACTTCGCGGCTTCGAGCGGCGTGTAGAGATTGTCGCGGTCGATCTTCTCGGCGGCCTCGCGGTACGCCTTGCTGTTCTTGCTCATTGCATTCCAATCATCATTCGTTGGGTCGTGGTGTCTTTCGGGCCGAAGCGGGCCCTCCCACGGGTCGAGCTGGTGGTGCGTGCGGTTCGACGATCAGGAGACCGTGATGCCCATCGAGCGGGCGGTGCCGGCGATGATCTTCGCCGCGGCGTCGATGTCGTTGGCGTTGAGGTCGTCCTTCTTCGTCTCCGCGATTTCGCGGATCTGATCCCAGGTCACCTTGGCGACCTTGGTCTTGTGCGGCTCGCCGGAGCCCTTCTGCACGCCGGCAGCCTTCAGCAGCAGCTTGGCGGCGGGCGGCGTCTTCAGCACGAAGGTGAAGCTGCGGTCCTCGTAGACGGTAATCTCCACGGGGATGACGTTGCCGCGCTGGCTTTCCGTCGCCTCGTTGTACGCCTTGCAGAACTCCATGATGTTGACGCCGTGCTGACCGAGCGCGGGGCCGATGGGCGGGGCCGGGTTCGCGGCGCCAGCCTGAACCTGCAGCTTGATCAGCCCGGTGATCTTCTTCTTCTTGGGGGCCATGACGTGTTCTTCCTGTTCCTTGGTTCTCTTTAGATCTTTGCGACCTGGTTGAAGGTCAGTTCGACGGGTGTCTCGCGACCGAAGATCGACACCAGCACCTTGAGCTTCTGCTGTTCGGCGTTGACCTCGCTGATCGAGGCCGGCAGCGTGGCGAACGGGCCGTCCATGACGGTGACCGACTCGCCGACCTCGAAGTCGACCAGGATGACCGGCCGTTCCAGACCACCGGTTTCGGCGGCCGTACCGGCACCCGACGACGTCGACTTGGCGGGCTTCTTCGCCGCGCCCTGCGGCAGCAGGAACTTCACCACGTCGTCCAGCGTCAGCGCGGACGGCTTGGACGTCGCGCCGACGAAGCCGGTCACACCCGGGGTGTTGCGCACCGCGCTCCACGACTCGTCGGTGAGGTCCATGCGCACCAGGATGTAGCCGGGCAGCACCTTGCGGTTGACCTGCTTGCGCTGGCCGTTCTTGATCTCGGTGACCTCTTCGGTCGGCACTTCCACCTGGAAGATGTAATCGCCGACGTCGAGGTTCTGGACGCGGGTCTCGAGGTTGGCCTTCACCTTGTTCTCGTAGCCCGCGTAGGAGTGGATGACGTACCAGTTGCCGGGCTTGGACCGCAGGTCCTTCTTCATCGCCACGGCGGGGTCTTGCTCTTCTTCTTCGGCGTCCGCCTCCGGGGCGGCCTCGACTGCAGCCTCTTCCGCCTCGGCGGGTACGGCGTCGCCAGCCTCGGCCACGGCCTCAGCCGTGGACGACTCCAACGATTCCGCGGTCCTGCTCGCGATCACCGTGCTGGGGTCAGCGTCCTCGATGCGCGCGTCGGACACAGCCGAAGCCGAAGGCGTGTCGCCCTCGAAGGAAGTCACGTGTCAATCCTCTCTAAGTTCTCTCGTGTCAGCCGAAGACCAGCGTCACGAGCTTGGCCAGGCCGAGATCGACCCCGCCGATAAGCGCGACCATGAACACCAGGAACACCAGGACCACGGTCGTGTAGCTGATCATCTGCTTGCGGTTCGGCCAGATGACCTTGCGCAGTTCCGCGACGACCTGCTTCAGGAAATTCCAGACGAAGGTGAACGGATTGCCGCGGGGCTCGCTCGGCTTCTTTGCAGTCTTCGGCTTCTTGCCGTCGCCGTTCTTGACCTCGCCGGCGTCCGTGGCAGGAGTCTCGCCCGCAGTGGTCGCCCGGCGCGAACGCTTGCCGGTGGGCCGCTGCGGCCGAGTGGCGACCGCGGTCTGGCCGCGGGTGCCAGCGACACCGATGTCGTCGCCTACCGAATCGACGTCGGTGTCCTCGGCGTCCACATCGGAGTCGATGTCATCCACGTCGTCGACTGGGGAGCCGGCACCATCGCGCTCGTCGCTCACCGCATGCCTTTCGTCGGTCTTCTAGTGGTCACCTTCCAGTGTCCACACTCTTCGATCTTTCGTCTTCAGCAGGGGCGACAGGACTTGAACCTGCAACCTGCGGTTTTGGAGACCGCTGCTCTGCCAGTTGAGCTACGCCCCTTCACACAAGGCACTGCTGGCAGGTCCTTGCCGTCGGGGGCCCACACAATTCACGCGCTCCCCGATCGGTCGATCAGTAACCGACGGACAGCGCGCTGATTGGGCGAAACCCCGAGGACCGAGTGTACAACGGCCCCGATCTGACTTACTAATCCGTCGAGGCGGTGCGGACGACCTGGCCGGTCTCCGCATCCCACTGGACCTGAATCGAGTTGTCACCCTCGTGGCCCATCAACGTGGTGAACGCCTCCAGGACGACCTCGCCCTTGTCGTCGACGCAGACGCTGCGCGTGACGACGATGTCGGCCCCGAACCGCTCCACCACCGATTGGATCTCCAGCGACGCGGTCAAGGTCTCCCCGACGACGAGGGGCTTGTGGAAGACGAACTTCTGGTCGACCTGAACGATCTGCATCGTGGTCAGCCCGACGTCGACCTTGCGGAAGAAGTCCTGCTGCACCAGCAGCGCGAGGATCGACGGAAAGGTCAGCGACGCGACGATGTTGTCGTGGCCGAGCTCGGCGGCCGCTTCCTCGTCGAACGACGCGGGGTCGTCGGCCTTGATCGCGCGGGCGTACTGGCGGACCTGTTCGCGCCCGATCTTGAAGCTCTCGGGGTAGTGGTGGACCATCCCCAGGACGTCGGCTTTGAGGGGCACCTCTACGCCAACTTCGCGGTCGCCGTTGCGCGACCGAAGATCTTCTTGCCGCCGGAGGTCGCCGACAGGGCGATGACAATCGACTTATGTTCGGGGTCAACGGATTTCACGCGTCCGTTGAAAACGATCTCGGCGCCGACGCCGTCGTTGGGCACGGGCACGACCGCGGTGAAGCGCACGTTGTACTCGGTGACTGCGGCCGGATCGCCGATCCACGACGTCACGTACCCGCCGCCCAGACCCATGGTGAGCATGCCGTGCGCGATCGCGGTGTCCAGGCCGACCTGCTTGGCGATCTCGTCGTCCCAGTGGATCGGGTTGAGGTCACCGGACACGCCGGCGTAGTTGACCAGGTCCATCCGGGTCAGCGGAATGACGCGTTCGGGAAGTTGGTCGCCGACCTTCACCGAGCTGAACTCACGCAGTGCCATTGGAAAAACCCTCTCCAGTGTCATCGGAACGACCCGCCAAGGTCGTGTAACTCTCCTGCACGGCCTCGCCCTTGTCGTTGGTGATCACGTTCTTGGTGACGATGATGTCCGTGCCGTGCGCCTGCCGGTACGAGTGCACGGACACGTCGCAATACAGGCGATCGCCCGCCTTGATCGGCCGCAGGAACTTCAGCTCCTGGTCGACCTGGACGATCTGCGCGTCGGTGATGCCGATGTTCGCGTGGGCGAAGAACGCCGTCTGCGCCTGGTAGCCGAACACCGAGATGAAGGTCAGCGGTGCGGGCAGCGACTCATGGCCGAGGCGGGACGCGACCTCTTCGTCGAAGAAGGCCGCGTCCTCGTTCTTCACTGCCACTGCGTACTCGCGAACCTTTTCGCGTCCGACCTCATAGAAGTCGGGGTAGCGATAGTGCATCCCGATGATGCTCGAAGACAGCGGCACGAAGCTAGCGCGATTCCTTATGGGCCCGGTGGGTTCCGCAGTTGGGGCAGAACTTCTTCAGCTCCAGGCGGTCGGGGTCGTTGCGGCGGTTCTTCTTCGTGATGTAGTTGCGGTGCTTGCACACCTCGCAGGCCAAGGTGATCTTGGGCCGTACGTCAGTACTGGAGGCCACTTCAGTCGTCCTTCTTCATTCACTTGCGTTGTCGTCTTGTAGCGGTGGGGGGGCTCGATCCCCCGACCTCACGATTATGAGTCGTGCGCTCTAACCAGCTGAGCTACACCGCCCCGGATAGATCGAGGCGGGCACTGGCCTGCCTGTCCTCCGGGCCCCCTAACGGAATCGAACCGTTGACCTCTTCCTTACCATGGAAGCGCTCTACCGACTGAGCTAAGGGGGCAGTGGCCTTTGCCGCGCATCACTCGCGCCGCGGGGCCTTAAAGAGGGTACATTCTCGCCGTTACCCTCGCCAAACCGCTTCGTCGCGGGCTTGGCGCTAGGCCTAGTCTAGGGCGATGGCCAGCCCAACCGACCAGGACCGTTTGTACTTCAAGCAGCTGCTCGCCGGCAGAGACTTCGCCGCGAACGACGTCATCGCCCAGCAGATGCGCAACTTCGCCTACCTCATCGGCGACCGCGAGACCGGCGACTGCGTCGTCGTCGACCCGGCGTATGCCGCCAACGATCTGCTCGACGCCCTCGAATCCGACGGCATGCATCTGTCGGGGGTGTTGGTCAGCCATCACCACCCCGACCACGTCGGCGGCTCGATGATGGGCTTCGAACTCAAGGGGTTGGCCGAGCTGCTCGAGCGAGTCAGCGTGCCGGTGCACGTCAACACCCACGAGGCGGACTGGGTCTCCCGGGTCACGGGCATCCCGATGAGTGACCTCACCTCTCACGAACACGGTGACAAGGTCGCCGTCGGCGACGTCGAGATCGAGTTGCTGCACACCCCCGGCCACACCCCGGGCAGTCAGTGCTTCCTCCTCGACGGTCGGCTGGTCGCCGGTGACACCCTGTTCCTGGAGGGCTGCGGACGCACCGACTTCCCCGGCGGCAACGTCGACGACATGTACCGCAGCCTGCAGGCGCTCGCGCAGCTGTCCGGCGATCCGACGGTCTACCCCGGGCACTGGTATTCGGCCGAGCCGAGCGCCTCGCTGTCGGAGGTGCGACGCACGAACTACGTCTACCGGGCCGGCAGTCTGGACCAGTGGCGGATGGCGATGGGCGGCTGACGCGCGTTCGGAACTAGCGCGACGGCTCGCGACCTGCGCTAAGTTCGGTGCACAGCGCCCTCGGGGCGCAGGATCGGGAGCCCTGCGATGACGACACCGCCCACACCCGCCGACTGGTATCCCGACCCCGAGAATCCCTCCGGCCTCCGGTATTGGGACGGCAGGGCGTGGACCGAGCACCGAGCGCCCGCGCCGGCCGCCGGTCCCATGAGCGGCCAGCGGGAGTTGGCCCCCGAGGAACACCCCGACGGCACCCCCGCGGACGCGCAACCGGAGCCCGTTCAGCCCTACGACACACATCCGCCGACCGCCGACGAACCACTCCCGGAGGACATCCCGTGGAACGCGCCGATGCCGGCGTGGGACTTGCCGTCGACCCAGCAGACGTCGTACACACCGCCACCCACGGAGTCCTTCGAGGCGCCCCCCTACGAGCAACCTCCTTACGAGGCAACCGCTTTCGCGCCGCCCCCGGGACCGCCACCGGGCCTCCACGGCGACGGCCCACACAACGGGGGCCCGAACAAGAAACTGGTCACCGGCATTCTCGGTGGCGGGGCCGCCATCCTGCTGGCCATCGTGGTGGTCATCGCCGTGGTCGTGATGCGCAAGGACGAGCCGACCGTTAAGTCCTCGCAGCCGACGCCGTCGGTGACGTCGTTGACGGAGACCACGTCGAGCGAGACCACCCCGGAGAGCTCGACGGAGCCGTCGCCTACCGAGTCGCCGACGCCACCGCCCTCTGGTGCCGAGGGCAGTGACGGCGACTACACCTTCTCCGTCGAGGGCACCGAAACCGGCGACACCATCACCTCAACGGTCAGTGACTCGGTGGAGACCACCGCCGACGGCCTGTTCTACGTCGTCTACGTCAACGTGACCAATACCGGCGCCGCACCGCTGACGTTCGTCGCCACGTTCCAGCAACTTGGCGCCGCGGGGCAGACGTTCCCCCTCGACGACGAGGCGACCGCATTCCTTGGTGGCACCATCGCCGAGATCGCCCCGGGCGACACAGTCGAGACGCCACTGGTCTACGACGTTCCGGTCGACACCACGCCCGATTCGATCTCGTTGCGTGCCGACCCAGTCAGCCCCGGCGTCCAGTTGCCGCTGCAGTGAGGCCGTGAATTGTTTGGATTTTGAACTACTTTCGGCTAGGTGCGAGGTCGGCGTGACTTCCCTCGAAGTGCTTTAATTGTCGCAACTGTCTACTCGAGGGGAGGGGACTCGCTACCAAGTCCGCGGGACAGCGCGGAGCCGCCGTAGAGCCCATTGGCAGGGCGATCGACCATCTGCATCGGCGCAAGTCCTCGAAAACGAACTCGGCCTCGTCACCAGGGGGGGTTGGTGACGAGGCCGATCTATCGGAGCCTGGGGGAGGCTCTGAAATAAAAACTTATTGGATGTTTCTGTGCGGACCCCTTGGTGAACCTGAGTAGAACCTAAGAATTTGGGTTCCAGCTCCTACCTCTTGAGCACGCCGGCCTCGTGATAGCCAGGGTCGGCGTTCACCTGCCACGGGTCGACGTTCTCGCCGAAGTACCTGGCGACACTATGCATGGCACTCAACATCGCGTGGTCCTGATTGTCGTAGCGATGCATCCCGTTGCGTCCGATGGGGTGCAGGGACGGGTAATTTCGGCGCAAGTAATGACGAATTCGGGCAACGCTTCTGTCGCGCGCCGGGTCGCAGATCGGGTAGGCGAACGGGGATCGCACGACCATCACTCGCTCGACCGTGGAGTCATCGATGCCCAACGCGCGAAGATCCTCTGCGGCAACGCGTTTCAAGCTCTCGTCATCGATTGCATACAGGTCGTCGGTCGGCCCGAAATAGTACTCGAGTCCCAGGTAGGTTCCCTGCCAGCCGTCCGGAGCGAGCCCGCCCGACCATAGGCCGTAGTTCTGAATCCGACCCACCTTCACACCCTCTTGCGGCGTGTAGACCCAGTTGTAGGGAATGTCGTAGTGCTTCCCGAGGGCGACGGCCACCGTGATGAGCGCACGATGTTTGAGTTCCGCAGCCACCGCGCGAACGTCCCGCGGCGGCGCGGGCTCGAGTGCATTCACGAGCAACCGCAGCGGCATGCTCGAGAACACGGCATCTCCAGACGCGGTCTCGCCACTTTCCAGCTCGACCGTCCAGGTCTTGCCATTGAATCGGGCCTTCGCGACCCGTGAATCAAGTGAGGGGACCACTCCACTGTCGGCCAGTCGCGCAGCTGCCGCTTCCCAGAGTTGGCCGGGTCCGCGGATGGGATATCGAAAGGCGTCCTCTTCGGCGGGATCCCGCTTGTTTTGGGCATGCCAACCGATCGGTTTGATGCGTTGGCGCGCCCATTCACTCGTGATGTCACCGGGGTCAGTCAGCCACGTCTTGCGGACATAGCCGTCGAAGAACATGTCGTACCAATAGCGGCCGAATTGATCAGTGCCCCAGTCGCGGAAGTCCGCCGAGTCGTCGATGACGCGCGTTCCGCGCTGAGTTCTGGACCACAAGTAACTGCTCAGACCACGTATGCCGCGCCGAAGCCCCATCTGGAACAGCAGGTCCCGGCCGAGGAGCGGGTACCGCACGTAATGGTCGTCAACGAGCATGGCAGAGCGACGTGGCACGGAGATCCACTGGTCGGGTGGGAGAAGGGAATGCCAGAGGTCCAACACCTCTTCGCTTCTGGTGAAGAACCGGTGACCGCCGGGGTCGACGCGCCAATCGCCGTCGCCTGGCGTACGGGCCAGGCCACCGACGTTCCCCGTCGCCTCGTAGATGCGGGGCGCCACTCCCCTCTTCACTAGCCGCAGGGCGGCAGTGAGTCCGGCGGGACCAGCGCCGATGATCAACGGGTTACCGTTCGCCCCTGTCACGAGCTACCGGCCACGCAACTGGAGGAAAGCTCGGTACTCCGCGATGAGGTCGTCGATGTGGCGATCCGTCAGATCGTTGAGTGGCGTCGCCAGGAAGAACAGCGGGGCGTATTGGCTTTGCAGCGGCAGGAATCCGCTGAGCAGCTGCTCCGGAGTGGTCCGGATGACCATGTCGACGTCACCTATCTCAAAGGCGTCGCCGATGTCGGAACCGTCCTGCCGGGCCTTCTCGTGGGCCGCCCGCAGTTCGTCACGAGCGTCGTATGCGGCGAGAACGTTGATGGTGAAACCGTCACCCTGCATTGCGCTTTCGACTCGACGTGCCGCCGCGAGGTACGACGCGGGCAGCGAGCTCCGGTCACCGTGCAGGCGGACGCTGGTCGTACCGGGGTCGAAACGAGCGGGGATCAGCGTTTCGAAGAACTCGACGGAGGCCGCAAAGACGGCCTGCAGTTCGTCGTCGTGGCGTGAGAGGTTGGCACGACTCAGGTTGTACACCGACACGGTCTGTACACCGTGGCGCCGCAGGGCGAGGAGGATGTCGGCCACCTTCTCGGCACCCCGCTGGTACGCGTCGGTCAGGGTGACGTCATGAGCGTTCGCCCAGCGGCGCAGTCCATCCGGAATCAAGCCAACGTGCATTGGTCCGTCGTACATCGGCCATACCCCCCACAGGCAATTTGATCACGAAAGCTATTGGCGGCCAGCGCAATCGATCGACGGAATACCTAGGTCGCCGGTAGGCGAACATCAATCCTCCGCACTGCGCAACACCGCCAACACCGTCAACAGCAGGATCTGGAAGTCGAGGCGCAACGACCAGTTCTCGATGTAGTAGTTGTCGAATTCGGCCCGGTCGGCGATCGAAGTCTGCCCACGAAGGCCGTGCACCTGCGCCCAGCCGGTCATGCCGGCCTTCACCCGATGCCGGTCGCCATAGCGCCGGACGCGCATTTCGAACAACTCGACGAATTCCGGGCGCTCGGGACGCGGGCCGACCAGACTCATGTCGCCCCGCAGCACGTTCAACAGTTGAGGCAGTTCATCCATCGACGTCTTGCGCATGATCTTGCCGATCCGCGTGCGCCGATCGACACCCTCCACCCCTCCGGGGGCATCTCCCACCGTCGGCGCGAAGGCCTCGTCGGACGGGTCGTCGGGGCGCATACTGCGGAACTTCAGACAGTCGAACACGTTGCCATCACGGCCAACTCGCGCCTGGCGGTAGAAGATCGGCCCCGGGGAGCTGGACTTCACCAAGAGCGCGAGCCCGATGAACACCGGCGAGATGGCCAGCAGCCCCAGCCCGGCGGCCGTCCTGTCGAACGCGTGCTTGACGGCGAACTGCCACCCCTTCGGATCGGCATGGCTGAGCACGATCAGGGGAACGCCACCCAGGTGCTCGACCCGGGCGCCGATGCCGATGGCGTCCATCAGCCGCGGTACCACGCGCACCCGCATTCCGAGGGATTGGGCCACGTGAGCGGCCTGCGCCAGTTGCTCGTCCGATGCCGACGACGGGGCGACGATGAGCTCCTCGGCACGTACTGCACGCGCGGCCGCCTCGAGGTTGCTCGTGGTTCCCAGATAGGGCAGCTCGTGCAAATCCGCGTCTGCCGGCCGGACGTCGTCGAGCAAACCGACGGGGCACAGACCGTATTCGGGCACCTGACGCATCCGGGTGATGATCTGGTGCACGATCGGACCGGATCCGATGATGAGCGCAGGCGCGGCGATCCGGTACTTACGCCGCAGGTGGCGGTACGCCAGGGATCTGACCAGACGCGCGGCTGGCATCAGGATCGCGGCGCAGACCCAGATCCGCACGACCAGATCGCTGGGACGGACGTACACCCCGACGACCTCGCCGGGCCTGAAGGGCGGCACCGCCAACATCAGCAGCGTCAGCGTCCCCAAGGCCGCCACCGCGACGGCCGTCTCCATTGGCTCCAGGTCTTCGAGGAACTTGAAGTTCAGGTTGCGCTTGTACATCGATCGAGTGCTCAAGACGACGATGACGAATGGAACGAAGGCCCACGAGTACGTCAGGACGTTGCGATTGTCGATCCCACCCGGGATCCACGCATGCGCCAGAGCAACCGCGCCGACGGCGGACACCACGTCGACCAGCAACCTGATCACCACGAACCAGCGGTCGCTTCGCAGGCTTTCCATCCAGCCGGGAGCGCTCGACAGGTTGGCGCGACCAGGCGGCGTCGCTGAGTTCAGCCGCGGCACTGTGGCGATGTCACTCGGAACGTGCGTCGTCGCATTCACCTCTGTCGCGCTCCCGATCCCCCTGGAGAAACTCTTGGGAAACGACTCTAATGGGATTCGACGCCAATGACGGTCGATTTGCCAGACGAGGGTACGAGGCAGCCGGTGGGTAGGACCGAACCTCGATCAGGGGCCGAAGATCCGTTCCGCCGCGAGAGTGGCGAGGTCGGTGAGGATCTGCACGTGTCCGGTGCTCCACAGCCGCGGCTTGGCATCGAAGACACACAGCGTGCCGATGGCGTTCTTGTCGCGATCCATCAGCGGTATGCCAAGGTACGCGACGACGCTGCCGTCGAGGACGACCGGGTGATTCTTGAAGATTGGATGAATAGTCGCGTCTTCGATGATTAGTGGTGCGCCGTTTGCCACGGCATATTGACATACCGACCGATCGAGCGGCGTCTGCCTTTCTTCCGGGGACGTGCCACCCATGCCGAGAGTGCTTACGAAGAATTGCCGGTCGACGTCGATCAAGGAAACCGCCGAATGCGGCGCGTCCAATGCGGCCGCGGCGGCCCTCATGATTCGGTCGAATGCCTCTTGCGGTGGGCTGTCCAGCAGACCCGTGGCATACAGGGCATGGAGTCGCGCCGGGTCACTTATGGCCGCGGAAGTGTTCGGCATCTCAGCGTCAGCAAACGCACCCGACGCCGACAGGTGAGTCATGAGCTTGGCGATGCCCGGACTGTTGATGCGTCGATGCTCGGTGACCATCCGCGCCGCGACCGCCCGCGCCACATAGGTCACGACGTCCTCGCCCGCGTCGTTCGCGCACTCCTCGAGTTGGCGGTTGAGCCACTCGTCGAACCCCGCCAGAGACCTCGTCACCTGGACAAGCTACCGAATTTTCCGTCGACCCGGACACCGAAGGAGCTTCGCTCGCCACAACGCCCACGTAGCGTTGGGCCCCTACCGCCGACGATGGGAGCGATTGTGCCGGACCGTCGGGCGACTGAGCGTCCCGCCGATCTCCTCTTCGACGCTCGGCACATTCGCCAGAGTGGGATAGGTACCTACATCCGCACGCAGCTGCCGTACCTCGAGGAGGGGGCGGCAACCCACGGCGTGTCCCTTGCCGTCCTGGGCGACCGCGAATCCCTCCCCCAGCTACGCCCGAGCACCAGGGTGGTGCGCGCCTCGCCGTCGTCGTCGCCGATGTACACCACGGCCGAACAAGTAGCCTGGTGCCGAGCATTCGCGCAGACCCGACCCCGCGCAGTGTGGTTGCCGCACTATCCCTACCCGGTGGCTCGGTTACTCCCCGCCAATCGCCGAACGCTCGTGTACGTGACCGTCCACGACACCACTCAGCTGCTCCCGTGGAGCGTCAGCGGCCAGAGCTGGGCCCGCCGCACCTACGCCCGGGCGATGCTGAACGTGGACGCCCTGGCGTGCCGCCGGATCTTCACCCCATCGGAGGCCACCGCCACGACCCTCAAGGCCGTTGCGCGAAACCCGCGGGTGTTGGTGACGCCGATACCCGTTGACGAGACCTGGTTCACTCCAACCGATTCCAGCTTGTCGCCGGTGAGCGGTCCGTACATCGTGTACGTCGGAAACAGCAAGCGCTACAAGAACCTCCTTCTCCTCATGGAGGCATTCGCCGACCTGGACCAGACCCTCCCCCACAAGCTCGTGATCGCCGGCGGTGGAGCGACGCTGCGGACGATGGACGATCGCGTCCGCCAGATCGCGGACGACAACCGGGACCGAATCGTGCTGATCGGACAAGTCGACTTCGCGGCACTTCGGGCGCTGGTCGCAGGCGCAGACCTACTGGTCATGCCGTCGTTGCACGAGGGTGCCGGCTTACCGCCGTTGGAGGCCATGGCGTGTCAGACGGCCGTTCTGTCGTCCGACATCGCCGTTCTCCGCGAGACGTGCGGGGATGGCGCCGATTACTTCGACCCACACGACCGGGACGGATTGGCGCGGATGATGGAGTGGTATTGCACTAACGATGCGGCCAGGGCTGAACTGGCGGCGCGGGGTTACGCCCATGTGGTGCAACGCCAACGGGAAATCTGCGCCACCGCGGCCGCCGAGGAGATCTGCAAGCAACTCCTCGACTCCGGGCGATGACGCTGTCGCGGCGCAGGATCATGGCCATCGCGCCCGCCGCAGCGGCCCTGGCTCTCGCGCCGAGCGTCCAGCAGAGGGCCCGCACCGTCGTCGACGTCAGAGCGTTCGGCGCGACGGGCGACGGCACCACCGATGACTCACGTGCGATCCAGGCTGCCGCAGCGGCGACCGGATCTGGCTGCACACTGCGCTTCCCCTCCGGGACATACCGATTCGCGCAGCGCTGGCCGGCCGGTACGGCGGCGATCGTCATCAACCGGGTCGCGGATGTCGTGGTGGAGTTCGAGCCAGGGGCCGAACTGCTCATCGACAATCTCGACCCCGTGACGCACACCGGTACCGGTCACGGCCTCCTGGTCCGTGGCCCCGCATCGCGAATTTCTCTGCGCGACGTGAATATTCGGTGGGCAGCCCGCGCACGGCGGTCCCTGGGCGACGGGATCAGGGTGGTGGGCTGCCCCACCCCGGGTGAGGGCGCGCCCGTGGGCTGGTCCGGTCCGTTGGCGCCCGTGGACCAGGTATCCATGTCCGACTGCGTCATTCGCGCTAGCCCGCAGACCGGGGTGGTCATGCATGGCGTATCCGACATCACCGTGGACAGATTACGAGTCGTCGACAGCCGAGCAGATGGGTTGCACTTCAACGCTTGTCGCCGCGCCAGGATCGCCGACTACGACGCGGTCGACACCGGTGACGACGGGTTGGCGCTGGTGACCTATTACGCACCGGAGTTCTCCTTCGACGACGCGGCGCACACCTTCGCGTTCCCCACCCTGATCGACTGGTCCAACGCGGACTTCACCATCAACGACGTCAGGGTCCACGGTAGCCAGGCCAACGGAATCAGGATCGCGGGCGCCCACCGAGTCACCGTCGGCGGCCTCGTGGTGACCGGGGCGGGCGCGGGCTCGGCGGTGATGGCCGACTCTGCAGCGCCGGGGACGGACGTCGGCTGGAATTACCTCGCCAGCCGCGGGGTGCGCGTCGAGGACCTCTCCGCCACCGACTGCGACACGGGAATTCACCTTCTGGCCCGGCCTGGCGCAGTCGGTGATCGCCAGTTCACCGATTTCGACGTGACCATCGATGAGGCGACGCTGGACGACTGCAGCAATTGGTCGGTCAGGGCTGAATCATTGAGCGACACCACGGCCCGTGGCCTCCGGATGGGGAATTGCCGCATCTCCGCGACGTCGACCACGGGTGGCAACGGCGGGGTCGGTTTGGAGAATACGCAGCAGATTGCACTGGGAGACATGTCGATTCGTCACGCCAACGCCGTCGTCGCCTTCCGCGCCTCGAACGCCGAACAGCTTGCCGTGGACCGCCTCGAGGTCACCATCGGCGGCTCCGGACCGGCTACCGGCACCCCTTCGCCATGCGTATCGCTCGAAGACAGCGACGGCACGATCACCGCCATCGACGTCTATTGGCCAGCGGCACCACCGGGGTGGACGGCCGTGCGGCAGTCCGCTGCCGGCCGGTGCAGCGTCGACCCCGCGATCGTGCGGGCTCTCAAAGTCACACCGCCGGGCGGTAGCTTCGTGGTCACCTGCCCCTGACTGGTCAGTTCGGTTGTGCCGCGGCCGTTCGCGGTGGGCGCAGTCTTGCCGCCGCCCACGCCGCTGCGGCAGTCAGCAACAGCAGGAAGACGACGATGCCGTAGGTCAGGATCTGGACCCGCCATACCTCGAGGAAGCAGTACGCCACCACGCCCGAGGACGCCGCGACGACCGGACTGAGGCTGTAGATGCGCGCGAACGCGTAGCCGGCCACTCCGTAGGCCAGGATCGTGTAGAGCCAGCCCCAGGTCCCGTACACCGAGTAGGTGTCCGCGAACACGGAGTTGGTGAAGAAGTTCCCGGCGAAGGTCACCGAGAAGCCATACACCGACGCTTGTTTGAAGCTGTCATCCTTGGCCACCTTGTTGAATTGCAGGAAGGTGGGCATGACCGCGCCCAGTGCCGTCACGGGGTCGCCCGGCTTCTCCCACGCGCCACGGCCCACCGCATCCGACACTCCCAGTGAAACCTGCGCCGGGACGGCGAGATAGGCCCCACTCTGATAGAGGTTCATGGCGACCGGGTTGGAGACTCCGGCTTCTCGGTAGTAGTTCGCGTTGCGGGAGTAGTTGAGTGCCGTGAGAACGGCGAACCCGCTGAGGATGACTAGCGCGACGACGGAATACGTGCGCGCGCGGGAGCCGGGCATCGCCGGTCGTGGTTCTCGACCTCTCACCGACATCGCCACGTAGACCGCGCTGGCCATGAGTAGCGAGAGACGCGAGGTGATCATCGCGTTGGTGCCCAGCAGGAGTACCGCGACCGCCATCCACGGCCAACCGATGACCTTCTTGCGCCAGAGGTAGACACCGATGGGAGCCGCCAGAATGTTGGCGTACCGCAAGGTCTGCAGCCCCGCGAAGCCCGAGAGCGAATTGCTGAAGTCGTTGGCGGTCTGCTCGCTCAACGAATCGACGATGGCCGCGATACCGCCGACCTTCAGAAAGGCGTCACCGATACCGATGGCACCGGCAGCCACCACGATGAAGAAGTAGCGCCGTTCGAACCAGTCGGTATTCGTGGGTGCGTTGGCGTCCACAGCGCGTGACCTGTGCGTCCCGAGCCAAAAGCCGACCGTCGACACCCCGATGATCGCGCCATACCACAGCAGGAGGAGCCCGATACCGCGACTGCTGACCTCGGCGGGTATCGAAAAGCCGTTCAGCGCCTCGGGATTGGTCTGGGCTCGGCCATAGTGCTGTCTTGTGGTCAACGCGAACCACGCTAGGAACGACAGGCCCACCGGCGCCACGATGAACACACCAGGAGAGAACCACGCGGGGGCCCGCGAGCTGGCTCCATCCCGGCGCACGGAATCGGGGATCTGATCGGCGAGCATGCCTAACGGAACCGTTCACGCAAGTGCCGCCACCCGAAGGTCGCCGCGTAGTCGGGCGCACCCTGGACGGCCGCGCGGTGGTACAGGATGGCGGTGAGCATCTCGGCCACGACGAACGCCAGGAAGATCGCGCCCGTGGTGTGCCACACCATCAGAAAGCTCACGCTGATCACCAGGTAGATGACAGTGCTGGCGCCGCGAATCCAGAACACCAGCACGGTCTTCCCCACCTTGCGGAGGGCGGCGAACGGCACCGTGGACAGCAACGTGACGCCCTTCCACAGGAAGGCCAGCAGTAACGCGGCGACACCCACACCGCCCCAGGCCGGCCCGAAGATCAGGCTTCCCGCTCCGCCGAGGGCGGCGGCGAGGACCATTGCCATCGCGACGGCGAACACCGCCACGAACGGCGCGAGTTCACCGCGGTGTCCATGCGCCAGCAGTCGATACCTGCCGTAGGCCAGGATCGGCTCCATCGCGCCCGCGACCGTCGAGATCACGCGGAACGTGACCGACGCCGCCGGTCCCACCATGACCAGGAGCAGCGAGGTGATCGCGGGTTGCACCGCGCCGACGACCGCCGTCTCCGCGGTGACCCAACTCGACCGACGCACGTCCGGTGGAAAACCCATGTGCCAGCGAGTCTTCCGCGGGCGGTATCTCGCCAGGACGGCCACTAGAGCCCCGATCGCCAGCACTCTCACGCAATGCGGATTGTGGTTGGTGGCCATCCACAGGGCCACCACACTGGCAACGATCAAGGCGGCCGCCCCAACGCCTTCGCGTTTCCAATCGCCCGCCACCACACCGATGGAGCGGGTCATCAACAGCCCGGTCATCACGCCGATCGAACTCACGATCAGCACCGGCGACGAGGCAACGGCGGGGCCGATCATCAGCAACGCCACGGCGCCAACGGTGAGCGCCACGACCCATATCGGCAGAAGCGTTTCGTCGTCGGCGTCGGGGGTGGCGAGATGACCCTCCACGATGAACGCGTTGAACAACTGGGCGACGTAGACACCGATGGCGAGCGCCAGCGCGAGGAAACCCTGAGTCTCGATGGGAGCGATGCGCGCGTAGATCGCAATGAAGATGGCCGGGAAGACGTTCAGCGCCAAGCCGGCGACGACTTGAACCCCGGTGTGGACGTGTTTGACGTCAGGCACGACCGCTCCGCGTCGAGCCTGGGTGGTCACACATCTCGGTGAGTCGCGAGAGTCTGTTCGACGACTCCGGCCATCTTCCGGCGGAACGCCCCCCGCGAGAAGGTCTCGGCGTGCAACCGCACCTTGGCCGGATCGAACTGTCTGGAGTCGAAGCGGGCAAGCGCGTGGGCGAAATTGGTAACCAGGTCACGATCACCGGCATTGGCGACGAACGTTCCGGTGGTGCCGTCGACGACACTGTCCAAGGCGCCCCCGACGCCGAGCGCGATCACCGGAGTGCCACACGCCATTGCCTCGACGGGTGTGATGCCGAAGTCCTCCTCCCCCGGCATGATCATCGCGGTCGCTCGACGGTACAGACTGCGCAGCTCTTCGTCGGAGACACGGCCGACGAACGTAATGTCGCTGCCCTCGGCGAGCTTGCGGCATCGTGCGCCATCTCGGCCGTCTCCTACGACGACCAGTTTGACCCCGGCCTCCGCTGCCGCTCTGATGGCGACGTCGGGTCGTTTGTAACCCACCAACCGGCCCGCGAGGATGAAGTAGCCCTCTCGCGCCTCCGTCCGGTCCGGTGTGTAGAAGTCCACGTTCACCGGTGGGTGGACCACCTGGGCTTCGCGTCCCCAGTGTCGTTTGATTCGCTGGGCTACCGCCGTGCTGTTGGCCACGACCGTCGTAATCTTCGGTGCCGCAGCCAACTCCGCCCTGATCGCGAACTTGGCCAGTACGTCCAGCGCGAGGCGACCGGATCGCGACGACGTCTCCTCGAGCCGCATCTTCTCGTCCCATGCCCACCTGGCAGGTGAATGCACGTAGGCGATCGTCGGCATGCGGGTGGCCGCGGCGGCGGCCGCGATCGCGAAGGCATGGTGGCTGATGACCACCGCGTCGGCCGACCCGAAGTCGCGGCGCCGCAACCATCCCGGCACCAGCGGAAGGAGAGGCGCGTAGGTGCGGTAGCCCGCCATCCGATATGCCGACGACAACCGACCGGTCGTCACGCGCGCGCTGAAGGGCGTGCTGACCCGGGCATCGACGATGGGAATGGTGATCGGTGCCTCCGGCCACTCCCGGGACAGCTCGGCGACGACGTGCTCGGAACCGGCGACTTCGGTCAGCCGTTCGTGAACGATTGCCAATCTCACGTCACTCTTCCCGTCCACGAGGGTCACTGGCGCTCGGCGGCACCGCCGCCACTTCCGCCCCTGCTCGACGCTTCCTGAAGGGGCGGATCCGCGATCGGCGGTAGGTGAAGACCGCCACCACGGGCACTGCACTGGCTGCTGTAGCCGAATGCAGCGCCGACGCGTCGGCGATGGTGTCGGACTCGAGCTGGGCCACCAGCACGATGTTGGTCGCTGCTGCGATGACGTCCGGGGTCACTGTCCTATCGCCGACGGTACCGCCGTCGATGACTGTCGTGGTGGGCGATTCGGCCGAGCTCGGTGCCCAATGCTGGCCTGAGCCATTCGCCCCGGGCCGAGCGACGGCGGCGGCTCGCTCGAGTAAGGACGCCACGGCCGAGCCGCCCGAGTGGGGCGACGCACCGAGGACGAGAATTGCTCGATTCGTTCCCGCTACGGCACATTGGTTATAGAGCGTGCGGCCGAGCCGGTCCTGTTCGTCAGTCGAGGCATCTGACTGCACGGCGCCGAGATCGACGGCCGGGAGCACCACACCATCGATGTGCTCGCCCAATACCTTCACCAAGGACCCGCGACCCGAACGCCGTCGGCGCGCGAGAATGACGGCGACAGCACATGATCCGCCTAGTAGCGCGCCGAGGAACATCCCGATCAGCCATTGGTGGGAACTTTGCTCGTTTGGCGTCGGCGGTTGCACGACGGACAACGTACTGGCCTCGGCCGCTTGAAGTTCCACGCTCTCGCGCACTCGCTGAAGGTCCTGCGGCGGCGCGCCTACGGCGGCCTCGCGCTCCTGCCACTCGGACAGCTTGGGCAGTAGCACCCGCAGCCGCTCGTCGACGCGCCGGGCGAGATCCTGACTGTAGAGGTCGATGGCCGTCTGCACGGTTCTGGTGGCGACGTCGGCGGACTTGCTGGTGCAACTGATGGTCACGATCGACGATTGGCTCGCCTGCGCGATGTTCAGTGCCGCGGGTTCGTTCTGGGCCATCTTCCGGCCCACGGCCTGAGCAAAACCGTCTCCCGACAGGTACGCGATCTCCCCGCTCACGAATTTGGCGGTGTTGTCCTGGTTGTCCGGGGTGATCTGACTCGCCCCGCCCGCTATTGCGGTCAGGTCCACCGGAACCTTGAGGCGCACGAAAGCCGTTGCGGTGCTGTCCGAGACCAACGTGCCGAACGCCAGACCGCCGGTGACCGCACCAACGCAGAGACCGATCAGGACACCGAGAACCAGCCTCGACATCAACAGCCGGCTCTCGAGCGATGAGACCCTCGAAATCGCGGACACCGGCACCTTCGACACGTTGACAGACAACCTCTGGCGCTCCGTCCTAAGCCTTATGCGAACCTGATGGTAAACGGCGCTGAAGCGATTGCTGCGTCAAACACTCGTTTCCGATGCTCAACCGATGTGCCGCTGTCGCCAGTTCGGCGCATCAGCCCTCGGAACACGCGCTTTGGCAGTAGCGTGCGACGCCGGGGAGTGATACCAAGGATCACTCGGAGCAGGAGTGAGCGTGTCTTCTGGGGTAACTCGCCGGGTTCGACGAGCGGCCACCGCGGCGGCGTGTTTGCTGTCGTCGGTCATCTTGACGGTGACACTCGGCGGCTCCGGCACGGCGTTCGCCGAACCTTTGAACTCCGACACGATCCCCGGCGAAGACATCACGTTCCCGTGGACCACCGTCGGCCTGCCCGACGACGTCACGCTGGTCGGCGCCAACAACACTCAGAGCTTCACGGTTCCGGTGCCATCCGGGTTCACCGCCAGACGCCTCCGGGGACTCATCCACGCCCCGGTGGACTTCGGCGCCGGCTTCGTCGAGATCGATGACAGCAGAGGCACGCTGCTCGCCACCGTGGATCTGCCCGCAGTGACGCCCGATCAGGCCGTGGTGCCCTTCGACGTCGACGTCTCGGCAGCTCTGGTCGGCAGTACGGGGGTCGGCCTGTCCTTCACGGTACGAGAGGCCCCGCTCCCAGTGGAGCAGCGGTGCGGACTTGGACAGCAATTGCTCTTGAGCGATCTTGCAGCCGTGTTCGCCGGCAACGAGCCCGCGCCCACGACGATTGCGACCTTCTTTCCGCCCGTCCTGCAGCGGCTCACGATCTACGCACCCACCGACGCCGAGAGCGCCGAACAACAGGCGGTCCTCACCCTCGCGTCGGCGGTAGCGCGGATGTACCGGCCACAGGCCCCGGCCATCACGGTCGTCACGCAGCCGCGTGGCGCCACCCCGCCGCCTACACCACAGTTCACGAGAGCCGTCGTGGTCGAAAATGGCGACGCCGGAACGAACCTCGTCAACGCCGATCGGCCCAACGTGTACCTCAAGATGACCGGCCGCGGCAATCAGATGACCGATCAGGTGGCCATCGTCGTCGACCAATTGCAGTCCCTCATCCAGGTCCCGACCGCACGGGTCGACAACGCCGGCTCCAGCCGTGACCCGCTCACCGACGAGCTGAGCTTCGGACGATTGAAACTCACCGGGGAGCGCGCCGTCCTGCGCACGTCCACGCTCACGGTGGGAGTCGACCGCTCCGCCTTGGGCACGGGACGCGTCGACGGCCTGCAGGTACACCTGCTCGCCACTCACACACCGGTGGCAGCCCTGGACTCCGCCAGCCTGGTGGTCAGTGTGGATGGGCAGGCCGTCTACACCACGCCCCTGACGGATAGTGGTCGCGTCGACGCCGTCTTCGATGTCCCTAGCGACTTTCTTCGCCAGAGAATCGATTTCGAGTACGCACTGGCGTACAGCCCACGCCAGTTGTGTAGCCCCACGACGGCACCTCTGACATTCCAGGTCGACCCGCGGTCGACGTTGACCGTGCGACACGGTGGCCAGGCCCTCGACGGCTTCAGCGCCGTGCCCTCGGAGTTCAACCCGGAGTTCCTCGTGGCGCTCGACGGCAGCGACCCGGGGCTACTCGACTACGCGACCCGCGGGGTCACGGACATCGCGCGGCTGACCGGGACGTCCCTGATGCCGCGCGTGGTCGACGTCGAGTCCGCGGCCGACTCGACGACCGCCGGATTGATCGTGGCGAACGCGACCACCCTCGGCCAAACGTCGCTGCGGCTGCCCATCGGGGGTGAAAGCACCGATGTGCGAGTCGATCTGCGCGGCGAACTTCGGGCCAGCATCGACAAGGGCGTGGGGTCGATCCAGGCCTTCGCGGACACCCCGCGGAACCGTTCCGTCGTCGTCATCACCACGAGCGGGGAGTGGTCGCTCGTCGAACCGCTCTTCGGTTACATCGATCAGCTGCCGGGCGGCTGGTCGAGCCTCGACGGGAACGTCGTGGCGGCCGGGGCGGCGGGCAGCGTGACCAACCTGTCGATCGGGCCGGGCGAGGTGGCGCCTGCTCCTGCCGACGAGGGGATCAGCCGGACGACCTGGCTGGCCGTCGGCGCCGGGTGCGTCGTCCTGGCGGGCCTCGTCATTGGTGCACTGCTGTGGTCACGCCGGCGTCGCGGCGCCGCGGAACCCGTCGCTCCGGCACCACCGGTGCAGTAAGTACGATCGGCTCGAACCGCACCCAAGGGAGAGCCGATGACAAGCACCGTTGCCTACGAGCAGACCGAGTCCGTCGCCACGATCACGCTCGACGACGGCAAGGTGAACGTGCTGTCCCCAGCGATGCAGCAGAACGTCAACGACGCCCTCGACCTGGCCGAGAAGGCCGCAGCCGACGGGGAGGTCAAGGCCGTCGTCCTCGCAGGCAACTCGCGGGTGTTCAGCGCCGGCTTCGATCTCAGCGTCTTCAACTCCGGCGATGCCGCCGCCGCACTGGGCATGCTGTCCGGCGGCTTCGAGTTGTCGATCCGCCTGCTGAGCTTCCCGGTGCCGGTGATCATGGCGGCCACGGGACCCGCGATCGCGATGGGCTCGTTCCTGATGCTCAGCGGTGACCACCGCGTCGGATCGCCGAGCTCGCGGTGCCAGGCCAACGAGGTCGCGATCGGCATGGTGCTGCCGATCTCGGCGATCGAGATCATGCGAAACCGCTTGACGCGAGCGGCCTTTCAGCGCGCAGTCTCGATGGCAGCGGTGTTCACCGGCGCCGACGCCGTCGCCGCCGGCTGGTTGGACGAGATCGTCGAGGACGGGAACGTGCTGGCGCGGGCGCACGACGTCGCCGCCGACGCGGCCGCCGGCCTACACGTCAAGGCGCACCGGGCCAGCAAGCTGAAGGCCCGCAAGGACGCGATCGCCGCGATTCAGGCCGGTATCGACGGTCTGCCCGCCGAGTTCACGTCGAGCTAGCTCCTAGCGAGCGCCTCCGCGAGCAGACGCAAAAGGCCCTCGTTTGCGGCAAATGAGGGCCTTTTACGTCTGCTCGCGGGGAGGGGGAGGGAGTCAGTCGCCAAGCGTCGGCGCGAGGGCCTGCAACCAGTCCTTCGCCTCGCGGGCGGCCTCGAGCTTTGCCGCCGCCGCCTGCTCGAGCGCGGCATACGCGTCCCGCAGCGCCGGGAGTTCGCGCACGAGGCGACTGGCGAGGGCGGTGTCATCGTCGGTCGGCAGCGGCGAGAACGACTGGTGGGCCAGGCGGGCCGCGGCGACCGCCGTCAGGGTGACCTCCTCGGGCGGTGGCGCGTCGACAGCCCGTACGAGCGCGATCAGGGCTTGTCGTGCCCGATGCGCACCAGACCTGGCCACCCGCAGGGCGCTGGCCGCATCCCGCTCCGCTGTCAGTGCGGCGCGCGCCCAAACCACCCACTCGTCGTCCAGGGAACCCTTGGCGCACACCGGGCAGGGCTGGGTGCCGTGCCGGTCGTGAAACTCGAGGCTGGTTTCGAGGAACTGGACCCGGTCCGCGGAGAGGGCGTCCGCGGCACGTTCCGCGTCACCCTGCGCGGCGGCCGCGGAAAGCAATGCGGCACAGGCACTTTGCATTTCATCTGCGTCGGGTACGGTGGCCGCGGCGGTGCGATGCGCTGAGAGTGCGTCGATCTCCGCGTCGAGCCGGGCCATCGCGACCGTGAGCGACGCGTCGGTGGGCACGTCCCGCCACGCCTCGGACACCACCTGTCGCGCCCGATCGCCAAGGGCGTCGTCGTCGCGGGCACGGTGCAGGACGGCGTCCCTGAGATGTTCGTCGGTCATCGCGAACGACCCTAGGCGGTGGCTGCCGTCCTGACCATCTGCTCCAACTCGACGTACACCCGATCGAGTTCGGCGACCAGCCAGGTGGTGTTGCGCTGCTTGAACACCGTCAAGAGCGAGCGGTAGTACCAGAGATGCATCTCCGGGTCCTTCACGTTGAACCGCTGCCACAGCTCATCCCCCTGCTGCCGATAGTCCCGCAGGATGGCCCGCGCGTTGTCGAGCTTGTCGGCCAGCGACACCAGGATGGTGGCCTCGGACGCCTCCCCGAGATGGTCGACGTAATGCTGCTTGCGCTCCTGCCAGGGCGGCTTGGGCACCACGTCGGTGTCGCTGCACTCCGCGACGATCTGCGCGACCTCGTCGCCGAACTTCTCGCGGATCTCGGCGAGCACCGGAGCGCCGCCCTGATCCTCGACCGCATCGTGCAGAAGGGCCGCGATGGTCTGAGCTTCGGTGCCGCCACCCTCGATCACCAGGCTGGCCACGGAGAGCAGATGACCGACGTAGGGGATGTCGCCCCCCTTGCGGGTCTGCCTCCGGTGCAGGCTCGACGTGTAGGCCAAGGCCTCGTCGAAGCGGGTGGACAGGCGCGGGGTGGTGGTTCGTTCAGGCATTTCGCTCCTTCTCTCGACACCTTCACTCTCCCACGGGCCTACGACACGTCGACGCGCCCGAGCAAACTTCCCGGCGTTCCTGCAACCGCTGTCGGAGGCGCCCCCTAGGCTGGCGGCAATGGCACTTCACCTCCACCGTGCCGAGCGGACCGATCTGCTCGCCGACGGCCTCGGCGTCATGCTCGCTCAGCCCCTCGACGACCCGTTCGCCATGGAACTGGTGCTGGTGCCCGCACGCGGCGTCGAGCGTTGGCTCAGTCAGCGGCTGTCCCACGTACTGGGCCGCGGCGCGGGTGCCGACGGTGTCTGCGCGGGCGTCGAGTTCCGCAACCCCCAGTCGCTGATCGCCGAGATCACCGGTACCTCGGACGACGATCCCTGGTCGCCGGACGCCATGGTGTGGCCCCTGCTAGAGGTCATCGACGAGAACCTGGAGCAACCCTGGTGCCGCACGCTCGCGACGCATCTCGGGTGCTTCGAGACCGGTGCCGAGCGCGAGCTTCGGCAGGGCAGGCGCTACGCCGTCGCGCGCCGGATCGCCGCACTGTTCGCGTCGTACGCCAGGCAACGCCCGCAGCTCCTGGCTGGCTGGCTCACCGGGGACACCGCCGATCTCGACGCCGACCTGGACTGGCAACCACCGCTGTGGTGCGCCCTCGCCGGCCGCATCCCGGCCGATCCGCCGCACGTCCGACACGGCAAAACCGTTGCGCGCCTTCGCGAAGCACCAAGTGACCTCCCGCCACGACTGTCCCTGTTCGGGCACACCCGGCTGCCGGTGACCGAGATCGAACTGCTCGACGCGCTCGCCACCCACCATGACGTGCACCTGTGGCTGCCGCACCCCAGCGACGCGCTCTGGCGGGCGCTCGACGATCTTCGCGGCGCCGTGCCGCGATGTACGGACACCAGTCACCGAAGGGTCGGCCATCCCCTACTGGCGACGCTCGGCCGCGACGTGCGCGAACTGCAGCGCACCCTCCCCGCCGCACTGGACACCGACGAGTACCTCGGACGCCCCGCGGGCGCCGGCGACCAGCCAGCCGACCTGCTGGGCTGGCTGCAGTCCGACATCGCCGCGAATGCCGTTCGGGCACAAGGACGGACGCTTCCCGTCGGCGACCGCTCCGTGCAGGTGCACGCCTGCCACGGGCCCGCCCGCCAGGTGGACGTGCTGCGCGAGGTCCTGCTCGGCCTGCTCACCGACGACCCCACCCTCGAGCCGCGCGACATCCTGGTGATGTGCCCCGACATCGAGACCTACGCCCCCCTGATCAACGCTGACTTCGGCCTCGGTGACGTGCTCCGCGATGCCCACCCGGCGCACCGGCTGCGAATGCGGCTGGCCGACCGCTCGCTGGTGCAGACCAACCCGCTGCTGGCCGTGGCGTCGCAACTCCTGGATCTCGCCGGCCGCCGCGCCACCGCCAGCGAGGTGCTCAACGTCGCCCAGACGGCGCCGGTGCGCGCGCGCTTCGGGTTCACCGACGACAATCTCGAAGACATCACGCGCTGGGTCCGCCAGTCGAACATCCGGTGGGGGTTCGACCAGGAGCACCGTCGCCCGTATGGGGTCGACTTCGTCCACGACACATGGCATTTCGGCTTGGACCGGGTGCTGGCCGGTGTCGCGATGTCCGACGATGCGCACGCCTGGATCGGCGCCACCCTGCCGCTCGACGACGTCAGCAGCAACCGCGTCGACCTGGCCGGCCAGCTTGCCGAGTTCGTCGACCGGCTGCAGCGCACCGTCGACGCGCTGTCGGGGGCGCGGCCCCTGCGCGAGTGGTTGGCCGCGTTGACCGACGGCATCACGATGCTGACCCGGGTCGGCGACGCCGACGCGTGGCAGACCAGCCAGATGGAACGCGAGTTCGGGGAGGTCCTCGCCGATGCGGGCGCCAGGGCCGGAACGGTCCTGCGCCTGCCCGACGTCAAGGCGCTGCTCGCTCGCCACCTCGCGGGCCGGCCCACACGGGCCAACTTTCGCACCGGCACGCTGACCGTGTGCACCATGGTGCCGATGCGGTCGGTGCCGCACCGGGTGGTCTGCTTGATCGGCCTCGACGACGGGGTGTTCCCGCGACGCGGCGTGATCGACGGTGACGATGCGCTGGCCCGCCAGCCGATGACCGGTGAACGCGACACCCGCTCCGAGGACCGTCAACTGCTCCTCGACGCCATCGGCGCGGCGACCCAGAAGCTCGTCATCACCTACACCGGAGCCAACGAGTACTCCGGGCAGCCGCGTCCGCCCGCGGTGCCGCTGGCCGAGCTGCTGGACACCCTCGACACCACCACCGAGGACCGGGTGCGCGATCAGATCGTGATCCGTCATCCTCTGCAGCCCTTCGACATTCGCAATGTCGAGCGGGGCCGGTTGGTTCCCGGGGAGCCGTTCACGTTCGACCCCACCGTGCTCCGCGCGGCGCGCATCGGCGCGGGCCAGCGGGTCGAGCAGCCACAGTTCGTGGCGGGCCCGCTGCCTGCCCGACCGACCGACGACGTCGTGCTCGCCGATCTCGTCGGCTTCTTCAAGGATCCGGTGAAGGGCTTCTTTCGCGCCCTGGAGTACACACTGCCGTGGGACGTCGACGGTGTCGAGGATGCGATGCCCGTCGACATCGACGCCCTCGAGGAGTGGGCGGTTGGCGACCGGATGCTGTCGGACATGCTGCGCGGCATGTCACCCGACGACGCCAGGCACGCGGAGTGGCGTCGCGGCGCGCTGCCGCCCGGTCAGCTCGGCTGGCGCAAGGCGACCGAGTTGCGAGACCAGTCCAGCCTGTTGGCGCAGGCGGCCGCGCAGTACCGCACGGTCACGCCGCGGGCCTTCGACGTCGACGTCGACCTCGGCTCAGGCCGCCGCCTGACGGGCACCGTGTCCCCCGTCTTTGGCAGGGACACCGTTTCGGTCACCTACTCGAAGCTCGACGGCAAGCATCTGCTCGCGTCCTGGATTCCGTTGCTGGCCTTGTACGCTCACGAGCCGGGCACCGACTGGTCGGCCATCTGCATCGGGCGGCCCAAGCGCGGGGCCACGCCGCGCCAGCGCAACCTCGGGCGGCCGCACGGGTCGGCGGTCGGATTGTTGCGCGATCTGGTGGCGATCTACGACGCAGGCGCCCGAGAGCCCTTGCCGCTGCCACTGAAGACCTCCTACGCCTGGGCCGAGGCACGGCACGGCGGCGACGATCCCGAGCGGGCCGCCGGCTTCCGCTGGAAGTCGAACATGTATCCCGGTGACGACCAGCAACCGGCCCACGTGCGCGCGTGGGGGCAGGGCGCTTGGCTGCGGGACCTGATGCAACCCGTGCGCGCCGGCGAGGAGTGCGACGGTGAGACCAACCGGCTGGGCGCCTATGCCGGACGGCTCTGGCTGCCGATGCTGCGCGCGGAGGTGAGTGGGTGATGGAACCTTTCGACCTTCGGGGACCACTGCCCGCCGCACACACCACGACGGTGCTCGAGGCCAGCGCCGGCACCGGGAAGACGTTCGCCCTGGCCGGTCTGGTCACCCGCTACGTCGCCGAGGGCAAGGCGTCGCTGGACGAGATGCTGCTGATCACCTTCGGCAAGGCCGCCAGCCAGGAGTTGCGGGAACGTGTGCGTGCCCAGATCACCGAGGCCGCAGTAGCTTTCGACAACGCCTCGGCCGCCACCGACAACGAGGTGGTGGTTCACCTACTCGACGGCACGGACGAGCAGCGCGCCGAGCGACGGGAACGCCTACGCGACGCCCTGGCCGGCTTCGACGCCGCCACCATCGCCACCACCCATCAGTTCTGTCAGCTGGTGCTGAAGTCGCTCGGTGTGGCGGGAGATTCCGATGCCGGGGTCCAACTGGTGGAGAGTCTCAACGACCTGGTCACCGAGATCGTCAACGACCTCTACCTCGCGCACTTCGGCAACGAGCGCGAAGATCCGTTGTTGAGCTATCGCGACGCCCTCACCCTCGCCAAGGAGGTGGTCAACCATCCGGCTACCGAACTGCGGCCACGCGATCCGGCGCCCGACTCGCGGGCTGCGGTCTGCGTCGCGTTCGCCAATCACGTTCTGGCGGAGATGGAGACGCGTAAGCGGCGCCTCGGCATCCTCGGGTACGACGATCTGCTGACCCGACTGGCCGCCGCCCTCGACGCCGACGATTCCCCCGCCGGCGTGCGCATGCACCAGCGCTGGCCGATCGTCATGGTCGACGAGTTCCAGGACACCGACCCCGTGCAGTGGAGGGTCATCGACCGCGCGTTCAGCAAGCGCTCGACCGTCATCCTGATCGGTGATCCGAAGCAGGCGATCTATGCGTTTCGCGGGGGCGACATCGTCACCTATCTGAGCGCCGCGCAGACCGCAGGCGACAAGAAGACGCTGACCACCAATTGGCGCAGCGACGGTGTGCTGGTCGACCGGTTGCAGGCGGTGCTGCGCGGCGCCCAGCTGGGGCACCCCAGCATCGTCGTCCACGACGTGGCGGCCGCCCACCAGGGCCAACGACTGGTGGGCGCCCCGTGCGACGATCCCTTCCGGCTGCGCGTGGTCGAGCGGAAGACGTTTGGCCGCAGCGGTATTCAGAACCTCGCCATCGGCGACCTACGTGAGCACATCGGCAGGGACCTGGCGTCCGACGTCGGCGCGCTGCTCGCCAGCGGCGCCACCTACGACGGCAGGCCGGTGCAGGCGCGCGACGTCGCGGTGATCGTGGAGACCCACAAGGACGCCAGGGCCTGCCAGCGCGCACTGACCGAGGCGGGTGTTCCCTCGGTGTACACCGGCGACTCGGACATCTTCGGCTCCGAGGCCGCCGACGACTGGCTGGCCCTGCTGGAGGCGTTCGACCAACCGCACCGCGCCGGCGTCGTGCGCGCGGCCGCCGCGACGATGTTCTTCGGCAAGACGGCCAAGGATCTGGTGGCGGGCGGTGACGCGCTGACCGATCGACTGGCCGAGACGTTGCGGGAGTGGGCCGCTCACGCCCGCGAGCGCGGGGTCGCCGCGATCTTCGAGGCCGCGCAGCTCGCGGGGATGAGCGACCGCGTGCTGTCGTGGCGCAACGGCGAGCGCCACATGACCGATCTCGCACACATGACGCAGCTGCTGCAGGACGTCGCCCACCGCGAGCGGTACAACCTGCCCGCACTGCGCGACTGGCTGCGCGCCGAACGCGACGGCGGCAGCGCCACCGAGCGCAACCGCCGACTCGACAGCGACGCGGCGGCCGTGCAGATCATGACGGTGTGGGTCAGCAAGGGCTTGCAGTACCCAATCGTGTACCTGCCGTTTGCCTTCAACCGCTGGGTTCCCGATCCGGAGATCATCCTGTTCCACGAAGGAGACACCCGGTGCCTGCACATCGGCGGCAAGGACAGCCCCGACTACCACACGGTGGAGGCGCAGGGCCGGGCCGAGGCGGCCGGTGACGACAGCCGACTGACCTACGTGGCCCTGACCCGGGCGCAGTCCCAGGTGGTGGCGTGGTGGTCCTCGGCGCGGGACGAGCCGAACGGCGGACTGTCACGGCTGCTGCGCGGGCGCCGCCCCGGTGAGGCCGTCGTCCCGAACCGGTGCGTGCCCGCCAAGGTCACCGACGACGAGGCGTTGGACCGACTCCGCGCGTGGGAGGCGCTGGGCGGCCCGGTGCTCGAGCCCTCGGTGCCGACCACGGTGACGGCTCCACCCACCGAGCCGACGCCATCGGATCTGGGCGCCAGGCACTTCCACCGCAGCATCGACACCACCTGGCGGCGTACCTCCTACTCGGGCCTGATCCGCGTGACCGAGACCGCGGGGGTCAGCAGCGAGCCGGAAATCGTCGAACTCGACGATGAAGTGGCCGACATCGCGCTGGTCCAAAACCCCGTCGGGCCGGACGTGCCGTCGCCGATGGCCGACCTGCCCAAGGGGGCGAAGTTCGGCAGCCTGGTGCACGCGGTCCTCGAGACGGCGGACCCGTTCGCCGCGGACCTCGAGGCCGAGCTGGCGGCCCGGATCAGTGAGCACTCGGTGTGGTGGCCGGTGGACGTGCCCGACGGTGAGCTCGCGGCCGCGCTGGTGCCGATGCACGACACCCCGCTCGGGCCGCTGGCCGGCGGGCTGACGTTGCGTCAGATCGGGTTGCGAGACCGGTTGCGGGAGCTCGACTTCGAATTCCCCCTGGCCGGTGGTGACCTCGGCGCGACGGCACCGCAGATCCATCTGAGGGACGTCGGCCGGTTGGTGGCGCGACACCTCGGTGCCGGCGATCCGTTGGCGTCGTACGCGGACCGCCTGACCGGTGCCGGGCTGGGCGACCAGCCGTTGCGCGGCTATCTGAACGGGTCGATCGACGTGGTACTGCGCATTCCCGACGGCTACGGCTGCCGCTACGTCGTGGTCGACTACAAGACGAACTGGCTCGGCGAGGACGAGACGCCTCTGACAGCAGCCGATTACGGCCGCCCGCGGCTGGTCGAGGCGATGCTGCACTCGGACTACCCGCTGCAGGCCTTGCTCTACAACGTGGTGCTGCACCGATTCCTGCGTTGGCGCCAGCCGGGGTATGACCCCGAACGCCACCTCGGCGGGGTGATGTATCTGTTTCTGCGCGGTATGTGCGGTGAGGGAACCCCCGTGGTCGACGGGCATCCCTCGGGGGTGTTCGACTGGCAGCCGCCGGCGGCGCTGACCGTGGCGATGTCGGATCTGCTCGATGCGGGGAGGGCGGAATGAGCTCGACCGAGACCGTTGACGAGGCCGACTGGCGCCGCGCGGCCGGGGCATCCGGACTGTTGCGGACGTTCAACGACGCCGGCGTCCTCGAATCGTCGGATGTGCATGTGGCGCAGCGTCTTACGGCCCTGGCTGGCGAGGCCGACGAGCGGGTCGCCCTCGCGGTGGCCTTCGTGGTGCGCGGGTTGCGGGGCGGCTCGGTGTGCGTCGACCTGAGCTCGGTCGCCGCGCAGGTCGACGATCCCGAACTTCCGTGGCCGGCAGCCGACGCCTGGTTGGCGGCCGTGCACGCGAGCCCGCTGCTGGCCGCGCCGCACGTGCTGCGCCGGGAGGGCGACCTGCTGTACCTGGACCGGTACTGGCGCGAGGAGGAGCAGGTCGCCAAGGATCTGCGGGCGATGCTGGGCGGGGCGACGACCGCGGCGGACACCGACCTCGAGCGCCTGTTTCCCGCCGGGTACGAGGAGCAGCGCCGGGCGGCGAAGACCGCACTGTCGCAACGGCTCACGGTGCTGACCGGTGGACCGGGAACGGGTAAGACCACCACCGTGGCGCGACTGCTGGCCTTGTTCGCCGGGCAGTCGGGCTCGGCGCCGCGGCTGCGCATCGCTCTGGCGGCACCGACCGGCAAGGCTGCCGCGCGGCTGCAGGAGGCCGTGCAGGTCGAGATCGACGAACTGGATCCGGCCGACCGGGAACGCATCTCCGGCCTGCGCGCGACGACGCTGCACCGGCTGCTGGGCAGTCGGCCGGACAACTCGTCACGGTTCCGGCATCACCGGGCCAACCGGCTGCCGCACGATGTGATCGTGGTGGACGAGACGTCGATGGTGTCGTTGACCATGATGGCGCGACTGCTGGAAGCGGTGCGGCCCGAGGCGCGTCTGCTGCTGGTGGGCGACCCCGACCAACTCGCGTCCGTCGAGGCGGGCGCGGTGTTGGCGGACCTGGTGGAGGGGCTCGGCGCCACCGAGGGCACCGCGGTCGCTGCCCTGCAGACGTCGCACCGCTTCGGCGAGTCGATCGGTGCGCTGGCCGCAGCAATCCGCGACGGGGACGCCGACGGCGCGATCGAGGTGCTGCGCGCGGGTGGTGAGCACATCGAGTGGCTCGACGTCGAGGACGCCATGGCCGATCTCTCTAAGGTGCTTCTGCCGCAAGCGCTTCGGCTCCGGGAGGCGGCGGTGCTCGGTGATGCCGCGACGGCGCTCGAGACGCTCGACGAACACCGCCTGCTGTGCGCTCATCGCCGCGGCCCGCACGGGGTACAGCACTGGAATCGACAGGTCGAGCGGTGGCTCGCCGAAGCGACCGGGGAGCCCATCTGGTCGGACTGGTACGCCGGTCGACCGGTGCTGGTCACGGCCAACGACTACGGGCTCACGCTGTACAACGGCGACACCGGGGTCACCGTCAGCGACCCGACCGGGCTGCGCGCCGTCATCGGTGGTGCGGGTGCGCCGCTGTCGTTCGCCACGGGGCGACTCGCCGACGTCGACACCATGCACGCGATGACGATCCACAAGAGCCAGGGTTCGCAGGCGTCCGAGGTGACGGTGTTGATGCCGCCGGTCGACTCGCGACTGTTGACGCGTGAGCTGTTCTACACCGCCGTCACGCGGGCCAAGGCGAAGGTGCGGGTCGTCGGTTCGGAGGCGTCGGTGCGGGCGGCCATCGATCGTCGCGCGGTCCGCGCGTCCGGGTTGGCGCTCAGATTGCAGCGACCGGCCGCGGACTAATTCCCTCTCTCAATTTATGGCACACCCGGGGGCTTGCCGCAAGACCCCGGTCGTGGTGCACCATCGTCGACCATGACGAACAAGCCCAAGCCCTTCGAGGTGCACGCCTCGGGTGCGTATCTTCACGGCACCAAAGCCGCACTGGCGGTGGGTGATCTGCTGATGCCCGGTCGCGAATCGAACTACGCCCCCGGCCGCATCATGAACCACGTCTACGTGACGCAGACCCTCGACGCCGCGGTGTGGGGCGCCGAGATGGCGGTCGGCGACGGCCCCGGCCGCATCTACGTCGTCGAACCCGAAGGCGCACTCGAGGACGACCCGAACGTGACGGACAAGAAGCTGCCCGGCAATCCGACCCTTTCCTACCGGACCAGCGAACCCGTGCGCATCGTCGGTGAGCTGGTCGACTGGGTGGGGCACACCCCCGAGCAGCTGCAGACGATGCGCAGCGGACTGGCCGACCTCAGGCGCCGAGGGCTCGACGTCATCTACGACTAGGGCCTGACGGCGCGTCGAGTGTGATTGATATGGACGGATTTTGGCGAAATCTCGTCCATAGGGCACACAGTCGATGTGCTGAGGCGGCAGGCGCCGCGATGGAGCTAGTGCACACGCGGATGTTCGGCGAACCAACGTTCCTCGACGCGTATGACGCGGTGGTGCTCCAGTGCGATGAGGATGGTTCCGGCGGTGACGAGTGCTCCGGCGATGAACGCGAGCGGTAGCTGCCAGGCGGTCTGTTGGTAGGCGGTCGCCGCCAGGAAGCCAGCGATCGTCACGGTGCCCAACATGATGAGCAACAGGCCGGGTAGCCACAGCGTGTCGATGAACGATTCGCCGGCATGCGGCTGTGTGGTGCGGCAGTGATCCACGGGATCGCGATGCGCGCTTTTCATGTGCATCTCCCTTCTCAAGAGATGACCTCGAGCATACGCCCCGTGTGATCTAAATCACATTGAACGGTGGGTTCTGCACTAAGTGCATTTGTTGACGAAGTACAACCCGGGCGTCGCGCAGATCCCGTCCCCGCCGTAGGCGGCATACGGCGAGGGTGTCACCGGCACCTGACCGGCGCCTTCGCCGATCTGACTCGTCGACTGCACCTCGGGCGACACGGGTGCGGGTGCAGCCTCCGCCACTCCCGCCCCGATGCCGAGCGCCAGCGATCCGGCGACGACGATGCCGCCCGCCATGCTTCTCAGATCGATCATGGTCAACCTCTTCGCGACGTCAGGCGGCCAGTGCGCCCGAACTGCTATGCGCAACTAGCGAGGTTGGCTTCCTATTCCGCGGATCCACCAGGTGTGACGACGACGCCGCCGTCCCCGTCGCGGCGGGCCCGCACGACCTCCTCGACCTGCCGCGCCGCCGCCACCGGGTCTTCGTGCTCCCAGATCCTGACGCTCACCCAGCCCGCCGCGGCCAGCCGCCCGTCGGTATCGCGGTCCCTGGCGCGGTTCGCCTCGACCTTCTCGGCCCAGAACGTGGCGTTGGCCGACGCGACGGTGTGATGCTCGGGGCAGCCGTGCCAGAAGCAGCCGTCGAGGAACACCGCGACCTTCGCCCGCGGGAACACCAGATCGGCGGTCCGCCGCAGCTCGCGCAACGGCTTGGCCGATACCCGGTAGCGCAGGCCCAACGCATGCACGGCTGACCGCAGCGCCAGTTCGGGTTTGGTGTCGCGGCTCTTGTTCGACTGCATCCGCGCCCGAGCCTCCGGTGACGACGCCCACGAATCCGCCATGGTGAACAGCCTATTGACGGCGCGCCGTGCCACCTGGCCGGCCTCGACGACGACGCTGCATACGATCGGCGGGTGAGCAGCCGCGCCGACGTCGCCTCCGACGTCGGACTCGAGCGCTTCCGGACCCGCAACGGGATCTACGAACGGCATGTCGCGCGTCGGGACGGTCGGCAGACCGCCAGCGTGATGGCCGGTTACACCGGCACCGATGCCCGGCCCACGTGCGCCGACGAAGCCGAGCGCGCCTGGCTGCAGAGCACCGTCGCGCCGCCGTGCGGGGCGGCGCGGTCCTCGGTTCGCGTCGTCGATCTGTTCTCGGGCTGCGGCGGGCTGTCCATCGGGGTGGCCGAAGCGGCGCGGGCGCTCAATCGATCGTTCGAACCGGTGCTCGCCGTCGACGTCGACGCGGTAGCGGCAAAGACCTACGCGGCCAACTTCCCCTCGGGCACCACGCTGTGCCGTGACGTCGACGACGTGCTGCCCGGCGAGGTCGGCTCGCGGCTCACCTCGGCCGAACGGCTGCTGGCCAAAGGCCACGCCGACGTCGACGTGCTGGTGGGTGGGCCGCCGTGTCAGGGTCACAGCGACTTCAACAACCGCACCCGCCACGCCGACGACAAGAACGAGCTTTACCGAACGATGGTTCGGGCAGCCGAAGTTCTTGGCCCGCAACATATTCTGATCGAGAACGTGCCGGGGGCCATCAACGACCGACGAGCCGTCGTCCAACGCACCGCCGACGCCCTGGCAGACCTCGGATACCACGTGTCGATCGGCGTGATCGACCTCAGCGAGATCGGCGTGCCGCAGCGCCGACGTCGACTGGTCCTGGCGGCCAGCCTCACCCAGACGACCGGCGTCGACGACGTCGTGCACCGGCACCGCCGCAGTCCTCGCGACGTGGCTTGGGCATTCCAGGATCTGGAGAGCCAGGCCGAACCCACCAAGCTGGTGGACATGGTCGCCAGGTCGGCGCCCGCAACGCGACGGCGCATCGACTACCTCTTCGAGAGCGGCGAATTCGACCTGCCGGACCGCGAACGGCCCGCCTGCCACGCCGACGGCGGCCACAGCTACAAGGCCATCTACGGGCGGCTGGCGTGGGACCGCCCGTCGCACACCATCACCACCGGCTTCTACAGCATGTGCATGGGCCGCTACGTGCACCCGAGCCGTCGTCGCACCATCACCGCCCACGAAGCCGCACGGCTGCAATACATTCCGGATTGGTTCTCGTTCGATGGCGTCACCCAGCGCACCGCCCTGGCCAGGATGATCGGCAACGCCGTGCCGTCCCGGCTGAGCTACGCCGTCGCACTGGAATGGCTGCGGTGACGCTGAAGGTCGCGGGGCTCTTCGCCGGCATCGGCGGGCTCGAGCTGGGCATGGCGGCCAACGGTCATCACGCCCACCTGCTCGTCGAGAATTCCTCACCCGCCATGCACGTGCTGCGGCGGCGGTTCCCCGACACCAAGCTCGAAGCCGACGTGCGCGACGTCGGTTCGTTGCCGACGGGGACCGATGTCGTCGTCGCCGGCTTTCCCTGCCAGGATCTGAGCAGTGTCGGGCGCAAGGCCGGAATCGTCGGCGCCCGAAGCAGTCTGGTCGGCGAGGTGTTGCGGCTGCTCTCCGACGGTGACGTGCCGTGGGTGGTGCTCGAGAACGTGCCGTTCCTCGTGTCGCTGGGTCGCGGGGCCGCACTGCGGGTGATCACGACGGCGTTGACGCAGCTGGGGTATCGGTGGGCGTACCGCGTCGTCGACACCAATGCCTTCGGGCTGCCGCAGCGGCGCAACCGGTGGTACCTCGTCGGGTCGCGGGTGGGCGACCCCAGGGACGTGCTGCTGGCCGACGACTGCGAGAAGCCCTTGGCGACGAGCGGTTACCCGGACGTGGCCTGCGGCTTCTATTGGACCGAGGGCATGCGTTCCTTCGGCTGGGCCGTCGACGGCGTGCCGCCCATCAAGTGCGGATCCTCGGTGGGGGTGGCCTCGCCCCCGGCGATCAGGCTCCCGACGGGCCGCTACGTCACCCCCGACCTTCGCGATACCGAACGGCTGCAAGGCTTTCCCGTGGATTGGACCGCACCCGCCGACGAGGTGGCGCGCCGCGGCGAGCGCTGGCGGATGGTCGGCAACTCGGTCAGCGTGCCCGTCGCCGCCTGGATCGGCAGCCGGCTCGTCGACCCCGGCCGCTACGACCCCGGCGCCGACTTGCCGTGGACGGGAACCAAGTGGTCGCGCCGCGCGGCGTGGGCGGACCTCGACGGCGTCGTACACGTCGCGGACGTCGGGCCGTGGCCGGTGTGGGAGCCGAGGCTGCCGTTGGTGGACTTCCTGCGATTCCCGGGCAAGCCGCTGTCGGTGCGGGCGGCGTCGGGCTTCCTGCGGCGGACGGGCAAGGGGGCGTTGCGGTTTCCCGACGGGTTCCTCGACGAGCTGGCGGCGTATGCGGAATCTTCGCGCAACCCCTAGGTGATGCTGCTGCCCTTGAGCCACTGATCCCACGGCACCGTCCAGTCGCCGTTCTGCCAGATCTCCAGCGGCTTGCCACCGGTGTTGCGCACCTCGACGACGTCGCCGGGAACCGAGAAGTCGAAGAACCAGGAAGCGTTGTCGCCGTTGAGGTTCAGGCAGCCGTGCGACGTGTCGGTATTGCCCTGCGCCCACACCGTCGAGTTGAGCTGGTGCAGGTAGATGCCGTCGGTGCTGATCTTGGTGGCGTAGGAGATCGTCTCCTTGTAGCCGAGCCGCGAGCTCGTCGGCAACCCGAACGTCGAGGAATCCATGATCACCGGGTTGGCCTTGTTCAGCACCGTGTAGACGCCGGGCGGGGTGAAGAACGAGAAGGTGTTGCCCGCAATGGTTTGGACGCCGCCCATGCCCATCGAGGTCGGCATGGTGCGGACCAGCTTGCCGTTGTCGTAGACGCTCACCATGTGGGTGATGTCGTCGGCGATCGACACGTGCGCGTCACCGATCTTGAACGAGACGTGCTCGTCCTCCTCGCCGTAGAGGCCGTCGCCGAGCGGGGTGCCATAGACATTGGCGGCCACCGTCACGGTGGTGCCCGGCGCGTAGTACTTCTGCGGCCGCCAGTGCGCGGTCTGATCGTCGATCCAGTACCACGATCCGGCCACCGGCGGGTTCGTGGTGACCGATAGGTGCCGCTCTGCGTTGGCTTTGTTGTCGATGTCCTCGTCGAAGTGGGCGACGACCACCGCACCCACGCCGTAGGTGGCGCCGTCCTGCAGCAGTCCGCCGTCGGTGGTCTCGAAGTACACCTGCGTTTGCTTGCTGGGAGACACCGTGGTGAAGCTGGACTCCTGGCGGGAGGGCATCCCGGCGGGGCCGCGCGCCAGGACCTTCATCGTGTAGGTGCGGCCGTAACCAAGCTGACCGGTTGGCTTCCAAGCCGTGTGATCCGGCGTGAGCACACCCGGCACCACCTTGCCGCTGTCGTTGGTCATCGTGACGTCGGTAAGGGTGCCCGCGGTGGCGCTGACCACGACCGGACTCGACGGATTCACCTTGTCGGCCGCCGGTGCCGGCATGACCGACAGCATCGCGGGTGTGGACGCGGGCACGGTCGGCGTCTGCGCCTCGGCCAGATCCCGAGGGGCGGCGAGCACCTGGCATCCGTGCACACAGCGTTCCGAACCACTGACCACCACGCCACCGAGCACGGCCAACACCGCGAAGGTTGCGGCCATCCCGGCCCCTCGCGCGCGACGATTAGACGTCAACAAGACTCCATTGATTTTCGGCACCGACGATTACGACGCGGTCCCATGGTAGGTGGTTCGGGCCGTTCCCTCGCATACCGGCAGGTGTCGTTCGGTAACGAACGGGTAAGTGTCGCCGAGAAGAAGAAAAGAGGGCAGCGCTCCGCGGGGTGCGTTGCTCCGCGGGCGGTTGCCAAGAAGTGACAACCGGTAGGGCGGCCACCCGGTCGCCGTACCCGAAACCGTTCACCGCACCGAGTGCGGGACTTCCCGAAGAGATGGATGTGAGATGACGTTCGTTCAAAGAATCCGGCGCAGTTGGGGACGGCGGCTCGCCGTCGCCGCAATCGCCGCCGCCGCACTACCCGGCCTGATCGGGGTCACGGGCGTATCGGCGACCGCCGGGGCGTATTCGCCTGCGGGGCTGCCGGTCGAGGACCTGCAGGTGCCCTCCGCCGCGATGGGCCGCAACGTGCTGGTGCGCTTCCAGCCCGGCGGTTCGCACGCGGTGTACCTGCTCGACGGGCTCCGTGCCCGCGACGACAACAGCGGCTGGGACATCGAGACCAATGCCTTTGAGAAGTTCAACGGCTCCGGTGTCTCGGTCGTCATGCCCGTTGGCGGCATGTCGAGCTTCTACACCAACTGGCAGAGCCCTGCCGTCGGCAACGGTCAGACCCAGAACTACCAGTGGGAGACGTTCCTGACCTCGGAGCTCCCCGCCTACCTCGCGGCGAACAAGGGCATCTCGTCGAGCGGAAACGCCGTCGTCGGCCTGTCGATGTCGGGCAGCGCCGCGCTGATCCTGGCCGCCTACCACCCGGGCCAATTCTCCTACGCTGGCTCCATGTCGGGCTTCCTGAACCTCTCGCAGGGGGTCTGGCCCACGCTCGTCGGATTCGCGATGCGCGACTCCGGCGGCTTCGACGCGGGCGCCATGTGGGGTCCCGGCGGCGGTCCGGCCTGGCAGCGCAACGACCCGACGCTCCAGGCGAGCCGGTTGGCCTCCAACGGCACCCGGATCTTCGTATACACCGGTAACGGCACCCCCAATGAACTGGGCGGCGCCGACCTACCTGCCACGCTGCTCGAGAGTTTGACCCGGGATAGCAACGTCGCCTTCCAGAACGCCTACACCGGCGCAGGCGGAAACAACGCGACGTTCAACTTCCCGCCCAATGGCACCCACGCCTGGGGCTACTGGGGCGCCCAGCTAGATGCGATGAAGTCGGGCATCGTCCAGACGATCGCCTAGGCGTCAGCGCGTAATCGCACCATCCGCGTCGTGGAGCTCTCATCGAGCTCCACGACGTCGGTGCGTGAGCGCAAGAAGTCGCTGAACGACCGGAAGCCCAGCGACTTCTCGCTGAACGAGGGATCCATCCGCTTCATCTGCGCCTTCACCGCCGAGTTGTGCAGCCACTCGACGTCGTCCTTCTCCAGCCCGATGCGCAGGGCACGTTGCAGGAGTCCGGTCGCGGCGGTTTGCGGATCGGGCGTCTCCGGCTCCTCCTCCTCGACCACCTGCGGCCGGGTGGCCCGCCGCCGCGGGGCGCGTTTCTTCGGCTCCGGCTCCGGTTCGTCCTTCTCGGGGGCGGCGATCTCCGGCGGCTCGAAGACCGGCACGCCGGGTAGCGCGTCGTAGATGACGAAGTCGTCGCACGCCGCTGCCAGGGAACGGCTCGACGAGCCCGCCACCCCGATGCCCACGACGTAGCGTCCGAGCCGCTTGCACCGCTGCGCGAGCGCGATGTAGTCGGAGTCGCCCGCGACGATGACGACGTGCGTCAGGTCGGGGAGACGGAACATGTCCTCGACCGCGTCCACGGCCAATCGGATGTCGGCACCGTTCTTGCCGTAGGCCGCCGCGGGGAACAGCTGCACGAGGTCGACGGCGCGACTGACCAACTGGCCGCGGTAACCGGCGTTGACGTCGGCCGACCAGTCGGCGTAGGCCCTGGTCAGCACTAGTGTCCCGAAGGACGAGGCGAAGTCGATGATCGCTCCGACGTCGACGGTGGCGCGGTGCAGCCGGTCGACCTCCAGGCCCTTGGTCTTGTCGCGCTGAAACGAGTTGCGGCCGTTCACCTGGTCGTACCGTGAGATCACGATGTTGTCGAAATCCAAGTAGACCGCGACGCGGGGGTCCTCACGTTCCGTCATGAGACAAGTGTGTAGCGCGGCCACCCCGCGTGTCCCGGCGGGTCCGGGGAAGGCGATTTCAGCAATTCTTCTGCCACGGCTCGGCAAAGAACGCGCACCGGCACTTCCGAGATAACCTCGTCTGCGCCGTCGCGTCGCCGTCGAAACGACGACGTGGCGGAGGTAGGGTCGATGTGCCGGCATGGTGAAGAAGACGCCGGGCGGCACGGCCGCGACCGCCACTATCGATAGCCGACAGGTTGGTTCATGAATTCCTCGAGCGAGACGCAAAGCCCGTCACCTGCACAGTCCCAGTGGCTGTCCAAGTCCGCGTCGCAGACGCGTGGATCGGACAAGAAGGAAGTCCAGTTCCACTACGACATCTCGAATGACTTCTTCAAGCTCTGGCAGGATCCGAACCAGGTGTACAGCTGCGCCTATTTCGAGCGTGACGACATGACGCTCGAAGAAGCCCAGATGGCGAAGATCGATTTGTCGCTCGGCAAGCTCGGCCTGGAGCCGGGGATGACTCTGCTCGACATCGGCTGCGGCTGGGGCGCGACGATCATGCGGGCGGTCGAGAAGTACGACGTCAATGTCATCGGCCTGACGCTCTCGGAGAACCAGAAGCAGCACATCGAGCAGCACTGGATCGCCAACTCGACCAGCGATCGCACGATGGAAGTTCGCCTGCAGCCGTGGGAGGACTTCAGCGGTCAGGTCGATCGGATCGTGTCCATCGGCGCCTTCGAGCACTTCGGCTTCAACAAGTACGACGACTACTTCAAGAACACCTTCGACTGGCTGCCCGACGACGGCGTGCAGATGCTGCACACGATCACCATCCCCGAGGATGAGGAGATCAAGGCCAAGAAGCTGCCGCTGACCATGTCACGGGTGCGCTTCATCAAGTTCATCATGGACGAGATCTACCCCGGCGGTCGTCTGCCGCTGGCGTCGATGGTCACCAATCACGCGGTCAAGGCCGGTTGGACCATCACCCGCGAACAGCACCTGCAGCCGCACTACGTCAAGACGTTGGACACCTGGGCGGCGAACCTCGAGGCCAAGAAGGACGAGGCCATCGAGATCACCAACGAGGTCATCTACGAGCGGTTCCTCAAGTACCTGACCGGCTGTGCCGATCTGTTCCGCGAGGGCTACACCGACGTCGTTCAATTCACCTGCGAGAAAGTGTAATTCGAGACATGGTTGAGACGAAGGCCGAACGAATGAAGACGTCGACGACCATGGAACCGCACTTCGAAGAGGTCCAGGCGCACTACGACTTGTCCGACGAGTTCTTCGGCCTGTTCCAGGATCCGTCGCGGACCTACAGCTGCGCGTACTTCGAGCGTGACGACATGACGCTCGAAGAAGCTCAGATGGCCAAGCTCGATCTGGCGCTCGGCAAGCTGAACCTCGAGCCTGGCATGACGCTGCTCGACATCGGCTGCGGCTGGGGTTCGGTGATGCAGCGTGCGATCGAGAAGTTCGACGTCAACGTCGTCGGCCTGACGTTGAGCAAGAACCAGCGCGCATTCGGACAGAAGTTGCTGGACGGTCTCGACACCACGCGGTCGAGCCGGGTGCTGCTCCGCGGGTGGGAGCAGTTCGACGAATCCGTCGATCGCATCATTAGCCTCGAGGCGATCGAGGCGTTCCCGCCGGAGCGCTATGCGCCGTTCTTCCAGAGCTGCAGCGACATGCTGCCCGCCGATGGCCGAATGGTGTTGCAGGCCATCCTTGGTCACCCCCTGAAGCGCTGGCCGGAGATGGGCATCCCGATCGTGATGACCGACCTGCGGTTCATGCGGTTCATCGCCAAGGAGATCTTCCCGGGCGGCTCGATCCCATGCGACGAGGACATCATCAACCTGTCTGAGGCGGCTGGCTTCAAGGTCTCGGACAAGCAGTTGCTGGACGAGCACTACGTGCGGACGCTGGATCTGTGGGCGACGGCGTTGGAGCAGCATCACGACGAGGCGGTCGCCGCGACGTCCGAAGAGGTCTACGAGCGATACATGAAGTACCTGGTGGGTTGCAGCGACTTCTTCCAGCGCGGCATCAGCGAGCTGGGGCAGTTCACGCTCGTCAAGGGGTAGTGCGCCGTCACTCTCCGTCGACGACGCGGTAGCGCAGGTGCGCCACCCCCGGCGCGTCGAGGACGCGTGCCAACTCGAGGCGCGGACTGCCCGCCTCGAAGCCGTCGAACAAGCGCTCCCCCGCTCCCAGGATGACGGGACTCACCTGCAGGTCGATCTCGTCGACGAGCCCTGCGCGGATTGCCTGCCTGGCGCAGGAGGCGCCGCCCGCGATGCTGATGGGTCGGTCGCCCGCCACCTCGACCGCCTGCGAGTAGGCGGACTCGATGCCGTCGGTGACGAAGTGGAATGTCGTCCCCTCGAGGGCGATCGGGTCGTGGGCGTAGTGGGTCAGCACGAACACCGGGCAGTGGTACGGCGGTTCCTCGCCCCACCAGCCGGCCCAGTCCGAGTCGCCCCAGTCACCGCGCACCGGACCGAACATGTTGCGCCCCATGATGGTTGCACCCATCCCGCTGAGCATCTCCGAGACCACCTGACGATTTACGGGATGCTCCGCCTCGGGGCCGAGGTGCCATCGGTGCAGTAGCTGACCGCCGATGCCGAGCGGATGCTCCTCGCTCTGGTCCGGACCGGCGACGTAGCCGTCGGCCGAAATCGACATCGAGAGGTTGGTCCGCGGCATTGGTCGTCCGTTCTGAGGGTCTGGGTGGTGTCGGGGCAGACTCGGGTGGTCGGTGAAACTCATCGGCCGGGGCGCGTTGCCAGGTGAGTCGCGGGGGTATTCCGTCACCCTAGGGTGTCCTGGAGACCATGGGACGGGAGCGAGGAATGGCAGCGGTGACCACACCGACGGGACCGATCTCGACGTGGGCACCGCTGCGGTCGCCGGTCTACCGGGCACTGTGGATCGCCCAGCTGGTCTCCAATCTGGGCACCTGGATGCAGACCGTCGGCGCGCAGTGGATGCTCGTCGGGGATCCGCGCGCGGCGGTTCTGGTCCCGCTGGTGCAGACCGCGACGACGCTGCCGGTGGTGCTGCTGGCGTTGCCGTCGGGTGTTCTCGCCGATCTGGTCGACCGGCGCCGGCTACTCATCGCGACGCAGGGGGCCATGGCGGCGGGTGTCGGCCTGCTCGCGACGCTGACCGGGTTTGGCTTGACCACCCCGGCGGTGCTGCTGATGCTGTTGTTCGTCATCGGCTGCGGGCAGGCGCTCACGGCGCCGGCATGGCAGGCGATCCAGCCCGATCTCGTTCCCTCCGAACAGATTCCGGCTGCGGCGGCGTTGGGCAGCATGAGCTTGAACGGTGCCAGGGCGATCGGCCCGGCGATCGCCGGTGTGCTGGTCTCGCTGTCCGGCCCGACGCTGGTCTTCGCGCTCAACGCGGTGTCGTTCATCGGGATCGTGTTCGTCCTCGTCTGGTGGCGTCGGCCTCCTGTGGTCAGCGGTTACCCACCCGAGCGGGCTCTGGCGGCGCTCGGCGCGGGCGGACGCTTCATCCGCAGCTCACCGATCGTGCGGCGGATCCTGCTGCGGGCGGCGCTGTTCATTGGTCCGGCGAGCGCGCTGTGGGGACTGCTGCCGGTGATCGCGGCGAACCAACTCGGGTTGTCCTCCTCGGGCTACGGGCTACTCCTCGGCGCGCTCGGTGCGGGCGCGGTGCTCGGCGCATTCCTGCTGTCGCGATTGCGGGCGCGGTTCGGCCAGAACGTCCTGCTGACGGTCGGCGCGGCGGGGTTCGCGGTGGCCACCGTGGTGCTGGCGCTGGTGCCCGTCTTCGCTGCGGTGATGGCCGCCTTGATCGTCGGCGGCGCGTCGTGGCTGCTGTCGCTGTCGACGCTCAACGCCTCCATGCAATTGAGCCTGCCGGCGTGGGTGCGCGCCCGCGGGCTGTCGGTGTATCAGCTGATCTTCATGGGCGGGCAAGCATTTGGGTCGGTGCTGTGGGGCGTGCTCGCCGCGGCGACGACCAGTGCCACCAGCCTGCTGGTCAGCGCGGGCCTGTTGGTGGTGTGCGGACTGTCGTCGATGTGGTGGCCGCTGCACGCGAACACGAGCCAGCTCGACCTGACGCTGTCCTCGCACTGGCCCGAGCCGACGCTGATCTTCGAGCCCGAACCGTTGGACGGCCCGGTGCTGGTGCTGACCTCCTACCGCGTCGCATCGTCGGACGAAGAACCCTTCCTGGCGGCGATGGCGGTACTGGGCCGGTCCCGGCAGCGCACCGGCGCCTCGCAGTGGCGGCTGTTCCGCAGCGTCGAACACGAGTCGACGTTCGTTGAGACGTTCATCGTGCGGTCCTGGGGCGAGCACATGTTGCAGCACTACACCCGGCTCACCGGTCAGGACCGACTGATCGAGGAGGCCGTCGAGCGCTACACCGACGGCGTTGCGGTCTCCGAACACTATCTGGCGGTCCGGGATTCGCGGTGAACATCGCGATCGAGCCCCCACCTCCCCGCGAGCAGACGCAAAGGGCCCTGACACCCGCCGGTTCAGGGCCCTTTGCGTCTGCTCGTGACGGCCTCGTCAATTCCCGAACCTCGCGATCCGTCGGTGCCTATGCTCCGCGACATGCCCGACTACGTGCCGTCCCTGCCACCGACGATTGACGGCATCCCGTCGGCGGACGGTCCGCTGCCCACGGACGCAGACCTCGTGGGCCGGCCCTACGCGCTGCCCATCGACATCCTCGCCGAGCGGCACGGCCCAATCTTCTATGCGAGTTGGAGCGGTGCCCGAAAGCTGTACGCGTTCTCCGTGGAACTCGTCGAGGAGCTGTGCGACGAGGGCAGGTTCGCCAAGAACCTCACGGCGTCCCTGGAACGGGTCCGTCCGTTGGCCGGAGACGGGCTGTTCACCGCCTTTCACGGCGAACCCAACTGGCAGAAGGCGCACGACGTCCTGCTACCCGGATTCAGCTACGCGGGGCTGCGCAACTACCACGACGCGATGCTCGACATCAACCGCCAGTTGGTCTCGCGGTGGGACGCCCGTGTTGGCGTCGGCCCGGTGGACGTCTCCGATGATCTGCAGAAACTGGCCATGGACACCGTCGGGCTGGCGGGCTTCGGGGCACGGTTCGAGTCATACGCCTACGACGGTCTGGCCCCGATCCCGCAGAGCTTCACCAACGCGCTGACCGAGGTCTTCGCACACGGCGAGACACCGGAGTTCGAGGCCGAGTTGTCGACCCTGCACGCCTACTTCGGCGAGCTGATCGCCGGGCACACCGCCGGTGGCACCGGGGATCTGCTCTACGTCATGCTCGGCGCAGAGGGGGCTCAGGCTCTCGGCGAGGACAACATCCGCAACCAGATCATGACCTTCCTGATCGCCGGACAGCTGACGACGTCGGAGCTCATGCCGAACACCGTCTACAACCTGCTGCACCATCCCGGGGTTCTGGCCCGAGTGCGGGCCGAGGTGGACGCCGTGTTCGGACCTGACGACGACCACCTGCCGACCTACGACGACATCGGCAAACTCAGCTACCTGCGTCAGGTGATCAGCGAGACGCTGCGACTGTCCCCGCCCGTGCTGAGCTTCGATCGGATGGCGTTGGCGGACACGGTGATCGGTGGGAAGTATCCGGTCAAGCAAGGTGAGGCCGTCACGGTGTTGACCGGAGCACTACACCGTCAGCCGCAGTGGGGCGACAATCCCGAGCTGTTCGATCCGTCTCGATTCGATCCCGTTGTCGCAGAGGACCGGTCCACCGCATCGTTCAAGCCGTTCGGCACCGGCGAGCGCTCGTGCATCGGACGTCAGTTCGCGCTGCACGAGGCGGCGATGCTGGTCGCCAGGGTCGTGCACCGTTACCGGCTCGTCGACTCCCAGCACTACGTATTGCAGTGGGAGGGCCTCAGCCGTCGGCCGGTCGGGTTCCACGTCGATCTCCTGCGGCGTACCTCTACCGAGCGAGTGGTGATGTCTGCGGCGACGACGGCCGCTGCGCCAACGGTTTCGGCGGCGACCCCGGTGAAGGCGGGGATGACGTTGACCGTCTTGCACGGGTCGAATCTCGGCACCTGCCGGGCGCTGGCCAAGCAGCTCGCCGAGGAGGCCACCGACATCGGTTGCGTTGCAACGGTCGCGCCCCTGGACTCCGCTGCCGGGAACTGGCCCAACGCCGATGCGGTCGTGATCGTCGCGTCGTCGTACAACGGCCAGCCCACCGACGACGCGCGCGAGTTCGTGACGTGGTTGTTCGGTGATGATGCTGCGCTGCAGAATAATCCGCTGTTTGCCGTCCTCGGCGTCGGCGACCACAACTGGGCCGACACGTATCAGGCCATTCCGATCCGCATCGACGAACGGCTGACCGGACTCGGCGGACGGGCGCTGCTGCCCCGCGCGGCAGCGGACACCTCGGGGGATCTCAACGGGACGCTCGAGGAGTTCACCGGCGCGCTCTGGTCGGCATTGGCGGAGCACTACGGCGATCCCGACGCGGCATCGCTGACGACCAACGACGAACCGCTCTACGACCTGCGTCTGATCCAGGGGCCGGTGACCGCGGCGATCGACGCGAGGTTCGCGGTGCAGCCGATGACCGTCACACTGAACGACGTACTGGTGAGCGCCGCGGGCCAGGCCAAACACTATGTCCGCGTAGCGCTTCCCGACACCGTCGAATACGCCACGGGTGACCACCTGACGGTGCTGGCCGACAATCCGCCCGAGGTGGTCGACACGGTGCTCGACCTGTTGAACATCGATCCGGAACTTCGGCTGTCGATCAACCCGAGGCGCACCTCGAGACGGCTCATCGCGCTGGACCGGGAGGTGAGCGTGCGCGAACTGCTCACCCACTTCGTCGAACTACGAAAGCCCGCGACCCGCAGCCAGCTGCGTCGCCTCGCAGCGGCCAACCCGTGTGAACCGGAGCGCCGACGGCTCGAGGAGCTCGCCGAGTCGCCCGACCCGTGCACGCTGAGCCCGTTGGAGTGCCTGCATCAGTTCCCGGCGTGCGCACTGACGGGCGCCGATCTCCTCGAACTGCTCGAACCCATGACGCCGCGACACTATTCGATCGCGTCGTCGTCGCGGTTGTCGGCGCACGAGGTGGCACTGATCGTCAGCGTCCTCGACACGCCGGCGCGCTCCGGCCTCGGGCTGTTCAAGGGGGTCGCGTCCAATCATCTGGCGGGGGTCGCCCCCGGAGCGTTGATCCGCGCCAGGATCGATCCCGCCCGGCAGGCGTTCCGGGCCGGCGCGGACCCGCAGCGCAACGTGATCCTGGTGAGCGCGGGTACCGGCGTCGCCCCGTTCTGCGGCTTCCTCGGCGACCGGTTGGCGGCGAAGCGGGCCGGCGAACCGTTCTCGTCGGCGCTGTGCTTCTTCGGCGTGCGAGATCCGGAGGTGGACTACATCTTCCGCGACGAGTTCGAGGAGGGTGAACGACAGGGCATCGTGCGGATGCGGCCCGCGTTCTCCCGAGCCCCGCAGAACGGCGTGCGCTACGTCCAGGACCGGATCGCCGCCGACGCCGACGACGTCTGGGACCTGCTCGGCGACCCCACGAAGAACACCCACGTCTTCGTCTGCGGGGACGGAGGTCGGATGGCGCCCGCGGTCCGTGCGGCGTTCCGGGACATCTACCGGGCGCGCACGGGAACGGATGACGCCGCTGCGAAGGACTGGCTCGAGGCGTTGGTCGAATCGGATCGCTACGTCGAGGACGTGTGGGCGGGCTGACCGTCGGGGCTACACGGCGCCGAACACTAGCGCGACGTTGTACCCACCGAATCCAAAGCAGTCGGTGAGCGCGTAGCGGTACTCGCCGCGGCGGGGCCGGTCGGTCACCACGTCGAGGTCGATGGCGGGGTCACACGTCTCGAGGTTCAACGTCGGCGGCACCACCTGGTCGCGGAGCGCCTGCACGGTCAGGACCGCGTCGATGGCTCCCGTCGCACCCCAGGAGTGTCCGAGTGCCCCCAACGGCGCGTAGACCACGGGCCTGTGACCGTCGAGGACCTGGTGCAACGCCTTGGCCTCGGCCAGGTCGCCGGGTCCGGTTCCGGTGGCATGCGCGCTGACGAGGTCGACGTCGTCGGGCGCAATGCCTGCGAGATCGATCGCTCGGGCGATCGCACGCGCAGCGGAGTCGCCGCTCGGGTCCGGTGCGATGGGGTCGTAGCCGTCCGAGGTGATGGCGGCACCCAACAGCCGGCCGAGGATCGTCGCTCCGCGAGCCACGGCGTGCTCCTCGGTCTCGAGGAGCATCATCGCGCCGCCCTCGCTGAATACCGTGCCGTTGCGATCGACGTCGAAGGGGCGGCAGGCCGCGGCGGGGTGGTCGTTGTTCCTCGAGAGCAGTCCCATTTGGTTGAACGACGCGATGGGCACCGCGGCGATCCAGGTATCGATGCCGCCGCAGATGGCGAAGTCGGCGTCCCCGAAGACGATGGCGCGCCATGCCTCGGCGATGGCACCCGCACCGGAGGCGTCTGCCATGAGCGGGGTGACGACGCCCGCCTTCGCCTTGCGCTCCAGACCGACGGCGGCGGCCGGCGAGTTGGGCATGTACATCTGGATGGCCAGCGGCGACACGGCACGCATGCCCTTCTCCTTGAAGGTCTCGTACTGGACGACGGTCTCCTCGGAGGTGCCGAGCGCCAGCCCGATGGAAATCATTAATCGGGAAGTGTCGACGTCGTCGAGTCCGGACTGGTCCCACAACCGGCGGCTCAGGATGAGCGCCATCTTTTGCAGATACGACAGTCGCCGCAGTTCGATGCGGTTGAAATGGTGGTCGAAGTCCTCGTGCAGCGGCCCACCGATGCGGACCGGAAGGTCGAACTCGGCGACGAAGGGCTTGTCGAGGGGGCGGATGCCGCTTTGGCCGTCGAGCAGCCGGCGCCAGGTCTCCTCGGCGTCGGTGGAGATCGACGTGGTCGACGTGATCGCGGTGACCACGACGTTCGGGTGGTCTGCTTCCGTTCGCTCCGTGGACATACCCCTCGCTTCGGCGGTCGGCCCGACCTGGCTGCCCGATTTTACGTCGGCGGCGACGGCACGACGAGCAGGCCTAGCATCGAAGAATGGACCATCGCAGCCTCGGCCGAACCGGAATCCAAGTCAGCCCGCTATGTCTGGGCGCCATGATGTTCGGTGCCTGGGGTGAACCCGACCACGACACCTCCATCGACGTCATCCACGCGGCGCTGGACGCCGGTATCAACTTCATCGACACCGCCGACGTGTACTCCCAAGGAGAGTCGGAGGTCATCGTCGGCAAGGCCTTGGCCAAGGGCAAACGGGACGACGTGGTGCTGGCTACCAAGTTCCACGTGCAGATGGGCGTTCCGGTCAACGCGCCGATGGGCACGGCGGGTGACCCCAATCAGCGGGGCAACTCGCGACGCTGGATCATCCGCGCGGTCGAGGACAGCCTGCGCCGGCTGGACACCGACTGGATCGATCTCTACCAGGTGCACCGGCCCGACGCCGACACCGACGTCGAGGAGACGCTGGCGGCGCTGACCGACCTGCAGAGCCAAGGCAAGATCCGCGCCTTCGGCTCGTCGACCTTCCCCGCACACCAGATGGTGCAGGCCCAATGGGTCAGCGAGCGAAGAGGTTTGGGCCGCTTCGTCACCGAGCAGCCGCCCTACTCACTGCTCGCGCGAGGTATCGAGGCCGATGTGCTGCCCGTGGCGCAGGAGTACGGGATGGGCGTGCTGCCGTGGAGCCCACTGGCCGGCGGCTGGCTCACCGGCGGGTACCGCAAGGGCCGGGACCTGCCAGAGTCCAAGCGCCGCAGCCGAATGCCCGCGCGTTTCGACCTGGACACCCCGGACAACCAGCGCAAGCTCGACGCGGCGGACGCACTGGGCCGGTTGGCCGACGAGTCCGGACTGACGCTGGTCCACCTGGCGCTGGCGTTCGTCATGCAGCATCCCGCGGTCACCGCGCCTATCATCGGGCCACGCACCATGGAGCACCTGCAGTCACAGCTCGGGGCCGCCGACGTCACGCTGCCGGTCGACGTGCTGGACGCGATCGACGAGATCGTTCCGCCGGGGTTGACGATCTCGAGTGCGGATGCGGGCTATCAGCCGCCGGCACTGACCGACCCGTTCCTGCGGCGGCGCCGGACGGCGTAGTTCAGTTGGCGGCGAGCTCGAAGACCGGGATGACGCGGTCGGTGCGCTTCTCGTATTCGCCGAAGCCGGGCGCGCGTTCGACGATGCGCTCATAGATGTTGTGCCGCTCGGCTTTCGGCAATTCGCGGGCGAGCATCTGCTGAGGCGGTTCGGGTCCGATCTCGACGGTGACGGTGGGGTCGGCACGCAGGTTGAACACCCAGGCGGGGCTGGCGGGGCGGCCGGCTGCTGAGCCGACGACGTAGACCTTGCCGTCGATGTCGAAGTATCCGATCAGGTTCTCGCGCGGTTCCCCGCTCTTGGCGCCCGTCGAGGTCATGATCAGCAGTGGGAAGCCCTCGAATTGCCCACCCACCTTCCCGTCGTTGCTGCGGAACTCCGCAATGTTGTGCCTGTTGAACTCGCGCTCGGATTGCATCTCGTCGTCGGCCATGGTTTCCATGGTGGCACGGGTGGGACGGCGGGAGGGCCGATCACTAGGGTGCTGACATGAGCACTACCGACGCGGACGTGCAGATGCACGTGGGAACGCTGTACCGCTATCCGGTGAAGTCGATGCTCGGCGAGGCCGTCGACGCACTCTTCATCGACGAACGGGGCGTCGAGGGCGACCGGCGCCTGGCCCTGATCGACGAGGCGACCGGCCGGGTGGCCAGCGCCAAGCAGGCACGACTATGGCGGGCCCTGCTGACGTGCAGCGCCACCATGGACGCCGGTCGAGTGAGCATCCAGATGCCCGACGGAGTGACGATGGCCGCCGAGGCGGACGAGGTGGATGCCCGACTTTCGAAACTGCTTGCCCGACAGGTACATCTGGCCCACAGCCGGCCGCCGGGGGCATCCGTGGAGCGGGCGGATCCCGAGCAGGTGCTCGAGTTCGGCCTGGATGCCGAGGTCGAGGCGCCCCTGCTGGAGTTGGCCGAGGCGACTCCGGGCGCATCGTTCACCGACTACGCGCCGGTACACGCGATCACCACCGCCACCCTAGAACGCATCGACATCGACGCCGAGCGCTACCGACCCAATCTGGTGATCGTCACCCCGCCTGGCTTTCCGCCGTATGCGGAGAACGAGTGGACGGGCCGCACCCTCGCGGTGGGACAGGCACGGCTGCGGTCTCTCGGTCCGACCCCGCGGTGTGTCATCCCCACGCTCGAGCACGGTCGGCTGGGCCGCGCACCGCAGGCGATACGCACGCCCGCATCCGAAAACCGCGTTTCGGCATTGGACATGGGTGTGCTGCCGTGTGCCGGGGCGTACTTCGAAGTCGTTGCGGCGGCGACGATTCGGGTGGGGGATCGGGTTTCGCTTGGGGAGTAGTGGTTTCGTGGGCGGTCAGTGCCCGTCGGCCGATAATCGCCTGGGCTCGACGTCGTCTACCTCGTTGATTGCACGAGCGACCAGCTGTCGCTTGTAACCGAGGCTCATCTCGTCGATCGAGGCGATCGCGTCGTCAGTCAGCTCCTGCCGAATTCCATTGTGCGCGTGCGCAAACGGGATATAGGCCCGCAGGAGCGCTGGAGCATCCAACGCAATCTCAAGCGGGACATCGTGGTCAGGGAAGGGTTTGTCGAGGATCCACCAGAGCCGATGAACGCTCCATCGCCCTGGGTCGCAGCAGCCCGTCTCGCACAGTTGCCGCAGGAGGTCGCGATAGTCGACGTCACCAAAGGGTGCGCCCGCCGGGGAGGCGAAGAAGAGATCGAGTAGTTCCGAAGCGGCGCGGTCATCCGTCGACGGTCCCAGGTACGCGCGGCCGCCGTCCGGAAGCAGGGTGGTCACCCAGCGCAGCAAAGGCCGGGCCAGGCGCCACTCATTCGACCGCGGCAAGAATCCCCCGGTCCGCAACCCGTACTCGAGCCACGTCCGGGCGCCGGCGGGCTCCATCTCCTCGAATCTCGTCTCGTGGTCGCCATTTCGGTGCGCGCGGACGAGCACTCTGTCCAGTGAGTCACTCAACACGCCTATCTCGGTGATGCCCGAGAGCTCATTGTGATCGACGAAGGCAACGAACGTCAGCTCGGTCGCATCGGCGAAGCGCAGACCAATCAGGAGTTCGTCGCCATCGCCTAGCACCTCGGTCCTTCGCAGCACCCGGAGAACCTCGACGCGACGGAGGCCGACCAACCACTTCGGCAGATGGTCGCTTCGTGTCGAGACTTCGCTGCGGCACCGCTCGAGCAGGCAGTCGTCCTCGACGAGCAATTCGGCGAGCACCGCGAGCAGGGCAGTCGTCTCGCGAAGCCTCCGACTCGCGAGACCATCCACGAACTCCTTCAACGAATTCGACTCCTTGAGCGGCCCACCCTTCACCCATGCATACGGATCGGGGGTGGCCCAGCCGATGAAGCAGCTGGCAATGCCGAGCAGGGACGCAGGATGCTTGGCCAACGCCTTGCGGACCGTCGTGACTAGAACGTCGTCGTCGCCCTTGCTGGGTCGACGCTTCCGTGCGCGACGGATGTCTCTCCGCATCTGCTTGGCGGCGCGGAGTTTGCGTGTGTCGTTCATGCGCCGGACGCTACGGACGGGCACCGACACGACTACGTCAGTCGCCGTCGGCTGGGCCGAACCGCCGAGAACGAATCCCGTTCGACGCAAAAGCGCCCGTGTGTCAGTTATAGTCAGAGTGACTATAACGATCTAGGAGGCCCCGATGATCGATTGGCTGGCGCGACTGGTGGACCCACTCAACGTGGTCCTGTTCTCCATCGGTGCAGACCACGTGAGCTGGGCCGAGCTACTCGGGTTCCTCACTGGAGCGCTGTGCGTCGCCCTGACCGTGCGCAGGAGCATCGCCAACTTTCCTGTCGGCATTGCCAACAGCGCATTCTTTCTCGTCCTCTTCGCGTCGGCTCAATTGTGGGCGGACTCGTGCTTGCAACTGCTCTACATCGGCCTTGGTGTCGCCGGGTGGTGGCAATGGCGGTACGGCAGCGCTGCGAGAAGTGCCCTGGTGGTTCGACGGGCTGGCCGGGGCGAGTTGGCGGCATGCCTCGTCTTCGTCGTGGTCGGTACCGCGGCTCTCCATTTCATACTGACCCTTGCGCACGATTCGGCGCCTTTCTTGGACGCGGTCACGACCTGCCTGTCGCTGACGGCGCAGTGGCTACTCAATGGCAAGCGAATCGAGACGTGGTTCTTTTGGATCGCCGCTGACTGCATATACATCCCGCTGTATCTCAGCAGGGGACTCACCCTGACGGCGATCGTCTATGCGTTGTTCCTCGTGTTGTGCTTCGCCGGGTTGCGAGCGTGGTCGCGTGCACGTGCGATCGACGCACCTGTCCTGATCGCGAGTCCCACAACGTGAATGAGTTCGAACACGGCCTGATGATCGGCAAGTTCTATCCGCCGCGACACGGACATCATGCGGCAATTCGGGCCGCCGCCGCGCGATGTGCGAAATTCACCGTGCTCGTGATGGCCTCAGCCGTCGAGACGATACCGCTGGCCGATCGGGTGGCCTGGCTGCGCGACGAGCATCGAGACGAACCCAATGTTCACGTCGCCGGCATCCGCTGCGACGCCCCCCTGGACATCAGCGACGAAAGGGTCTGGGCGGCTCAGGTCGCCGCGATGCGCGCCGGACTGGGCGCCGCTGGGGCACCGGCGGTTGTCGACGCGGTGTTCAGTGGCGACGGCTACTACGCCAAACTCGCGAAGTGGTTCGGCGCCACCGGGGTCAAAATGGATCGGACCGGGAGCAGTACCGCGGTGCGTCGCGATCTCGCGGGCCAGTGGAGCGAGTTGGCGGCGCCGACTCGCGCGGGCTTGACCAGTCGCGTCGTCGTAGTCGGCGCCGAATCGACGGGCACGACGACTTTGGCCGAGCGCCTTGCCGAGCACTATGCCGCGCGCGGCGGGGTGTGGGCCGCCACCCGGTGCGTCGCCGAATACGGCCGCGAATACACCTGCCTCAAGGCAGCAACCAAACCCGACCTCGATCTCACCGAATTAGATTGGGAAGAACACGATTTCGACGTGATCGGCCCGGAGCAGACTCAACGCGAGGAGGCTGCGGCACGAGTGGGCTCCCCGGTCCTGATCTGCGATACCGACGCGTTCGCAACGTCCGTATGGAAGCGTCGCTACCTGGGCACGAAGAGTGCGACACCCGAACCATGGACGTCCGTCCCGGCGCGAGCGGTCTACCTGCTCACCGACCACGCCGACGTGCCATGGCGCGACGACGGCATGAGGGAGGGTGACCTAACGATTCGTGCGGCCATGACCGGCTGGTTCACCGAAGCCCTTACCGCTGAGCAACATTCGTGGGTGCTGCTGACCGGCACACTGGAGGAGAGAATGGATCTCGCCGTCCGCACCATTGACCCACTGTTGGCCCATCGCGCGCGATTCGGCGAACCACTGCACGGCCCCGGATTCGAGGCGGCACCGTGACCGGAGAAGCGACCTGGTTGCGGCAATACGATCCGAGCGAGTTCCCGCCGTTCGCCGTCACGGTAGACCTCGCTGTCTTCACGCTTCGAGGAAATCAATTGTGTGTGCTGCTGGTGCGGCGCGGTGAACATCCCTATCGGGGATGGTGGGCACTGCCTGGCGGGCATCTGCAACATGGGCGCGAGTCCGCCGACGATGCGGCGCGGCGAGAACTCCACGAGGAAGCCGGTTTGGACACCGAGTCCGCCGGGGTCCACCTCGAGCAACTCGGCAGCTATAGCGATCCCGGCCGCGACCCGCGGATCACCGCCGGTCTGCAAGTGGTGTCGATCGCATACTTCGCGCTAGCCCCCGACCTGCCGGACGCCGAGGCAGGCACGGATGCACGCGAGGCGGCGTGGTGGCCGGTCAGCGACGCCACCGACCTCGCGCTGGCCTTCGACCACCGCATCATTCTCGACGATGCGCTCGGCCGGGTGCGCGCGAAACTCGAATACACCACCTTGGCAACGCGATTCGTGTCCGAACCGTTCAGCCTGGCCGACCTGCGGCACGTATACGAAGTGGTCTGGGGTTATGCACCCGACACCGCAAACTTCCGTCGGAAGGTACTTGCGACGGAAGACTTCGTACGCCCCAGCCCAGAGATCGCCGACTCGACGCGCACAGGCGGACGTCCCGCTGAACTCTTCACCAGAGGTGATGCGCAGGCCATCTTTCCTCCGCTGATGCGGCGCGAGTAGGAACACGATCGATGCGACGTCACGAACTGCTGGGACTGCTCTGACCAGTAGTCGGAGCGTCGATCGGGACTGCGCCCGCAGCAACGCCATACTGGTCGCGCGGGCACTCGGACGTCCGCGCGACCAGGGGGTTCCGTGATCTGGCTTCTGCAGCTGCCTGCTTCGCTTCTCGGGTTCGCCGCGGTGGCCCTCGTCGTCGGACTGTCTGTGGCCGGGCTGCTGCTGTTCCGCAAGGCCGTGTCACACACTCGGCTCGAGGAAGCGAATGCCGCGTCGGGACAAATGTTTCAGCTTGCCGGTGTGCTCTACGCGGTGCTCGTCGCCTTCGTCGTGGTCGTGGTGTGGGAGCAGTTCGGCGACGCCGAGAACGCCACCGTCGCAGAAGCCAGCGCGATCACGGACCTGCTCCGGGACTCCGAGGCGATACCCGCCGCGTACCGGATGGACGTGCAGCGCAACCTCCTCGCCTATGCCGACGACGTGATCAACGACGAGCTACCGCGCATGCGCCGGGGCGAGACCATCGAGGAGGAATCTGATCACATGACGGCGATCTGGACCGCCTTCCTGAAGGTCGAGCCGGACACCCGCAACGAGATCGCGTTCTTCGACCACGACATCGTCAAGCTCAACGATCTGAGCGCCAACCGCAAGTTGCGGGTATCGACCGGTGAGTCCGCGGTCCCCGGTGAGTTGTGGGTGCTGCTCCTCGGCGGTGGAGCCGTCGTCATGACGTTCACGTTCCTGTTCGGGACCCGTGACGTCGTTCTTCATGCGCTCGCCGTCGGCCTCACGGCGGGCTTGATGGGCTTCGTCCTGTATCTGATCTTCGCGCTCGAGCATCCGTTCGTGGGGGCTCTGTCGGTCAAACCCGACCCCTACGTGAACGTGCTGCAACTCTGGAAAGACGACATGCCGTCACCGCCGTAGAGGCACCGTGCGTTCGCCGCCTGCACACGTCGAGTGTGTGCCCCCTGGATGACTCGTCGCCACCCTCCGTACCTGGGGCACACACTCGACGCGACCATCGAGCGGTCTAGTCGAGCAGCCGCTGCGCCAGCTTGTTGCCGAGCCCCAACACCATCTGGTCGGGACGCTGCTGCTCGCCCTGCTGTGAACCGAGGACGATGATCGTGCCGGTCAGCACCGGGAGCGCCCACTGCAGGTACTTCAGGTTCCTCTGCGCTGCGGCGACGTCATCGGGTGTCGACGATGACGGCTCCGTCGCGCCTTCGACGGAATGACCGTCGCCCTGAGCGACTTTGGCGCCCAGGGCGCCGCTGACGGCCGTCGCGCCCAGCGCGAGGCCGGTCACCACGAGCTTGGCCGCGGTATTCGCGGTGACTCCGGATTGATTCTTGGCGCGGCCACGGTTGGCGTACAGGATCGCGGCACCGCCGACGAGATGCGCGCCGATGGCGGCGGCGTTGGCCGGGGCCCACTTTGCCCAGCCCACCGAGGCGACGCGAGCTCGGTCACCGGGTTCGCGCACCGCAGCTGCAGCGCCATTGACACCGAGCGCACCCATCAACGATCCTCCGAACCAGGCGGCGGCTCCGAGATCGTGGAGTGAGCGGACGATGGTGTTGCGTTCAGACATGACAAGTCCTTCGAAAGTTGGTGCGTCGGACGCGCCGCGGGGCTGGACGCGGTCCTCATCTCAAGGGGTGCTCAACTCGGCGCATTCGAAACGTGACATGCCAAATCGCCTACCGCCGAAACCGTGAAGCGCGCTCTCCCTCGTTTAGCTGGCAAACGACGGGGTAGTTGGGAGGGAACATCGACGTGAGGAACGACATGACCATTGGACATCTGCCCAGACTTCTCGGTGCGGCCGTCGTGTCCGCCGGCGCGGTACTTTGCTCCACCTCGGCCCCCGCCGCGTACGCGGCACCCTGCGCCGACGTCGAGCTCGTGTTCGCCCGCGGCACCGGCGAGGCACCCGGCGTCGGTGGCATCGGCCAGTCCTACGTCGACGCGCTGCGCACGCAGCTCGGCCCGAGGTCGCTGGACGTGTACCCGGTCAACTACCCGGCCAGCGACGACTTTGCCAACCGTGAAGCGTTCGCCAGCACGGTCATCGAAGGCGTTAGGGACGCCGGGGCGCACGTGCAGGCCACGGCAGCGAACTGCCCCACCACCAAGATCGTGCTCGGCGGTTACTCACAGGGCGCAATAGTCGCGGGATACGTCACGGCGGACCAGGCGCCCGCCGGCGTGCCAACGTCCGTGGTGCCCGACCCCCTGCCCGCCAGCGTCGCCGACCACGTCGCCGCCGTGACGCTGTTCGGTACGCCGTCGCCCGAGTTCCTGCAGCAATACGACGCGCCCGCGTTGACCATCGGGCCGAACTACACCGCCAAGACCCTCAAGCTGTGCGCGCAGGGCGACAACATCTGCGACGGCACACCAGGTGGGCAGCCCGGCTTCGCGCACATCTCGTACGGCTTCAACGGCCTGACCAGCGAAGCGGCTGGCTACGCTGCGGACCGCATCGCGCCGGCTCCCGATCGCGGCTAGTCGACGGCTCGCTCACACCGGCGCAGCCCCCGAACTGCGACCCCGTCAGCCCTCTGTCGGGAAATGATAAAAGCGTGTCGCATAACGTCAAGACGCGCCAGGGTCCGTTCAGCCATTCTTGTGTTGTAGCTCCTGCGACTCCGCAGGCGTGAACCAAGGAAGGCCATGACCGCGACCCGCCCCAACGCCCCCGCCACCGGCACGTCCCTCCGTGGACCCGCCCGTCGCGCGTCAGGACGGGGGCGGCGACTCTTCGTGCCCTACGTGCAGGATCCTCCCCAGTCGCTCGATGCTCGCACACGCCTGATCTCTAGCTAAAGCCGCTGCACGACAATGCGATTCACCCGGCTGGCCGGGTAGTCGATCGCGATTGCCGCACGCCGCCCGTGCCGCTGAGTTGCGCGCACGACCTCGAGCACCGCCACTGCGGTGGCCCGCAAACACCCTCGGCCGACATTCGCGAGGGAACGCAGGAGCAACGATGAGCACATCCCGTAAGAACAGTTCGCGCTTCACGTGGACGGCTGACCACGACGCCGCCTTGCGACGACTCGCAGAGGCCGTTCAGCAGGTCCGGCACGCCGACACCCCCATCACCCAGCAGCAGCTCAGAGCGGCGGTCGACAGCGCTCGGGACGCGGGCCTCGGATGGACCCAGATCGGCGACGCGCTCGGAATCGCCAGTGGCAACGCCTATCACCGTTACCGACGGCGACCGATTGCCTCGGAGCAGGAACAGCCCTGCGACGCGGGCGAGACAAGCTTCTAAGAGGTCCGGCCGCCGCTCGGGGGTTACTCCGCCGACCCGTATTCGAGCGCCGGCTCAGCGGAGTCCACGCGCCCGTTGCTGATGATCGTCAGCTGGCCGGGCCGCACCTGGTACCTGGCGCCGTCGGCCGGGTTCACGGCGTCGAAGCCGCCATCTGAGGGCACCGCGTTGGACAGGCGCACGTTGGCGCCGTCTCGCAGACGTTCGCCGTGGTAGTAGTAGCTGCCCGACGACTCCTGGCAGATCACCGCCAGCGACGACGCCGTCCTCATCGCCGACACCAGCGTTCCCGAGTCGCAGCGCGCGGCGTGGCCGACGAAGCCCTGCGCGTCGGTGTTCGACACTCCCGAGACGGGCGCGGCGCTCGTCGACGTGGTGCTCGTCGTCGAGGTCGACGTATCGGTGGTGCTCGCGGGCGGGGCGGCCAGCGGACTCTGCGGCTGAGACCCGGTGCCGCCACCGGTGAAGACGATCGCGGCAGCCAGTCCCGCCGCGAGCGCGAACATCGCGACGGTCCCGGCGAGCAGCGCCTTCTGCGTGCGGCTGAACCGCGAGCGCGGGACCGGCGCCGGGGGCGGCGGTTGTGGCGCGTAGGGCCGCGGACGCTCAGCACTGAACTGGCGCGTGCTGGGCGGCGGTCCAGGGCGCGCCGGCGAGACGGCGGCGGGCCCCCCGTGCACGGCGGCAGCGGCCGCCTTGGCCAGCTCACCCGCCGTCGCGTACCGCTCGGCGGGGTCCTTCGCCATGCCCTTGGCGATGACGGCGTCGAAGGCGGGGCTGACGCCCTGCCGCACCTCGCTCGGCCGCGGGGGCGGCGCGAACATGTGCGCGCTCATCACCTGACGGATGTCGGCCGCCTCGAACGGCGCGCGTCCCGTCAGGCACTCGAACAGCAGGCAGGTCAACGAGTACACGTCCGACGGCGGTCCGCCCGGCTTGCCGCTGAGGCGCTCGGAGGCCATGTACGCGCAGGAGCCGATGATCAGCCCGGTCCGCGTCACAGTCGCCTCGCCGCCGCCGTTGGCGATGCCGAAGTCCACCAGGTAGGCGAAGTCGTCCGGCGTAAGCAACACGTTCTCCGGCTTGACGTCGCGGTGCACCAGCCCGTGGGCGTGCGCGGCGTCCAGCGCGGCGGCGACCTGCGCGACGATCGACACCGCCCGCGCCGGCGGAAGCACGCCCGTGACCCGCAGCTCGTCCTTGACGCTGCCGCCCTCGACCAGGCGCATGTCGATGTACAGGACCCCGTTGATCTCGCCGAAGTCGTGCACGGGGATGACGTGGGGCTCGTGCAGTCGCGCCGCGATGCGCGACTCGCGGCGGAACCGGTCGCGGTAGCTCGGGTCGGCGGCCACGTCCGCCCGCAGCAGCTTGAGCGCTACCATCCGCTCCCGCGCGGTGTCGTAGGCGCGATAGACCTCGCCCATTCCGCCCATACCGAGCAGTTCATGGAGCTCATAGGGCCCGAAGCGCGTGCTCGGACGCGGTCCAGCACCCGGCGACGCCATAACCGCTCCTTCCCTGTTCCGTGACCCGACTTGCTCAGGTGTTCCCGTTTATGTCCAGCTCAACCCGCTCTCGCGGGGGCGACCAGGGGACGATGCCGAAGTCGAAGTAGCACAAGCGAATTGCTTCGTGGCAAGGGTACAGGGTCGGGCCCGACGGGGTGGAGCGACGCCATTCGGGCGTCGGGTGTGCGCCATGCTGGACGGGTGAGCGATCTCGACGACCTCGTAGCGGAGTGGGGACTACGTCCCGACGGCACCCCGCTCCACACCGGCCGCGCGACGCTGCTGCCGGTGCGTTCCGGGGGCGCGGCAGCCATGCTGAGGATCGCGGTCGAGGACGTCCCCGGCCACCTGGTCCTGCGCCGCTGGAACGGCGAGGGCGCGGTCCGCTTGCTGCGCGCCGACCCGCACCGTCGCGCCATGCTGCTGGAGCGGCTACGTCCCGAAACCCTCGACGCACTCGACGACATCGCCGCCTGCGAGGTGGTCGCCGGGCTCTACGGGCGGCTGCACGTACCCGCGATGCCCCAATTGCGTTCGCTCAACGAACTTCTCGCTGCCTGGGCCGACGACTTCCGCGCGCTCCCCCGCAGTGCGCCCATTCCTCGTCGCCTCATCGAGCAGGCCGTCGCCCTGTGCCGCGACCTGTCCACCGAGCCCGCCGACCACGTCCTGCACGGCAATCTGCACTACGGGAACGTGCTCGCCGCCGACCGGGCACCGTGGTTGGCGATCTCCCCCACCCCGCTCAACGGTCACCCGGCCTTCGAGTTGGCGCCGATGCTGTGGGGCCGGTGGGACGAACTCACCGACCACGTCCGCGGTGGCGTGCAACGCCGCTTCTACACCCTGGTCGACGCCACTGGGTCCGACGAGGACCGCGCCCGCTCCTGGGTACTCGTCCGGGTGGTCCGCGCCGCGGCTCGAGCCCTGGCCGACGATCACGACGCGGGGACGTTGACCCGCTACGTCACGCTCGCCAAGGCCGTGCAGGAGTGACGGTCAGTCGTCGTCGGCGTCGGGGATGCCCCCCGGCGGCGGCGTCGCGTAGGCCGGGCTCGCGGGGGGAAGCACTTCGAGGGGGTCGGCTTCGGTCGAGTCGGTGTCGTCGGGTTGGGGGTTCGTCATCACTATGTGCTACCCGTCGGTGCGGGCCTGAAACGAACGGCCTTACGGGTCTTCGCGACTCGGCGCCGGGTAGGTCGCGGCGGCGAGGTCGAGGATCTCTTGGCGGTCGTCGGCGCGGAGGAACCCCGCCGCGATCGTGGCGTCGAGCGAGGCAGTGAACTTGGTCAGGTAGTCGGCCGAACCGCCGGGGTACAGCACGGCGAGCGGCCCCGCCCCAAACCGTTCGCTGGAGCCGAAGAGCAGCGCCAACACGTCGTCGGCCGCGCATAGCCCCGACGTCCGGGCGACGGGCACCTCGACCCACGGCGTGCGCACTCCGCCCGTTGCCAACCCGTGGTCGTCTCCGATGAGCTGCGGCGGGTCGGTGGCGGTCAGGTCGATCGGCGGGGCGCTCGGCGGCGCCGTTTCGCTGCGCACCCAGTCGACGAGCTGCGCGATCGCCGCCTGCAGGACGTAGTGGTGCTGCGGCGCGTTGTTGATGCAGTGCGGCAGCTGGCGGCCCATCAGCGACGACGTCGGCGCATAGGCCGCGACCAGGTCCGCCAGCGGTGCCGACCCGGAGTCGATGAAGCCGACCTTGATCGTGTAGTTGTCGGCGTGCGCTGTACCGGGTATCTCCCAGGTGCGAAGTCGCTGCGAATCTGGTTGCCGCGCGGCGTAATAGCCTGCCCGAACCCCGCCGACCAGATCTGTCTCGGTGATCACCGTCATGACCGGGACGCGCAAGTCTTGAACGAACGGGACCGCCTCGGGTGCTGCGGCGCCGGAGTCATCGAAGATCGACGAGCCGTCCAGCGGCGCCGCGGGCCCAAAGCGGGAGTGGACCAGGAACCCGTCGTACACCTGCGCGAGCGGGTCGACGACGTTGACGTAGGTGGTGAGGAACAGTGCGGACTGCGATTCGCCCACCGCCACGACGGCTTCCGGCGTCAGTCCCCCGAGCACGTCGGCGGCGCGCTCGCGGACCAAACGCCCGATCTGGGAGAAGACGTCGTAGGCGTACGCGTCGCCGGGATGGTGCAGCGGGCCGTAGCGACTGGGATCGAGTGTCTTCAGCGACATGTCCATGCCGAGGCTGGCGCCGCCCTCGACGCCCACCCGCTGCGCGGAGACCGCGACGAACGCGTGACCGGCGCGCACCAGCTCGCGGTGCGCCATGAGCCAGACGGCGGGCGCGTCGATGCCACCGCTCACGTTGAGCCATTCGACGACGACCGTGCCACTGAAGCGATTGGCATCCGTCGGCGTCAGGACAACGATCCGGGTGGTGAACTCGGCGGTGTCGAAGGGTTTCGCGTGCCGAGCGGCCGAGCCGGAGACGAAGAACTCCCTCGCCTCGTAGCCGAGGGTGGCGAGGCCGTAGGCGCCGAGCAGAAGGTTCGGCGTACCCGTCACGGGTTTCACGATCATGGCCTGACTCTTGCACAGCATCAACGGGTCGCCGTGCACGCAGTGATCGGCACTCCATCTTGCACTTGCTGCAAGTTGCAGTTCATGCAATCATCGCTGAATGGTCGAGAATCAACCCGCGGACGGCAGGGAGCGCAACAAGCGCGCGACCCGGCAGGCGCTTCGGACCGCCACCTTGGAGTTGGCGCTCGAACGCGGCATCGACGCGGTGACCATCGACGAGATTGCGCGACGCGCCGGAGTGTCCACCCGGACGTTCTTCAACTACTTCGACACCAAGGAGGACGCTGCCCTACTCGAATTGTTCCTCGTCTCCGACGAGGAGCTGGAGGGGTTTGCGGTGGCGACCGGCAGTGACGTCTGGGCAGAGTTGACCGAGATCTTCACCACCGACGTACGGCACGCCGAGCAACTCGACGCTGCGAACTTGTTGCGCTACCTGCAGTTGCACGCTCGACACCCAGAACTCGGGGCCCACCAGATGGGTCGGTTCGCGATGTTCCTCGACCGCCTGAACGACGCGATCACCAAGCGCCTGGGCAACCGCAGCCGACTGCGAGCCGAGGTCATGGCCGGATCGTGCATCACCGCCGTGCGCGTCGGGCTGGACCAATGGCACGCCCGGAACGGGAAGTCGTCGGCGGCCACCTACGTCGCCGCGGCGTTCGGCGAGTTCGACGGCGCGTTTGGAGATCGATGACCAGCCAGAGCCTCGCGGCCGTCGACGTCACCGCACCCTCGTTCAAGGCCGACCCGTTTTGGTTCTACGCTCGCTTGCGCGACGAAGCGCCCGTCTTCCCGGTGACGATTCCGAGGATGGGCCGCGCCTGGCTGGTCACTCGTTACGACGACGTGGTCGGCGTGCTGAAAGACGAACGGCTGCTGAAGAACCCCCGAGCGGCGATGACACCGGCTCAGTTGAAGAAAGTGCGGACCCTACCCCGGCCGCTGGCCGTGGTGCAGACCGGTCTGCTGAGCACCGATGGTGATGATCACGCGCGGCTGCGCGCCCTGGTGCGCCACGCGTTCACCGCCCGGCGCATCGAGCAGATGCGCGAGCAAGCCCAAGTCATCGCCGATGGACTGCTCGACGCCGCCCTTCACCGTGGCCGGATGGACCTCGTCGCCGACTACGCCCTCCCGATCCCGTTGCTACTCATCGGACGCATCCTCGGCGTGCCGGAGAAGGACAACTCGAAGTTCGCAGCCTGGTCGACTGCCTTGATCTCGTCCCCCGAACGGCGCAACCCGCTGCTGGCCGTGCCCTCGATCCTGAGGTTCCTTCGCTACCTCCGCGCCTTGATCGCCGAGCGTGCCGCGCGACCGACCGACGACCTCATCTCCGCGATGGCCACTGCTCGTGACGGAGAAGACCGGCTCACTCCCGACGAAATCTTGGCGATGTGCGTGCTGCTGCTCACCGCCGGCCACGAAACTACCCGCAACCTCATCGCCACGGGAACCCTTGCGCTACTGCGCAATCCCGATCAGATCAACCGCCTACGCGACGATCCGACTCTGACGGGGACCGCTATCGAGGAGCTCCTCCGCTTCACCGTTCCCGCCGAGACGGCCACCGAACGCTATGCGCGCGAGGACATCTCGATCGCGGGAACGACCATCGCCCGCGGCTCCCTGGTGCTCGCCGTACTGGCGTCGGCCAACCGCGACCCGACTCACTTCGACAACCCCGACACCCTCGACGTCGGCCGAACCCCCAACCGGCACCTGTCATTCGGCCACGGGGTGCACTACTGCCTCGGCGCACCGCTGGCCCGGCTCGAAGGTCAGATCGCCATCGAAACCCTGTTGCGGCGCGCCCCGGCGCTGCGACTCGGTGTCTCACCGGAGCGGCTGACCTGGCGCGGCGGCATCGTGCTGCGCGGCCTTCGTGCTCTTCCCGTGCTGCTCTGACCCGCCCTACCGGATTGCGCCGTTGATCGTCGACTCGTCGATGAGACCCTTCTCGACACCCCACATCGTGGCGATGGTCCGGTACTCACCGGTCTTCATCAGATGCTCGAGGGCCTGCCGCATGGACTCCGCCAGCGCCGATCCCTTGGCCACCGGCCAGCCGTACGGCTGTGGGTCGGTGACCTCGCCCGCCTCCTCCAGCGCGCCGCCGCTGGTCTTCACCGCGAACCCGGTGACCGGGGAGTCGGCCGCCATCGCGTCGACCTCACCGGCGATCAACGCCTTCGTCAGATCGTCCTGTCGCACGTAGACGACCTTGTCGATCGGCGCGAGACCCGCGTCGACACAGGCGTCGCTCAACGCCGGGATCTCAGAGGTCTCCTGCAGCGCGCCGTACGCCACTCCGACCCGCAGTCCACACGCGTTGTTCGGATCGACCGACGACCCCGGCCGCTGGGCCCACAGCGTGCCCGCCTCGAAGTAGGTGACGAAGTCCACCGCGGACTCCCGCTCGACGGTGTCGGTGAACGACGACATCCCAACGTTGAAGTCCTCCGCGCGTACCGACGGAATGATGGCCTCGAAGGCGGTTTCGCGGTATTCGGCCTTCAGGCCCAGTGTCCGCGCGATGGCGTTCATCAGATCGACGTCGAAGCCCACGATTTCACCGTTGGCGTCCTTGAATTCGTTGGGCGCGTAGGGAACGTTGACCCCGACGATCAACGTGCCCGTCTCGCGGACGTCCGCGGGCACGGTGGCCGCGATCGACGCCACAGCGCCGGGTGCCAGCGACGGGTCCGGCGACGCGGTGCTCCCGGCCACGCCCGCCTGTCTGGTGCCGCCGGTACTGGGTGCGCCCGTCAACTGCACGGCGCCAAACGTGCCGACCGCCGCCACCAGCACCACCGCCGAGACGATCGCCAGCACCCGACGCGAGGGCCGCCCCCGCCGACTCGTGGCGACGCGCCGCGCGGAATGCCTACCGGACCGGCCGGTGGTGCGCACGGGCGCCTCGAAGGCGCGCCGGGTGGCCGCCGCGAGGTCCGCGGCGGTCTGGAACCGCTGGGACGGCTTCTTGGCCATGCCCTTGGCGATCACCTGGTCGAAAGCCGCCAGCGCCGGGTCGAACGACGACGGGCGCGGCGGTGCCGACACCATGTGCCCGGCGATCTGCTGTTCGAGGCTGTCCGCAGGATATGGGCGCGAACCCGTCAGGCTCTCGTAGAGCACACAGGTCAACGCGTAGATGTCGGAGCGCGAATCGCTCTGCCCGCCGTCGAAGCGCTCCGGCGCCATGTAGGCAAGCGTCCCGAGGGTGCTGCCCGCCGTCGTCATCCCCTGCTCGCCGGCGGTGCGGGCCAGGCCGAAGTCGATCAGGTATGCGAACTCGCTCGCGGTGATCAGGATGTTCGACGGCTTCACGTCGCGGTGGATCAGACCGGCCCGGTGCGCGGCGTCCAATGCCATCCCGACCTGCTCGACGACCTTCACCGCGAGCGCCGGATCGATTGGCCGCTCACGGCGGGCGAGGATGTCGGCCAACGTGCGGCCCTCGATCAGCCGCATGTCCAGATACAGCCTGCCGTCGATCTCGCCATAGCCGTGGATCGGCACCACGTGCGGATCACTCAGGCTGGCCGCGGCCTGCGACTCCCGGCGAAACCGCTGCTGAAAGACCGTGTCCTGGGCCAAGTGGGGTGGCAGCACCTTGAGGGCGACCACGCGGTCGGTCTTGGTGTCATAGGCGCGGTAGACCTCGCCCATGCCGCCACGGCCCAACAGCTCTCGCAGCTGGTAGTGCCCAAATGGCGTCGCTTCCACCGTTGACTCCTCGGCGACCGCCATCCCCGCACGGCGTGTCGATCAGAAGTTACCTCAGCCCAGCGAGGTCAGCGAACCTTCTCGGGAATCGAGTTCAGCGCGTGGAGGACCTCCACGGCCACCAGGCCCGCGGCATCGTCGTCGAGCGTGGAGTGGGACGTGATAGTCGTCTTGACGAGTTCGAGGCGAATGTCATACGGGGTACGGATCTTCGTGGGCGAAGCCATCGTGGTGTCCTTCAAAAGCGAGCATGTTGGCTCGGAACCGAGCAGCTCGATACCCAAGACGCTACGCCATCGCAGGTCAGCCGGGGTCCTTACGGACGTGCGGGTACTCCGCCTCACGGTCCTGGAACGCCAGGATGTCGGGGTTGACGATGGTGCCCTCCCGAATCTCGATCGCCCGGCGCACCGTCTCGTCGTCGTCCCATTCCGGCGGGCCACCGAGAATCGTTGGCAGATAGGGAATCAACGCCTCACTGATCTCCCACGTGGCGGCGTTCCACAGATACGACGGGCTGTGGTCGACGGCGTAATAGGTGGTGTTGTTGCCCACGATGAAGGCTGGATCGTCGAAGGTGGTGGGCCGCGCCCAGCTGAAACCCATTGCCTCGTCGCACGATACGTCGATCAACAGGCTGCCCGGCCGGAACGACTCCAGGTCGTCCTCGGCGAGGAAGACCAGCGGCGCGTTCGGGTCCTGCAGGACGCAGTTGACGATGACGTCGTGCTCGGCCAGAAACCCGGCGAGCGGCACCCTGCCGTCGTCGGTCAGCGCGAAGCTCGAGCCATCGTCCCCGGACTCGAATTGCACGATCTCGGCGGAGTGGATCGGCGACGCCACCTCGGCGACGTTGCGGTTGGTCAGGATGTCGATGTCGTGGATGCCGACCGCGTTCAGCGCCGTCACCGCCCCGCGCGCGGTGGCGCCGAAGCCGATCACCGCGGCCCGCAGCCGTCGCCCGTAGGTGCCCGTCGACCCGATGAGCTCCAGGGCGTGGAACACCGAGCAGTAGCCGGCCATCTCGTTGTTCTTGTGGAACACGTGCAGCTTGAAGGAGCCGTCCTTGCGCCAGAGGTTCATGGCCTCGAAGGCGATCAAGGTCAGCCGGCTGTCGATCGCCCGCTGCGTCAGCTCCGCGTCCTGCACACAGTGCGGCCAACCCCACAGCACCTGACCGTCCCTGAGCTCGGCGAGGTCGTCGGCGTCGGGCTTGGCCAAGAGGATGACGTCGCACTCGGCGATCAGCTCGGCCCGCGATCGAATCCCCGCTACCGAGCGCGCCAGTTTCTTGTCGGAGATCCCGAACTGCTCGCCGTATCCCCGTTCGAGGTAGATCTGGGCGGCGACGTCCTTGTCGATGCGATCGAGATGCTCGGGGTGGATCGGCAAACGCCGCTCGTTCTCCTTGTGAGTGACGGCAATGATGCCGAGACTGAGCCCACTCAATTCACCCTCCCGAGGCGGCTTTACACCGAGGTCGAATGTCGACTCGGTCCAGATCAACGTACGCTTGGCTGGTCAGCCTCCGGGGTTCGACCGACTATTGAATGATCTGAGGCGCCCGTCGTGACTACCAATACCAACGTGCTGATCGTCGTCGCCGTCCTGGTGGCGCTCGCACTGGCCGGTGTGGTGGTCGGCTTCAAGCGCAAATTCCGGGCCGAGCGTCGGCTGCTCGGCGGCGCCACCATTCTGGACGAGATTGCCGAAGATGCCCTGTTCGCGCAACACCGTGAAGAGGCGGCCGCCGAGGGGACCACCAAAAGTCAAGCGGCGCAGCTCGATAGCGGCATCGAAGCGTTCCGCACCCGCACCAGGCCGCACGAGTCGCCGGACGTCAAGGATGCCGCCGACATGCGCGAGCAGTTGAAGGACTGACCCGCCTTCACCGGATCGACACCAACTGGTCGATCGAGTCGAACGGCAGCTCGCCATCCACGATCGCCGTCACGTTCATCGAGTTGAGGACGATCGCACCCTTGTGGTTGGCGAGGAACGCGGTATCGGAGGCGTCGCGCCCGGTGGCGATGCGCACCAGGCTCTGCCGCGGCGCCAGTAGCGTGGCGTCGACGACCCGCCACTGGTCCTCCACGAAGGCCTCGGCGACCGCGTGGAAGTCCATGGGGGACAGCCCGGGGGCATACGCGGCGACCAAGCGGGCCGGCACGTTGACGGCGCGCAGCATGGCCACCACCAAGTGGGCGAAGTCGCGGCAGACACCCGCACCCGCGAGCAGTGTGTCGACGGCGCCGTCGATCGGATCACTGGACCCGGCGACGTAGTTCAGCCGGCCACCTACCCAGGCAGCGACGTGCTCCAGCAGGGTGGCGGAATCGGCGTATTGGCCGAATTCCGTTGCCGCGAAACCATAGAACTTATCGGCCTCGGCGTATCGGCTGGGCCGTAGATACACCGACAGGTCGTAATCGGTCACGGGCGCCGGATCGGTTCGGCCGGTGATCGTGGCCGAATACGCGACCTGGAGATTGCCGCCCGCAGCCCAGAACTTGTGAATCCGGTTGCCGTGCGCGCCACTGATCTCGACGGGGAACACTGGCTTGCCGTCCAGGGTGAACGTCAACGACTCGAAGACTTCGGTATGCGGGTGCGGAGCGACGGCGATCTGGAATTCCAGCGTCGTCGGTGCGGTGATGTCGACGTCGAGCTGGCAGCCCACGTCGCGTTTATAGCGTGGCGTCATTCAGAAACGGTAGAGAAGCGCCGAGCATTCTGCAGCGTGGAGAGTACGGCCAGGGTCGAGGCCGCACCCTGATTGCGGTCGATCCCCTCGGCGTGCAGTGCGTCGAAGCCCGCGCCCGTCTCCGGATCCCACATCGGTTGGCCCCCGGCGTTGGCACCTTCGAACCAGGCCACCGCTGCCCTGACGCCGTCCGGCCACGCTGGGCTGGCGTCGACCGTGGCAGCCCGGGCGCACGCATCCGACATCGCGGCCACCTCGACGGGCTGGCGATCGAACGCGGGCCGCTCGCCCGTGGCCTCGTAGTCGAGCAGCCACCCCAGCAGGTCAAGACCCCGCCGAGAGAGCTCGGGGCGCTCGAGGGCGGTGCCCGCGGCGATCATCGCCTCGGCCACGACCGCGTTCGCCTGGCAAAGTTGGGTTTCGGGCCAGGGCCATTCGGTGTCGGCACTGGGTGCGGGCACGCTGTCCGCGTACGCCGTCAGCAGCGCGCGGGCTATGGCGTGATCGGGCTCGACGGAGAGGATCTCCGCGGCGCCAACGGCCGCATAGGCCATGGCACTGGGCAACGGTGACCGCACCTGCGCGGCGCGCTCGAACTGGATGACGCAGACCCGTCGCACCAGACCCACGCTGCTGTGCGCGGCGGCGGTGCCCAGGGCCCACAGGCAACGGCCCCACCACTCCTCGAGGGTCGGCTGGTCGGTCCATCTGCCGTTGGCGTCCATGTGGTTGCGGCACGTACCCGCATAGGACTGCGCCTCGTTGAGGAAGCGCACGGCCAGACCGGCCAAGCCGTTGATCACGCCACCCGGATCGGGCTGGCGGGTGGCCACGACGAGCAGTCGGGACATGTCGTCGGTGGTGTACCCGCCGCCACGCTCGGGTTCGGTGAGCAGGGCGTGCTCGAAGGTGCCGCGCCGATCTGACATGTGCAGCAGGTGGTCGAACACGGGAAGCGGTGCGGTCGTCATACGAGTGCCGCCCGCTCGACGAGCAGCCGCTGCGCGAGTGACATGTACGCGGCGGCGGCGACCGGCCAGCCCAGCGTCGGAGCCAAACGCCTTGCCTCCGCGGCCATGTCACCGGTCATCCGCGGATCGGTCAGCATGCGGCGCAATGCGAACGCCAGGGCCTCCGGGTCGTCGTGACTCACGACCACCCCGGCGCCGCTGCCGAGGAGTTCGACGGCGTGTGGGAAGGCGGTGGCCACGACGGGCCGGCCCGCGGCGAGCGCGTCGACGAGCACGCCGGAGTTGGCCTGATCGGTGGAGTCGTACGGCAGCACGACCGCGGCCGAGGTCTGGATCAACGCCGACAGCGACGCGGTGCTGCGGTAGATCGAGTCGAAGCTCACCGCGGTACCGACACCGAGGCTGCGGGCGCGTTCGACGCAGGCTTCGCGGTAGGCCTCACCCTCGGCGGCGAGTACCCGTGGATGCGTGGCGCCGGAAATCAGGTAGCGCGGCTGCCCGCGCAAGTCCTTGAGCGACACCATCGCGTCGATGACCCGTTCGACACCCTTGCCGGGACCCATCAAGCCCCAGGTCAACAGCGTCGGTCGGCCGGCCCTCTTCAGGGGCGCGACGGTGGGCAGGGTAGCGCCGCGGCCGATCGTGACGACCGTGTGGCGATCGATGGCGTAGTCGGTGTGCAGACGTTCGTTGGCGGCTTCGGACATCACGACGATCCGGTCGGCCTTGATCCCGATCTGCTCCATCACCGAACGTTGCCGAGCCGTCGGATTCTTCGGGACGGTGTGAGCGACGACCACGATCGGGACGCGTAGCCCGTCGATGACGTCCAGGACGTCGGCGCCCTCGGTGCCGCCGTAGATGTCATAGGCGTGCTGAATGACGGCGACGTCACGCTGATTCAGCAGTTCGGCGCACGCCGCTACCGAAGAACTAGAACCGGCGACGAGCTCTCCGACCACGGACTCGCTCGATGCCTCCTCGCCGTCGGCGATCCGGACGACGCCGACGTCGGATCCCTTGGCGGACAACCCATGAGCCAGGCCCGCGCTGAACGTCGCCAGGCCGCAGGGCGTCGGCGGGAAGCTGGTCAGCATGCCGATGCTGGGCGGCTTGTGGCGCGACGGCGTTCCGTGGCCGCCGAACGACGGAAAACGGGGTGGAGCGTTCAAAGGTGTTCCCAACTGACGGATGTCACCGGAGTGTCCGGCGTGAGCGGCTGCTCGAGGAGAACAGCGGCGTACAGCTGCTTCGATCCCGGACTTGTTGGGTTCCCAACGCAGTCAACGGTACCACCCCGACAACCCCGAAGTACCCCCGCGGCCCAGCATTCGCACTGCTAGAGGGCCTGTTGACGGATCAAGCGGTCCAGTTCCTGGCCTGGGCGCGCCGCACCGCCTCATCGACGACGACCGCTGCGACCTCGGCGAGCTTGCGGTGTTCGCTCCGACTCATCGCCTGCAGTTGACCGAAGGCCTCCTCGGCACTTCGACCCGTCCGTCCGCGGATGATCCCGATGGCTTGGTCGATCACCGGGCGCGTCGTCAGCGCCTCCGTCAGCTGGACGTTCAGCGCAGGGCCTCGGCGAGGACCTGCGCGTTGTGAACCGCGGCGGCCGCCGGTCTGGCGAACATCTCGCCCAGCCGCTCGGCATGCTCGTCGAAGACGTCCTTGGCGTGGGAGTACACGCCGATGGCCCCGACCACGCGATCGGGCAGCAGCAGCAGCGGCAGGGCGAGCGCGCTGTGCACGCCCATCCGACCGACGCGTGGGCCGAACCTCGGCCACGCTTCTCCCCGCCCAGCGAGCCGGAGCGCACCGCCCGCCGATCCCGTACGGCGGTGATGCAGGGCCCTTCGTCGAGGGTGACGTACTGGATCTCGTCGATCGCGGCGACGAACGGGTGGCTCGCCGCCAACGCCGCAACCGCGGTCTCGGTCGCACCGCCACGCAGCAGCGTGACGCCGGCACCGTCGGACCCGGGTATCGCGCGGCACGTGAAGGCCGCCACCTGCGCGAGCAGCTCGGGCAGACCGAGGCTGCCCGCGAGCAGACCTGCGAGATCGTCGATACCCGCCCGTAGGTCAGCGCCGTCCGCGTCCTTCGCGGTGACCTCCGCCATGCTCGTTCCTCCCAACCGGGGTGATGCCGCGAACCACAGTGGGATGACGACCAGCCGATGCTCGCCGCCGGCGCTGGCGACACAGTGCAGGCCCGAGTCCGCCAGTCGGATCGACGGTGGTCAAACCCGTTGCGACACAAGGCCTTCAGGGAAGTCTACCGGCCGTCGGCCCGCGGCGGAACAGACGTCCGCGATCGAGGATGCCATCGGCGATAGGGGACTAATGGCACCTATTTCACCGAATGATTGACGAGCCGGTAGCTGACAGCTAACGTCAATCCCAGGGTTGGGACAGCTTTGCTATCGGGGGGAGCCGAAATGGGGCGTTGGAAGCTTTTTGCACCGTTGGGGAGTACTCACGGCGATGGCGAAGGGTGCCCGGTCTGCGATCACCCTTTCGGTCATCTCAACCACGCCTGCATCAGCTCGATCGGCGCCGTAACGCCGGCGGTGGTCAACCTGCCTTCGCGGCTGCCGGAGACCGTCGTCGCCTAACCGCCGCTATCCGGTCTCACCGGTAGTAGATCTCGCGCCCGCTGGGATATCCCCCACCGGTCGTCGTGAGATGGACGTGGTCGTAGTGGCCGGCTCCCGTGTTACGCGAACCACTCGGCGTGTAGTAGACACCGCGCCAGATCGCGTCCTGCAACCCGAACCTCGCCGCGTTCTCCAGCGCGTACGCCACGATGCGGTTCCCCAGCGCGATGCCCTCGGCAGAGCCGGGGTTCGGGATCATCACGTCCAGCGCCAAGCCGTCGGGATGCCACCGCAGGGCATCGGGCCGCACGCCGCCGATCTCGTGGATGCCGGGAAAGACGATGCTGATGCTGCGGGAGAGGAAGATCGTCTTCACCTGCAGGCCGCGCTCGGGGGCGATGCCCGCGGGCAGGATGCGATGCATGTCGATGACGCGCCACCGAGAGGCCGCGGCCGGCACCGCGGGCGCCCCCACCTGGGCCGGCGCGGCGGAGGCAAAGAGTGCCGCACCCGAGCCCGCCGAGTAACCGGCGTCCGACACCGAGACGACCTCGAGGCAGCACGGCGGCGCGCTCGCCACGACGGGTTTCGCCTCGACCTTGGCGGCCGGCGGTTCGGCGCCGGTCGCCGCAGCGGTGAGAACGGCGAGCGAGGCGACGACTCCGACCAGCAGAATCGGCGGTCTGCGCCGCCGACTCCTCGCCATCTCGTGCCTGCCCACGAGAGCACTTTATTAGAAGACGGGACATGAATAGCAATCTTTCCGAGATCTAATCGTGATCTGTCACTAAATGCACCCGCAAATACGCGAGCGACGGGCCGCATTCCGTACCACCACGGGCGGTAGCCACCGGGCGGAGCGCAGGAGGCCGGCCGCGCTGACCTCGGCGCCGGCGTTGCATCGGCACGTTACGACGCCCGCCCCTACATCCCTGCCACCGCGCCGGCCAACGTCGGCTACGCCGCGGCCGAGCGCCACTTCTCGCAAGCTCGCCTGAATCCCGAACTGCTGATGATCGAGACCGACCACCACCTTCGGGATCCGACCGACATGATCTTGCTCGAGCGGGTTGCCAAGGCCGTCTTCCACACCGACGGCATCGCCCAGGTGCAGTCGATCACGCGACCGTTGGGGACCCACCTGACGATGATCAACTACGCCGACACCTTCCGGCATCGACGACCAGGCGGCAGCGACGCTGCAGAACGCCACCGCGCTGGGCCAGGCCTATGACGCGTCGAAGACCGATGACTCCTTCTACCTGCCGCCGGAGGCGTTCACCAACCCGGAGTTCCTGCGCGGGCTGAAGCTGTTCCTCTCCCCGACGGCCACGCCGCGCGCATGATCGCCACCCACGGCACTCAGCCCAGGAGGCCGTCAAGGGAACGCCGTTGGCGGGATCCAAGATTTAACTCGCTGGTGGCCGCGTTCGTCCTCGTCGGCACCGTCTGTGTCGCTGGGTGCTTCCTTCGGGCTGTCGGCGCTGATCTGGCAGGACCTCCTCGGCATCCCGCTGTACTGGATCATGTTGGCGTTAGCCGCAATTCTCCTGTTGGCGGTGGGCTCGGACTACAACCTGCTGTTGATCTCGCGGTTCAAGGAGGAGCTCGACGCCGGCGTCGACACGGGCATCATCCGGGCGATGGCGGGTTCCTGGCGCGGTGGTTCACCGCCGCCGGTCTGGTGTTCGCCGCGACCATGGTCTCGTTCGTGTTCGCCGATCTGCGCATCCTCGGTCAGATCGGCACGACGATCGCGCTCGGCATGCTCTTCGACACGGTGATCGTGCGGTCGTTCATGACCCCGTCGATCGCCGCGCTGCTCGGGCGCTGGTTGTGGTGGCCCCTTCGGGTGCGAAACCGTCCGGTTCCCAAGCCCTTTGGCTCCGGTGACACCGATAGCCGACAGCTCTCCCCGGTCTGAAGCGCTCCGGTCGGTCCTTGGCCGCGATGGCGGATCGGAGTTACCGTTTTGGCGCATCGAAGAGCTCCGCTCGGTATAGGGTGCTCCGATGACTGCCGCCGACCTGCACGGAACCAGCTCCGTGGGGCCCGGCGACGCCCTCCAGGCGGACCACTTTCGCAAGACATTGTTCGAGGAGCGGGAACGCATCGTCGATCACGTGGCCAAGCACCGGGACCAACTCGGGCGCCGACTCGAGATGGGGACGATCTCCGGCGTGGCGCACCTGCGCTCGCAGGTTCAATCCCTGGAAGCCGAGTTGCGCTACGTCGACGGCCTCTTGGCGAAGCTCGACGGCCGGTTCGCCGGCCCGCCGACCGACCGCCGCTAGCCGCTCAGCAAGCCAAGTTGGGTTCGCGCACCACGCTCCACGAAGAGCGGGATGAAATCCCGGATGGGGCGCCGATCGAAACGGGCGTAACAGCCGTTGACGACGTCGGCCACCTGCTCCCCCGGGACGCTGGGGTATTTCTGCACCAGTCTGTCGACCACTTGGTCGATGACCGTCCGTTCGCTCGACTCGATCACCCCCTCAATTTGCTCTCCATTCATCCGGACGTCAACTTCGCCGGGAAATTGCGCCATGTCTTAAGGGAAACGCGTTCGCCGCGCCAACATTAGGAATTGATGAGACGATCACGGAATGGTTGATGACCACAGCACGGCGCAGGCGCGAGAGCTCTTGCGCGAGTTGCGTCAACACGCCCTCAGCATCTCGCAAAAGCTCGACGCCGTCGAGAACTGTCGTCGTCGTACATCTGCGCGCGGGGCGATGTTGCAACGTCGGCAGTCATCATCGCTGCGCCGGGAGTTGCACGAGGCTCGCCGGCTCATCGACGGGCTTCATCGCCAGTTCCCCGACGCGCTCACGACCGAACGCGTGGGCTGCTGAGGCGTCGGACCGTAACGCTCGGCCGACCGGGATCGCCAGGCCGCGTCGCACACAGTCACGGGAGTGGACATGAACAATCCGGTCGGCCAGACGCGCGGCACGGGGCGGGCGGACGAGTCGGTGGACCGGCTGCGCGCCGACTACGACCTCACGCCATACAACTCGGACGCGTTCCCGCAATCTGCGCCGGGCCAGCTCGCGGCGATCGGCCACGTCTTCGGACTGCGAACCCCGGTAGCGTCGGGAGCGCGTGTTCTCGAGATCGGTTGTGCCACAGGCGGAAACCTCATTCCCTTCGCCGCGACGCACCCCGGCGCGCAGGCGGTCGGCATCGACCTGTCACAGGTACAGGTCGACCAGGGGCGCAGCCGCGCCCAAGCCATGGGGCTCGACAACGTGCAGTTCGTCGCCGGCGACATCGCGCAGGTCGACTCGACCTCCTGGGGGCAGTTCGACTACATCATCGCCCACGGCGTGTACAGCTGGGTCCCGCCGAACGTGCAGGACGCCATCCTGTCGGCGATCCGCCGTCTGCTCGCGCCCGACGGGATTGCCTACGTCAGCTACAACACCTATCCCGGCTGGAAGGCCAAGGAGGTGATGCGCGATGCCATGATGCTTGCCAGCGGCGCCAGTGCCACCCCGCAAGACAAGGTGCGCGAGGCGCGCGGCATCGTCGACTTCCTTGAGGACGTAGCTCCGCAGGACGGTGTGCTGGCAAGGGTTTTGGCCGAATTCCGGGCTCGTGACGAGGGCTTCGGCGACTCCTACCTGCTGCACGACGAACTGGAGTCGTTCAATGCGCCATGCTATTTCTACGAGATGGTCGGGCGGGCCGGCGGGCATGGTCTGACCTACCTGGCCGAAGCCCGTCCTGAGACGATGTTCCCGGCCAACCACGGGCCGCAGGTCGCCGAATACCTGGCCCAAAAATGTTCCGGCGTACAGGTACTCGTCGAGCAGTACCTCGACTTCGTGACCAACCGCACGTTCCGCGAATCGTTGCTGATCCATGCCGAACGCGCACCGCAGATCCGTTACGACCTGCATCCCAGCCGGTTCGATGGACTGCACCTGGCCGCCTGGACTCCGCCGGTCGACGGGCTGACCCGGATCGACCAATCACGCCAAGAATACGAAGTTGCCGACGGCGCGACGCTGTTCACCAACGATCCCGGCCTGAAGGCCACGCTGGAAGCGCTGAATGCGCGCTGGCCCTGGACGCAGTCCCGCGACGAGTTGATTGAGGAGGTACGGGCCCGGCTCGTGGCGGCAGGACTGGACCCGAGCGCTGAACTCCCGGGCCACGTCGACAACCTGATCGGGGTGCTCATCGCACAGGGTCAGGCGCGCTACCGACTAGAGCCAGTTTCGCCGCAACGGTGCTCGACCGGGTCCCTGCGCCTGGAGACATCGATCCGACGGCTGGCGGAACTGACCCGCGAGCACGACGAGGCATCGATCTACAACCTGTGGCACGAGGCACTTCTGCTGTCACCGGTGGACCGCCAGCTGCTGCCACTGCTCGACGGCACCCGCGATCGCACGGCACTGCTGGAGGCGCTGACGACCATCATCGGTGACGCCGATCGCCGGGATGAGCTCGCCGCGGTGATCGACTCACTCCCGGAGCGTCTGACCGAGATGAAGCTGATCCGCGTCGACTGACGGGACGACGTGGCGCCCGGATGAACGGTCGGGAACGTTCTGGTGCAGGGTGGCGCGACCGGGCAGACCGTCGCAATGATGGTGATCATGAACGCATTCGTCTCCGTGTACGTCGATTGGGCGGCAACCGAACACGACGTGCGAGCAGCCATTGCGACCCTGCCCAAACCGGTGGGAGTGTCCCTGGTCGCCGTAGCCGCCACCTCCGACACGTTCGGTTGCCGCACGGCCGTCGACCTCATCGGAAGCTTCGACGAAGCGAGGCAGGGCCGTCACATCGCCCGGCACTACGCCACGCAACTGTCAGCAGCTCTCGGCTTGCCGGCGTTTGCGCTGAGCGACCTCATCCTCGCCGACAACTCGGAGTGGTGAACGCCGTCGGTGAGGCCCTCGCCTATGCCGGGATCACGGGCCCGAGCATGGGGAACAGTCGCCGGAGAACATTCAGCCCTGACGGGTGCGGTTAGAAGAGACCCAGCTCTCGCAGACGCGCACCGTAGGCGTTCACGTCGGCAGCGAACAGCCGCGGTTGCTCGAAGGCGGCGAAGTGCCCACCACGCTCCTGATGCGTGTAATGCACCAGGTTGTAGTGCTTCTCGGCCCAGACCCGCGGCGTCTGCAGGATCTCGCACGGGTACACGGCATAACCGGTCGGGACGGCGACGCGGCCCTGCCACGGGCTCAGCGCGCCGGTCCCCGTGCGCGCCGATTCGCAGTAGAGGCGCGCTGCCGACGTCGCCGTGCACGTGAGCCAGTAGAGCATGAGGTTGTCGATCAGGCGGTCGGTGCTCACCGGCATACCGTCGCGGGTGTCGCACCATGCGTCGAACTTCTCGAGGATCCAACCGGCCAGCCCGAGGGGAGAGTCGTCCAGTCCGTAACCCACCGAATGCGGACGCGTCGACTGCACGTCCATGTACGCGGTGCCATTGGCCACCTGGCCGGAAGTCCGGACCATCGCCGCGATTTCGTCCTCGGTGACGCCGTCCATCACATCGGGCGCGCCTTCAGCGGGTAGGGCGAACAGCATATTGGTATGGATGGCAACGACATTGGGGGTGAAGTGCTCACCGAGGTACCGGGTGACGAGCGCGCCCCAGTCGCCGCCCTGGGCTACATACCGGTCGTAGCCGAGCTGGGCCATCACGTCGGCGACGGCGGCGGCGACCTTCACGACGTCGACCCCCCGCTCGCTGGTGGGCCCCGAGAACCCGTAGCCAGGCATCGATACGACCACGACGTGGAAGCGGTCCCGCAGCATCGGCAACGCGTCCAGGAACTCGACGATGGATCCGGGCCAGCCGTGGGTGAGGACCAACGGGATGGCTCCGGGGTCCGCCGATCGCGCATGCAGCAGATGGACGCGCTGTCCAGCGGCGATGGCGGTGAACGAACCCCACCCGTTCAGTTCGTCTTCGGTGCGCCGCCAGTCATACCCACCCGTCCATCGCTCGACGACCGCGCGCAGGAAGCTCTGATCCGTCCCGTAGTCCCCGCCCGCCCCGTCGATCTCCGCCGGCCAGCGGGCGGTATCGAGGCGGCGTTGCAGATCGTCGAGCTGCGACTGAGCGATCGCGATGGGGAAGGGCTCGGGCATTGCGGTCCTCTCGGGTGCGTTCGGTCATGGCTGGGCTGGTGCGGACACGCGGCCGAACACCGCGGGCATCAACTGGTTGAAGACGTCCGCACGCTCCCACTGCAGGAAATGGCCTGCACCCGGAACTACCAGTGGCCCAATGCGATTGCGGAACGCCCGCTCACACCGGGGGACGAAGTCTTCACCGATGGCGTGGTCGTCGGGCCCATACAGGATCAGGGTCCGGACGTCGACGGCGTCCATCAGGGGGAATTCGGGCATCGCCCGGTCGTAGGCCAGCTGATAGGTCGCCCAGCCTGCGCGCAACCGTGCTTCGTCGGAGAACGGTTCGGTCATGAAGTCGACGTCCGCCTGCTCGAAGGCAAATCGCGAGGCCCAGAGCCGGCTGGTGTACATCGAGGCGACCCACTGTCGACGGGCCTGCTCCGAACCCAGCATCGCGGCCAGCTCGTCGGGAAACGCTCCCTGCATCCACCGGTAGTCCCCCGTCGGATCGGAGCCGGCCGCCCCAGTAGCGATGTCATCGAACGTGATTCCCGAATAGTCGACGCCCATCGGCGGCACGGTGTTGAACACGCAGAACCCGTCCACGAAGCCGGGGTAACGGTGGATGAGGTCGGTGGCGACGACGCCGCCTACGTCGCTCGCCGCGATCACGCACGACGCATGACCCAGGTGGTCGTGGACCAACGCGTGAAGGTCGCGTGAGTAGGTGACGATGTCGTGCTGATCGTCGGGCGGAAGATCGCTGTCCCCGAAGCCCCGCAGGTCGGGTGCAATGACCTCGAAGCCCGATGCCGCCAGCACCTCGACGTTACGCCACCAGATCCGCTTGGTCTCCGGGTAGCCGTGGATCAGCAACAGCGGTACCCCGCCGACACCCTCCCGAACATAGGACAGCGAAACACCCTCGGCGACAACGGCCTTCTCGATCGTGAAGGCGTCCGGCGGTGGCAGGACGGGCTGCGTGGGCCGATGCCGCGGGTCGTATCGAAAGGCCACTCAGCGGGCTCCGCGCACCAGCCGACCGGGGCGTGCACCCGTGTCGGCGCCAGCGCGGCGCGTGACGACTCCGCTGACGACGGTGGCGTCGTAGCCCGACGCACCCTGGACCAACCGGTGCCCACCCGCCGGCAGGTCGTAGGCCATCCGCGGGGCGTGCAGCGTCAACGCGTCCATGTCGATGACGTTCATGTCGGCCTTCTTGCCCACGCCGATGACGCCGCGATCGGTGAGACCGAACAGCTGCGCGGTGTCGTGCGCCTGCTTGCGGATGACGTACTCCAGCGACAGCTGAGCGCCGCGGTGACGATCCCTCGCCCAGTGCGTCAGCAGGAACGTGGGATAGGACGCGTCACAGATCATGCTGCAGTGCGCACCGCCGTCGGAGAGTCCCACGACGCCCGCGGGGTGGGTGATCATCTCGCGGATGGCGTCGTGATTTCCGTTGGAGTAGTTGAACATCGGGTACATCAGCATGTTGCCCGCATCGGCCTCGAGCATCAGGTCGTACATCGTGGCCAGCATGTCCTCCCCCCGCTCGCGCGCGATCGCGGCGACCGTCTGATCGGCGGTGGGTTCGTAGTCGGGCGGCTGGCCGAGGTAGTACAGCCGTTCGCTGCCGTACTGGGCCAGGGCGAACATGCCGTCGAACAGCTTGTTGGGATCGATCGGTAGATCGTCCTCGGCCAGGATGGCTGCCCGCACTGCGGGTTCGGCGAGCCGGGCGGCGAGTTCCTCACGGGAGCACTCGGCCTTCAGCCGCCGATAGGTCGGTCGGTGGGTGAAGGCGTGATGGCCGGGAAACCCGAGCAGCATGCCGAAGGGGCGCGCCGCGATCTGCGGGTGCAGTCGGCTACCGGCATCGTGGGCGGCGGCCGAGATGTCGAGCTGCTCACGCCACAGATCCGGGGCGGCGTCGACCTGGATCAGCGCAAAGCTGAGGGCGCAGTCGATCTCGGCGCCGAGCCGCTGCATCCACTCCAATTCCTTCTTGGGGGCCACGATGTCCTCACCCGCCGCGCCCTGCGGGGCGAGCTCGAAGACACTGGCCCCACCCGCCGCCATGGCGCGGCCGAGGGCGAACAGTTCATCCTCGGCGGCATACGTCCCCGGGACGGGTTCACCGTCCATCGCGCGGTGGGCAATGGTGCGCGATGACGAAAAGCCAAGTGCGCCAGCCTCGACGGCCTCCCGGACCAGCCGGCTCATTGCAGCGATGTCCTCCGGGGTGGCCGCCTCGTTGCGCGCGCCGCGCTCACCCATCGCGTATGCGCGAACCGTGCCGTGCGCGATCTGGCTGCCGAAGTCGACGGCCAGTTCACGCGTGCCGATCACGTCGAGGTACTCGGCGTAGCTCTCCCACCCCCACGTGATGCCCTCGGTCAGCGCCGTGCCCGGAATGTCCTCGACACCCTCCATCAGCGCGATCAACCACTCCTCGCTGCCGGGCCGCACCGGGGCGAACCCGACGCCACAGTTGCCCGCGACGACCGTCGTCACACCGTGATTGCTGGACGGTTCGAGCACGCTGTCCCAGCTGACCTGACCGTCGTAGTGGGTGTGGATGTCGACGAAACCCGGCGCGACGATCTTGCCCGTGGCATCGATCGTCTCGGTCGCGTCGCCCTCCAGCGGGGCGTCGCCTGGACCGCGGCGGCGGATCTCGACGATCTTGCCGTCCTTGACTCCCACGTCCGCGGTGAATCGGTCAGCGCCAGTGCCGTCCACCACGGTCCCGCCGGTGATCTTCAGGTCGAACACGTCTTCCTCCTCGCGCGCAGCTGCCCGGATCGTCGTCGAGAATGTAACACCGTTACAACCGCCAATGTAATACCGTTACAGGCGCGAAAGAGGATCGACCGACCGGAGGTGAGAGCGATGGCGCCACTGCCTCGCAACTCCCCCGGAGATCGTGGAGTCACGGCCGAGGCGGTTCTCGAAACCGCCGCCCGGCTGATCGAACTCGACGGGGTCAAGGCACTCACCATGCGCAACCTCGCCGACCAACTCGGTGTCGCGGTGACCTCCATCTACTGGCACGTCGGCGGTCGCGACCAACTCCTGGACAACCTGGTCGAGCGCCTCCTCGGCGAGTTGGCGAATCTCCCCGTCGACGGTGACTCCCCCGTCGAACGCATTGCGTCACTAGCTCGTGCGCAACGCCGGGTGCTGATCGAGCGGCAGCATCTGCTCGGCATCGCCCACGAGCGCGACCGAACGCCGCAACTGTTCCTGCCGATTCAGCAAGCCCTGGCAGCACAATTGGCGCAGATCGGCGTGACCGGAACCGACGCTGCACTCATCCTGCGGGCCGTCCAGGTGCACGTCATCTCGTCGGCGGTCATGCAGTTCTCCGCGGTGCGCGGGGCCAAGCACGACGAGGAGGACCCCTCGCTCTGGGCCGACGCCTGGCCCGATCAGGCACTCGTCGAAGCCCTCCAGGCCCCCACCGACTACGACGCGGTCTTCGAGTACGGGCTGCACGCGCTGATGGCAACGCTGCCGCAGTCTGGGTGAGGTTGAGTCGCTGCCCTGGAGGCACCGACTGCGGGAGGTCCGTCGACATGTTCTTGCCGCACGCCCACTCACTCGACAACGGATACCCCCTGGGGTACCGTGGAAGACGGGGGCATACCCCCACTGGCAAAGCGAGGAGCGCACGAATGGTCGGAGACGAAGAAGCCGTCAACGTGGTGCTCAACCGGCCACGGCGTGCCCACGGGCAGCTCGCGGGCGTCTCGATGATCGAGCAGGGGCGCGACTGGCAACGACGTCGTCATACATCTGGCGGCGGTATCCCGTGCGCTTGACAAGGCTGGATTCAAGATCGTCGCGACGGGGCTTCGGCAGTGCCTGGCCGGCGAAACGCCGGAGACGCTGAACCAATGAGCGAGGCCGAGCTGAAAAAACTCTTCCTCGCGCTCGCCTGAACTACGGAGGGAACGCCATGACGCTCGCCACCACACAGCATGCCTCGATCGACGACGCCCCGTCGATCACGCGCCAGCAGAAGCCGACTTGGAGGTAGGGACCGCAATCGGGAAGCCACGTGGGTTCACACTGCCGTTGAATGTCGCAGGGCCGCAGGCGAACTGGGCGCCGCGTCCGGCCCTTTGGCTCTAGCACGGTTTACGAAGACTTGAACTTTGCGGGCGTGGGGAAATTGTCATATGACGACAATCACTCGTTTGGCCCTGGGCGGGGTCATCGGCATCCTGCTGGGCCTACTCGGGGGCGGCGGCTCCATCCTGGCCGAGCCCGCGTTGGTCTACGTGATCCACCTGGACGTCAATCGAGCGATCCCCAAGGTGCGCGCAAGCCAGGTGCCGTGGCGCTACAGCGCGGTCCGCCTACCTGTGTTCACCGTCGACGCCTACGTCCTCGTCGACACCATCCTGCCGCCTTAGCGGCTCCTACTCCTGCACGCACGGAACGAATCGCGTTGCCGCACAACTGAAGGGGAATCTCCATCATGATCGTGTCCATCATCGAAACCTCCGGCCTCGGTGACCGCAGCTACCTGGTCAGCGACGACGATGTGGCCGTCGTCATCGACCCGCAGCGTGACATCGACCGAGTGCTCAGGCTCGCGTCCGAGCACGGCGTGCGAATAACCCACGTGCTGGAGACCCACATCCACAACGATTATGTCACCGGCGGACTGGAGCTCGCCCGCGTCGCCGACGCCGAGTACGTGGTCCCCGCCGGAGACGACGTCGACTACGAACGGCGCGCGATCGGCGACGGTGACGTCATCGACGCCGGTCCAATTCAACTCAAGGCCATGCACACGCCCGGCCACACCCACCACCACATCAGCTACGTGCTTAGCGATCCGAACGGTGTGAGCGTCGCGGTGTTCACCGGAGGATCGATGTTGCACGGCACGACGGGGCGCACCGACCTCCTCGGGCCCGAGCACACCTCCGAGCTGACGCACGCTCAGTTCCACTCGGTCCGGCGTCTCGCCGACGAATTGCCCGACGGTGTCGAGGTGTACCCCACCCACGGGTTCGGGAGCTTCTGCTCGGCCACCCCCAGCAACGGCGATTCCTCCACCATCGCCGATGAGCGCCAACACAATCCGGCCCTCACCCAGGACGAGCAGGCCTACGTCGACCAACTCATCGCCGGCCTGTCCGCCTACCCCGCCTACTACGCCCACATGGGCGTCATCAACGCGGCCGGTCCCGAACCCGTGGACCTGTCCACCCCCGAACCCGTCGATCCCACCGAGCTACGCCGCCGCATCGAGGTCGGCGAATGGGTCGTCGACCTGCGCAACCGCACGGCGTTCGCCGCGGGACACCTCGACGGTACGTACGCATTCGAGTTGTCCAACTCATTCGTCACCTACCTCGGATGGCTCTACCGGTGGGGCGCACCATTGACGCTCATTGGTGATGACGACGCGCAGATCGCCGATGCCCGAAGGGAACTCGTCCGAATTGGGGTCGACAACGTCACCGGTTCATCCGTCGGAGACATCGCGAAGCTCTCTGGCGGCACGCCTCCGAGGTCGTATCGAGTTGCGGACTTCGGCGAACTCGCCGAGGCGATGAACGAGCGCGGGCTCACAGTTCTCGACGTTCGCCAACAGGGTGAGTACGCCGAGAGCCACATCACGGGCGCGATCCACATCCCCCTTCACGAATTGCTGGATCGCACAGCCGAAGTGCCCACCGGAGAAGTATGGGTGCACTGCGGCTCGGGCTACCGCTCGTCCATCGCGGCGTCGATGATCGACGAGCCCGGCCGCGACGTCGTCCTCGTCGACGACACCTACGACGGCGCCGACACGCTCGATCGGACGGTCTGAGGAATCCGGCAGGCGGGCACGCCGAGATGCGCTCGAGCGCAGCCCGAACGGGCCGATGACGCAGCCACCGCCGTCGTAGTCGTTGTACCCGCCGTCCCCGTAGTTGGGTGGCGTGGGCGGCGGTGGGCCCCCAGTTCGGCCCTCCCCCGTTCCGCCCCGGGCCGCCGGGTCCGTGATCCCAGCCGCGGTCCTGGGCCCATCCCGATCCCGAAACGGTGTCAACGTGCAGCGGTGGCAATGATGTGGTGTTGCACGTTCTTCGGATAGTGGGGACGCAGTGCGGCAGCGAGGATGCGATCGACGGTGCGGTCGGGCAGGAACTGCACCAGGCGCACGAGCGCAGCTTCGCGGCCGACGGTGTAGCGAGTACGCGGCTTTCGCACCGTGACGGCCATGGCGATCACGTTCGCTGCCGCGGAGGCGGGCAGAGCCGACGAAGTGGATGACTTGGCCTGCGCACTGACCGCCCGCTGATGATGACAGCACCGGCCCGGCCAGTATTCGTGCGTCATCACATCTCAACTCGACCGAGACGCACCCGTCACACCCCGAGTCACATCGGCTTGACAGATCTATACCCCTCAGGGGTATATTGCAGTTACACCCCGAGGGGGTATTACGGAAGGAGAGGTCCATGGACACGACGGCGCCCGGGTACGCAGACTCGAAAGACGCACATCTCAAGCGACTGCGCAGGATTGAGGGGCAGGTCCGCGGTCTGGCACGAATGGTCGATGAGGACGCCTACTGCATTGACGTGCTCACCCAGATTTCGGCGGCAACCAAAGCGCTGGAGTCGGTGGCGTTGTCGCTTCTCGACGAACATCTGTCCCATTGCGTCCGTGACGCAATCCACCAGGGTGGCGAGATGGCCGACCAGAAGATCGATGAGGCTTCGGCGGCAATCGCGCGTCTCGTCCGCTCCTGAGCGCACATCCGACCTTCATCCCGCAGGTGAAAGTAGCCAGAAATGACCCAACAGCACAACGCTTTTCTGCCTCTGATTCCGTCGACCTCGTCGGGCTGCACATGCTGCGTACCGAGGTCCTCTGACACATACCCAACGGCCACGCTCAAGGAGACCGCGATGAACACGACCACCAAGTCCTACGCCGTCACCGGCATGACTTGCAGTCACTGCGTCGCTGCGGTGACCACAGAACTCGGCGCACTCGCCGGCGTCACCGACGTTCAGGTCGATCTGGTTGCCGAAGGCACATCCACCGTGACGATCTCCAGCGACGCACCACTGATCGCGGAGCAGGTCGCCGCCGCACTCGACGAGGCCGGCGACTACCGCCTGTCCACCAATCAACCGCACCAGCGGCTCGACGTTACACGAGCCCCGTTTTCGAAGGACAAAGCATGAGCCTCCCGGATCACGCCGTCGGTGTCGATCAGCCCCACAGCGTCGAGTTGTCGATCGGTGGAATGACCTGTGCATCGTGTGCGGCCCGAATCGAGAAGAAGCTGAACAAGATTGATGGGGTCGAGGCCAGCGTCAACTATGCAACCGAGAAGGCCAAGGTGCTCTATCCCAACTCCGTCGATCCGGCGGTGTTGATCGCCGCGGTGGAAGCGACCGGGTACACCGCAACCGCGCCCCCGGTGCCGGATGACGCCGCCCAAGCCGCGGATTCCGGCCCGGCAGCGGGCGAGGCCGACTCCTTGCGGAGCCGATTGCTGATCTCCCTCGTTCTGACGGTGCCCGTGATCGCGATGTCGATGATCCCCATGCTGCAGTTCACCAACTGGCAATGGCTTGCGTTGACCTTGGCGTCTCCCGTCGTGGTGTGGGGTGCGCTGCCTTTTCACCGCGCAGCCTGGGCCAATGCCCGCCATCGCGCCGCCACGATGGACACCCTGATCTCCTTGGGTGTCGGCGCGGCCTACCTGTGGTCATTGTGGGCGTTGTTCCTCGGGCATGCCGGCATGCCAGGGATGCGGATGACCTTCAGCCTGCTGCCCGACGCGGAATCCGGGATCGAGCACATCTACCTCGAAGTCGCCGCTGCGGTGACGGTGTTCATTCTGGCCGGCCGATACTTCGAAGCGCGCGCCAAGACACGATCCGGGGCCGCCCTGCGGGCCCTGCTCGACATGGGCGCCAAAGATGTCGCCGTCGTGCGCAACGGCGTCGAAATCCGCATTCCGACAGCGCAACTCAGCGTCGGAGACGTATTCGTGGTGCGCCCGGGGGAAAAGATCGCCACCGACGGAGTCGTGACTGAGGGCGCGTCAGCGGTCGACGCGTCGATGCTCACCGGAGAATCGGTGCCCGTCGAGGTCCGCCCGGGAGATCGTGTCACCGGTGCGACCGTCAACGCCGGTGGGCGATTACTGGTCCGCGCCAACCGAATCGGTGCCGACACCCAGCTAGCGCAGATGGCTCGCCTGGTCGAAGAAGCCCAGAACGGCAAGGCATCGGTACAGCGTCTGGCCGACCGAGTATCGGCGGTCTTCGTGCCCATCGTCCTGGCGCTGTCGGTGGCAACACTGGCTGCCTGGCTGCTCACCGGCCATTCGGCGACAGTCGCGTTCACCGCCGCCGTCGCCGTGTTGATCATCGCCTGCCCCTGCGCGCTCGGGTTGGCCACCCCCACCGCACTCATGGTCGGCACCGGGCGCGGTGCCCAACTGGGCATCCTGATCAAGGGGCCGCAGGTGCTCGAGTCCACCCGGCGCGTCGACACCATCGTGCTCGACAAGACCGGCACGGTCACCACTGGCCGCATGAGTCTGGTCGGGGTGCACCCAGGCGCAGGCCAGAACGCCGATGAGGTCCTCGAGTTCGCGGGCGCCTTGGAGCACGCGTCTCAACACCCAATCGCGGAGGCCATCGCCGCGGCGGCCTTCGCCGGCGGGGCGTTGCCGGCGGTCGACGACTTCTCGAACCACAACGGCTACGGCGTCAGCGGCGTCGTCGCCGGCCATGCAGTCCTGGTTGGACGGCTCAGCTGGCTTACCGACGACTGGTCGCTGGAAGGACCCGCCGACCTCACCTCCGCCGCCGGGCATGCCGAGTCACAGGGCCACACCCCGGTCTGGGTGGCCTGGGACGGGTCGGTGCGCGGTGTCATCGTCGTCGCCGACACGGTGAAGCGCACCTCAGCGGACGCCATCGGCCAGTTCCGCAAGCTTGGCCTGCGTCCGTTTCTACTGACGGGCGACAATCGCCGCGCTGCCCTCGCCGTAGCCGCCGAGGTCGGTATCGAACCCGACGACGTGATCGCCGAGGTTCTCCCTGCCGACAAGGTCACCACCATCAAGAGCCTGCAAGCGCAGGGGCGGACCGTCGCCATGGTCGGGGACGGCGTCAACGATGCCGCCGCACTGGTGCAAGCCGATCTGGGCCTGGCGATGGGCACCGGCTCCGACGTCGCGATCGAAGCATCCGATCTGACGCTGGTACGCGGTGACTTGCGCGCGGCCGCCGACGCCATTCGACTGGCTAGGTCGACGCTCAAAACCATCAAGGGAAACCTGTTCTGGGCCTTCGCCTACAACGTCGCGGCCCTTCCCTTGGCGGCACTGGGCCTACTCAATCCGCTGATCGCCGGTGCGGCAATGGCATTCAGCTCGGTCTTCGTGGTCAGCAACAGCTTGCGCCTACGCCGGTTCAACGGCAGTGCCCCCCATGAGCAGGCGGAAGACGTCCACACGGCGACAGCGCCGCCAGCGGGCGACGAGTACCGCAGAGCCCACGCCACACCATGACCTCGGCCCGGTCGCCCAGTGTGGGGCCGCGCGCCGACTGTGGCCGCAACGAAGATGCGCCTTGTCAGTGACGACGCGTCGACGCTCCCACCGTTCATCGGCATCGCATCGGTCTCGCCGTTGCTAAGGAGTCGGCGTCGGTGAGGCCGGGTGACCGAGCGTCGCGCTGAATTTCGATGCCTGCCGGTGTCGCGGTCTGTTCGACCCGAGCAGCGCCGCCAGCGCGGCAACCGCGGCTCCCCAGAACCGACGTCGCTGCACCACGTCATCGGGTCGGCTCCTCCGCATTCCACACTCGCGCAGTCGAGTAGCCAAACGACGATGGTTCTATGAAGATTCGCTCAAGACCCCGGGGCACGGGCTCCCGAACGCCCCCGGGAAGGCACGATGAAGGTATGGACAAGCCCGCGCCCACCCCTTCTGCGGGCTATCGAGCACTGGTGGTCGACGACGAGGTGCCGTTGGCCGAAGTCGTGGCGAGCTATCTCAGACGAGAGCACTTCGATGTGAGCCTCGCCCACAGCGGGGCGGACGCGTTGGCGCAGGCCCGCGAGATCGATCCGGACGTGGTCATCTTGGACCTAGCACTGCCGGGCATCGACGGCTTGGAGGTATGCCGCGAACTGCGCACTTTCTCCGATGCCTACGTGGTGATGCTGACCGCACGCGATACCGAACTGGACACCATCGTGGGCCTGTCGGTCGGTGCCGACGACTACGTCACCAAACCGTTCAGCCCCCGTGAATTGGTCGCTCGGATCCGGGCCATGCTGCGCCGGCCTCGCACCGTCGCAACGCCGATGAATGCCGCCGCGACGGCCGTCGTCGACGAGCCCGCGCCGCGGGCCTTCGGGTCGTTGTCCATCGACGTGGCGGGCCGACAGGTCTTCATCGCCGACGAGCCAGTCTTGCTGACCCGCACCGAGTTCGACATCCTGGCCGCGTTGTCGTCGCGGCCGGCAGTGGTATTCAACCGCCGCCAGCTCCTCGAAGCAGTTTGGGGAGATTCCTGGGGCGGCAACGAACATCTCGTCGACGTACACATCGGACATCTGCGCCGCAAATTGTCCGATGACCCCGCTAATCCCCGTTACGTAATCACCGTCCGCGGCGTCGGATACCGAATGGGAAGCGGCCAGGGAGGACAGCCATGAGCATTCGAACCAGGTTGCCGCGCAGTCGTGGAGTCGGGGCGCGGCTATTGCTGGCGCAAGCCCTGGTGCTCCTGGCCGGCGGCGTAACCACCTGGATCGTCGCCGTCATCGTCGGTCCACCGCTGTTCCGGGAACACTTGCACCGAGCCGGGCTCCCCCACTCATCCAATGAACAGTTCCACGCCGAGCAGGCCTACCGGTACGCCACCGCCATCTCCATCGCGGTCGCCATCGGGGTGGCCGCATTGACTGCACTGTTCGTGACCTGGTACTTGAGCCGCCGCCTGCAGCGTTCGATCGCCGAAGTCGCTTCCGCCGCTACCGCGGTCGCCGACGGCCGCTATGACATCCGCGTGTCGCCCCTGCGCTTGGGTGAAGACTTCGCGAACCTGTCCCGCGCATTCAATCGGATGTCCGAGCGGCTCGAATCGGTCGAGACGACCCGGCGCCAAATCTTCGGTGACCTCGCCCATGAGATCAGGACACCGGTCTCGGTGCTCAAGGCCTATATCGAGGCCGTCGAGGACGGAGTGAAAACCCTCGACCCCGAGACGGTTGCGGTGCTCAACGATCAAGCCAGTCGGCTGGTGCGCTTCTCCGATGACTTCGCCGCGCTTTCTCAAGCCGAGGAAGGTCCTGGCGCGGACACACCACAGTGGACCGATCCCCGGGCCGCGATCGCTAACACCGTGTCTGCCGCAGCCGACCGATACGCAGACAAGGACGTCGAGCTGACCTTCGATGCCGCGAGCCCAATGCCCGAAGTGTGGGCGGATCCTCTGCGCCTGGCACAGGTGATCGGAAACCTCCTCGACAACGCCCTCCGCCACACCTCCGCGCGCGGCCATGTCGAGGTCGCCGCGGCGGCGATGCCTCACCAAGTGATCATCTCGGTGAGCGACAGCGGTGAGGGCATTGCTGCAGAGCACCTCCCGCATGTGTTCGAACGCTTCTACCGCGCCGATGTCGCCCGCGACCGCAGCCACGGCGGTGCTGGTATTGGGTTGGCCATTGCCAAGGCCCTCACCGAAGCCCACGGCGGCCGCATCGCCGTAGCCAGCCGCGGACCGGGGCTGGGCAGCACCTTCAGCATCGAATTGCCCGCGCGCGCTTGATAGCGTTGTCATGCAACGTGACTCGCTCGACGCACACTGCTATGGCCTGACTTCTACAACGAGGCCAGTATCTTGTTCATGGTGTCGATCTCCTGCTGCTGGCTGGTGACGATCGAGCGCGCCATTGCGATGGTGTCGGGGTATTGGCCGTCCTTGATCTCGGTCTGCGCCATGGTGATTGCGCCCTGGTGATGCTTGACCATCTGGGTCAGGTACAGCTTGGCAGCGGCCACTACCTGGGCATTCTGCAACGCGGTCATGTCCTCCTCGGACATCATGCCGTCCATCCCCGGCATACCACTCATACCCGGCATCATTGACTGGTTCGGCGTACCGGTTTCACTGGGCGAGTCACTTGCACCGGGCATCCCAGTGTGGCCGGGCATGTCCGTGCCGGGCATCATCGGCATCGTGGGCATGCCCCACTGCGTGAGCCAGGTCTGCATCTGTTCGATCTCGGGGGCCTGTGCGGCCTTGATCTGCTTAGCCAGGTCCAGCACCCGTGGGTCGATACCCTGCTTGCCCAACAACATGTCGCTCATCTCGATGGCCTGCTGATGATGAGGGATCATGTGCTGCGCGAACATCGCGTCGGCCTGATTGTGCGCCTCGGTGGCCGATGCCGACGACGTGGACACCGACGACGACGGAGCTCCCTGCGTGGTGCTGGTATTGCTACACGCGCCGACAGTCACCAGTACCGCCGCTGCGGCCGCAGCGACGGCCATCGTCTTCCTCTTCATCACGACAAGTCCCTTCCTCGGTTACACGGTGGACGCGGCCGCGGCGTGCGTGATCGACGCACGCCCTTTGCGACCTGTCTACGAGCATTCGCGCCGTCGGTATGGCCCGACTAGTCGTTCTGTGAAGATTCGATAAAGAACGACAACCGCCCTTGGCGTCGGGAGGCCCGCAGCGCAGCCTTGGCTGTGTAGGCCGCCCAGAACCACCGAGAGGACCGGCATGACCATCGCACTGTCGACAGCCCTGCACACTTCATTCGCCGATGCCGTCGCGCGCACGCGAGAAGCTCTGACAGAGCAGGGATTCGGCGTCCTCACCGAGATCGACATGAAGGCGACGCTCAAGGCGAAGCTGGGCGAAGACATGGAGGAGTACCTCATTCTGGGAGCCTGCAATCCGCCTTTGGCCCACCGAGCGGTGAACGCGGACCGCCAGATCGGCCTGTTGCTGCCGTGCAACGTCGTTGTCCGAGTCGATCGCGCAGACGAAAGCTCCGTCATCATCGAGGCGATGAACCCGCAGATTCTGGTCGAGGTGACCGGGGAACCGGCGCTACGTGACATCGCCGATGAAGTGACGCGAAAGATGCAGGCCGCCATCGATTCACTGGAGACCGCGACGACCTCCGCCTAGCCGGCAGCCCTCACGACCTGGTGCCCGTATCCGCAGATGCCGCCACGGGAAGCTTCAAGCGCTTCAGCATCAACGCATTGACCGCCACGATGAAGCTGGAGCCCGACATGGACAGGGCAGCGATCTCCGGTCGTAGCACCAAGCCGAGCGACGGTACGAAAACCCCTGCCGCGATGGGCAATGCGATGACGTTGTAACCGACCGCCCAACCAAGATTCTGTCGCATCTTGCGCAACGGCATCGCGATGACGATGATCCGACACACCGTCGCCGAGGGAGCTTCATGGGAGGCCGTGACAGGGAGACGGTGTGTATGGCGATCTCCCCATATGCCACAGAAGTCGCTGATCTGCGGCGGTAAATCCAGCCCGTGCCGTCACATCCCCGTGTGTAACGCATGAGTTTGACGGTTCCGTGACAATGCGACGCCTCGTTGACCGCTGCCCCGTCCCCACTGCGATGAGTTCCCGAAGCCAACAGTCGACGACTCTGCGACACCTGAGGTCTACACAGCACATCGAACGAGCCCGGTGCTTACCTCAAGGGTAGGAAAACCTTTCCCATCGACAGCGGAATCTGGTACCGCCGGCGATTACGCAGGCACGGCTTGATCACGATCATTTGGGTCATGACCACGTACGCAGACCACACGGTCCTGACCCCGGAACATCGGGCGAACGGCGCCAGCGTGCCACGGTTCCGCGACGTGGCAGGTATCCGCCTCGCCGACAACCTCGACTCTCTCTCCCGCGACGAAATCGACGTCGCACAACAGCACAACCTGCGGGCCACCCTGACAGCCGCGCGCCAGTCCACCAAGGTGTGGCAGCGCTTCCCCGGGCTAGGGGCCGTTGACACGGTCGATGACCTTGCCGCGCTGCCGCTTCTCTCGGCGGCGGAGCTGGCCGCGGGTTGCCCACCGCATTCGGCTGAACTCCTCTTCGACCAGAGCCCTGGGCTCGTGCTGCGATCGAGCGGAACCGCCACTCGGCCGAAAGTCCTCTATCACTCATGGGATTTCACCGACCGGGTTGGACATCTAGGCGTGCGCGGGGTCCGCGCGGCCTTGGCGACGCTGCCGAACCGGGTGGCCAATTGCCTGTTCCCCGGGGACCTAAACGGAGCGTTCCTGTTCGTCCAGGACATCACCCGCTCCCTGCCTGCGCTGTCCTTCTCCATGGGCGAGTACACCGCGACCGCCGATGCCGCAGCAGTCATCCAAGCGCACGGGATCGACACGTTGGTGGCGTCCCCGGCATACGGGGCCGAGCTGGTGGCCGGAGCCCCAGACTTGCCCCTGCGGAACTTCCTGTTCATCGGCGAATCGCTGGGAGCCGAACGCGAGCGCGTGGTGCGCTCGGTCGCACCGGATCTCACCGTGCGGTCGCTGGCCTATTCGACGTCCGAGACCGGTCCTCTGGGCTACCAGTGCCGCCACCAGACGGGCGCGGTGCACCACCTCCACGAAGACGCCAACGTCCTTGAGGTCGTCGACGAGGCCGGCAGGCCGGTGCCTCCCGGAACACCCGGCGAGCTCGTCGTCACCCCCCTGACGACGTCGGGGATGGCGCTCGTTCGCTACCGGCTCGGCGACCGCGGCCAAATGCTGACCGGCGCCTGCGGCTGTGGCAGCGCCGCCCGATCGATCCTGCTTCTCGGTCGCATGCCGAACTCGATGACGGTCGACACCATCACGTTCTCCAGCGACCACCTCTTGGCTGCGCTGGCGACCTTGGGCGTGTCCCGCCCTACTGACTGCCAGTTCCAAGTCCTGTGGGAAGCCCACCGCTATCGGGTGCGCCTCCTCCTGTCTGCGGCCACCCCGGACGGGATCACGACTGACACGGTCCGCGCGGCCCTGCGCCATGCCCATGAAATCCGCGAGGTAATCGTGAGCCCGCGGTGCCTGGACTTCGAGGTGCACCGGGCGGGCATCGATCAGTTCGCGCGTACCCGGCGGGGCAAGGTGCCGGTCCTTTACCAGCACGGAATCAGCGGTTAACGGAAGCCTTCGGAAGGAGATCGAGTCATGAGACACCAAGACACTCTTGCAATGTTGCGCGCCGAGCTGGATCGGATCGACGTGGAATTCCTTGCAGCACTGGGTGCGCGCGTCGCCGTGTGCCGCAGCATCGCCCACTACAAGCGCGAGCACGGGGTGCCGATGATGCAGCCGCATCGAATCGGTGTGGTGCAGCAGCGGGCGGCCCGGTTCGCCGAGGCCGTCGACCTGGATCTGACGTTCATGAAGCGGCTGTACGACCTGATCATCGCGGAGACCTGCCGCATCGAGGATCTGATCATCGACGCCGACTTCGGCGGGAGCGCAGCCTGATGCGCGTCCTACTCGTCGACAACTACGACTCCTTCACCTACAACCTCTACCAACTGATCGGCGAAGTGTGCGGGCAAGCTCCAACCGTCGTCCGCAACGACATCCCATGGGCCGAGCTGCGATTCGACGAATTCGATGCCGTCGTCATCTCGCCCGGCCCGGGTCGGCCCGACCGGGAACGCGACTTCGGGGTGAGCGCCCGCGTGATCCTCGACAGCGGTCTGCCGGTGCTCGGTGTCTGCCTTGGCCACCAGGGCCTGTGCCACCTCTTCGGCGGTGAGGTCGTCAACGCTCCCGAACCCATGCACGGGCGCATCTCCGACGTAACGCATACCGGCGTCGACCTCTTCGCCGGCATCCCCTCACCGTTCGAGGTCGTGCGCTACCACTCGCTGGCCGTCACCTCGCTTCCCGACGACCTCGAGGAGCTGGCCTGGACCGACGACGGCGTCGTGATGGGTGTGCGCCACCGTCGACTTCCGCTGTGGGGTTTGCAGTTTCATCCCGAATCGATCAGCAGCACCTATGGCCACGAGCTGCTGGCCAACTTCTTCGCCCTCGCCGCTGACCACTCGGCGTCCGCCGTCACCCCCACGGCGGACGCCGAGCCTCAGCGTCCTCACTACGACCTGCACGTGCAGCACGTCGATGTCCACCCCGAGGCGCTGGCGGCCTACAGGTCACTGTTCGCCTCTGGCACGCAGGGCTTCTGGCTCGACAGCAGCTCGGTGGTCGACGGGTTGGCGCGCTTCTCCATCATGGGGAACGGCGACGGTCCGCTCGCCGAGCACGTCACCTACAGCGTCGCTGACCGCGAGGTCGTCGTCCGTCGGGCCGATGGCACCGCCGAGCGGGTTCGGCAACAGTTCTTCGATTACCTGGACGACCAGTTGCGCGCCCGGAAGGTTCCGGCACCCGACGGCCTGCCCTTCGAGTTCAACCTCGGCTACGTCGGCTATCTGGGCTACGAGCTGAAGGCGGAGACCGGAGGCGTCGCGGCGCATGAGTCCGACACACCCGACGCCGCATTGCTCTTCGCCGACCGAGCACTCGTCCTCGACCACGCGACGCGGACCAGCTATCTGCTCACCCTGTCCATCTCGGGCGACGCTGCCGGGACCGCGGAGGCCAAGTCCTGGCTGACGACGACCGCGAAAGCCCTGCACGCTCTTCCCACCGCTCCCACCCGTCCGGCACCAGCCCTCACGTTGTCAGCAGCCATGACCGATACCGATATCGGCATGAACGTCGAGCTCCGGCACGACCGGGCCGCCTATCTCAAGCGGATCGACGCGTGCTTCGACGAGATCAACGCCGGTGAGTCATACGAGATCTGCATGACCAACATGGTCACCGTCCACACCCAGATCGACGTGTTGCCCACCTTCGCCCACCTTCGCCGGGTGAGTCCGGTCCCGTTCGGGGCCCTGCTCGACTTCGGTGACGTGGCCGTGCTCAGCGCATCCCCCGAGCGGTTCCTCTCGATCGACCTGAATGGAGCCGTCGAGGCGAAGCCGATCAAGGGCACTCGGCCCCGCGGCCGCGACGCCGCCGAGGATCGTGCCCTGGTGCAGGAGTTGCGCGAAAACCCAAAGGACCGCGCGGAGAACCTCATGATCGTGGACTTGCTGCGCAACGACCTCAACACGGTCTGCTCGGTGGGCTCGGTCCACGTGCCGAAGCTGTTCGACGTCGAGACCTACGCGCCGGTGCACCAGCTCGTTTCCACGATCCGTGGGACGCTCGCCCCGGGCCGTTCGGCGGTCGACTGCATCCGCGCCGCGTTCCCCGGCGGGTCGATGACGGGTGCCCCCAAGGTCCGCACCATGGAGATCATCGACCGCCTCGAACAAGGCCCCCGCGGCGTGTATTCCGGTGCACTCGGCTGGTTCTCACTCTCCGGCGCCAGCGACCTGTCCATCGTGATCCGAACCCTGGTGGTCGACGCCGGGCGGGTGACGTTCGGAGTCGGTGGCGCCATCGTTGCACTCTCCGATCCCGACGAGGAATTCGACGAGACCGTCGTCAAGTCGCGGGCCGTGATGACCGCCCTGGCCGCGACCGGCCGGCAGGAGGACCAGAAATGAGCCGCACCATCGGGCGCGTGCTCATCGCCGGCGGCTCGGGAGCAGTGGGTTCACTCTTCGCCCAGCAGCTGCAGGACTCGGGCAACGACGTCGTCATCGTCGACCGCGCCACCCCTGGGCCCGCCCACCGTGTCACCCGCTTCGTACGAGGCGACATCAGCGATCCCGGCGCGGAGGTGGCCAATGTCGTCCGAACCGCCGACGCCGTCCTGCTGTCCGTGCCCGAGCCAGTGGCCCTGGCCGCCATCGGCCGGCTCGTCGGAATGCTGCGGCCCGGCGCCCTCATCGCCGACACGCTGTCGGTGAAGTCGACGGTCGTCCCCACCCTGCACGCCGCCGCCATGATCGCCGGAAACGCCGAGGCGCTGAGCCTCAACCCGATGTTCGCGCCCTCCTTGGGTTTTGCCGGCCACCCGGTGGCTTCGGTGGTCGTGCGCGACGGCCAGCGCGGGCGCGCACTGCACGACCTGATCGAGCAATGGGGTGCCCGCGTGGTGACCGTGACCGCCGATGAGCACGACCGGTTGGCGGCCGCTGCCCAGGCCCTTACCCATGCCGCGGTGATCGCCTTCGGCGCCGCCCTGACCGAGTTGAACGTCGACATCGCAGATCTCGATCGGATCGCTCCGCCGCCGCATATGGCGCTGCTGTCACTGCTGGCGCGTATCGCGTCGGGTGCACCGGAGGTCTATTGGGACGTCCAGGCGGCCAATCCCTACGCCCCGGCGGCCCGCCGCGCGCTCTCGCGCGGAGTGTCGCAGCTGTCGGATGTCATCGACAACGGTGACGCCTCGGCGTTCGGCGATCTGCTCGACCGTCTCAGCGGGGTGTTCGGCCCCTTCCGGGGCGCCTATCGCGAGCGCAGCGCAAAAGCACTGCGCGCCATCACCACTGACCTCACAAAGGAGAAGATCACATGACCGACCTCATCGACATCCAAACGAAGAGCAGACCCAACTGGGTCGCGTCCCGCGTCAGCAAGACCTCGGACTCGCTTGACCGCGCCTTCGCGGAAGGCCTGACCGGACATGTCATCACCGCACGAGACGGCAAGCAGGTCACGCTGGCCGACGGCAGCGACGCCGTCGAATTCGTCTCGTGCTCCTACCTCGGCCTGGAGTCGCACCCCGACCTGATCGCGGCGGCAACAGAGGCGATGGGTCGTTTCGGGCTGCACTTCTCCACGTCGCGCAACCGGGGACGGCCGCCGTACCTCGGCGAGCTGGAGAACCTGCTGTCCGTCATGTACGGAGGCGCACAGGTGGCCGCCTTCACCTCGGTAAGCAACGTCCACCTGGGCCTGCTGCCACTGCTCGGCGCCGGCGCACTGCCCAGCTATCCGATAGCCGATGCCGGCGTCGCGTTCCTGGTCGAAAAGACGGCGCACGCCTCCATCCAGGTGATCCGCGGCGTGCTCGAGCAGATCGGGCCGACGCGACGCTTCGACATGACCGATCCCGCAGCGCTGCCCATAGCGGTCCGCGAAACCGCAGCCACCGGCCGGACACCGATCGTGCTGGTCGACGGTGTCGGCTCGATGGGTGGCCTGATCGACGTCGAGTCGATGCTGACCATCCTCGAGCCGTTCGGTGGTCACCTGTACGTGGATGACGCCCATGGGGTTTCGATCGAGGGCTCGCTCGGTGCGGGGTATGCGTTCGAAGCGCTCGGCGGGACGCTACCCCCTCACGTCGTCATCGCCGGCTCGCTGTCGAAGGCCTTCGGCGGCGCAGGCGGTTTCGCAGCCGTGCCGAGTGACGAAGACATGCGGGTGATGCGAAAATTTGCCAACCCCTTGGTGTTCGGACATTCGATCATGCTGCCGATGCTGGCGGCCAACGTCGCCGCCGCCCGCTTGCACATCGATGGCCAGGTGGCCGAGCTGCAAAAGCAGCTCTGGCACAACGCCGCCGAGTTCGACCGGCTAACAGGCGGAATGCTCGTCAACGCCGGGCTGCACTCGCCGGTCCGAGGCGCGGTGTTCGACAACGAGGACGACGCATTCGCCGCCGCCCGCCGGCTAAAGCAGGCCGGTGTGCTCGTCCTGCCCGCCTTCTACCCGACGGTCGCCAAGGGCACGGGACTGATGCGCTTCGCCGTGTCCGCCCTACACCAGCAGCACGACCTCGAGACGGCGGCCCGCGCCCTCGGGTTCAATTCCTGAACCATCTGTTCATCCAATCACACTCAACGACAGGGAGTTTGAACTATGTCCACCACGTCCTTCACCACCAAGGCACTGTTGTCACACCAAGAACGTTCCCGCCTGGCGGCGATGTCCGAGCTCGGCGGGGGCAACCTGCTGGCGACGGCCATGGCCGTGCACCCCGACCCACACATTCCGTTCATCCGCGTGGGCCGGCCGGTGATCAATACCGCCGGCTTCGAGCAGACCGACTTCACGCTGGCCCAGCTCGATTCGCTCGCCCAGAGCTGGTCGGTGTGGTACCACCAACAGGGCGTCGGCCCGCGGGATCGGGTGGCTCTCTACATGGAGGACACGTTCGCCTACACGATCCACCTCAACGCGCTGGCCCAGTTGGGCGCCATCGGAGTGCTCATCAACAGCAAGGCATCGCCGGCGCTGGTGCTCGGCCTGTGCGAGCGCACGACGCCGGTCGGGATCTACACCGACCGGTCCCGCCTGGCGACCATCAGCGAGGGCATCGGATCGCTGGACGGCCTGCGCTGGGTCCAGCTCGCCGAGGACCTGCCCGCCCCGCCTCCGGCCGCGCTGCCCGACGCCTGGCGCTTCCGGCACGCATCGGAGGACCCGGTGTCGATCATGCATTCGTCCGGGACGACGGGAATTCCCAAGGCGGTCATCCAAACTCACGCGTCCAGCGTCGCCGGTCCGCGCTACCGCCTGGAGAACTACGCGGAGCCCGCCACCGAGCGGATGATGACCGCCCAACCGCAGTCGCATCTCGGGTGCATCGTGTACACCGCCTACTCGATCCTCGCTGGCACTCCGCTGGTGGCGCTCTTCGACCCGAGCGGTGAGGAGCTGGCGGCAGCCGTTGCCCAGCACCGCCCCAAGGGAGTCATGGCATTTGCCCACGCCTATGCCGAGTTGGCCGCGCTCGACACGCCTCACGGTGCCGTCGACTCGGTCGACTACTGGGTGACGATGGGCGACGCCATCCACGAGGCCCACATCCGGGCGATCCTCGCCAAGCGCAGCCCAGACGCGCCGGCGCCCACCTTCTACGACCGCTTCGGCACGACCGAGCTCGGCTGGGGTCTGGTGGTCCAGCCCCGCACGCTGTCGTCGGAGCGATCGGACCGGCGGGTCGGCAAGCCCGATCCCGTCGCCGAGGTCGCCGTGCTGCGGGCCGACGGCAGCAAGGCGCCGGTCGGCGAGGTGGGCTTCTTCGGAGCCAAGGGCCCGTCCATCACCGCCGGGTACTGGAACGACGCCGACACCACCTACCGCTCGAAACTCGGCGGCTACTGGCTGACCGGTGATCTGGTGTACCAGGACGTGGACGGCAACTACTTCGTGGTCGACCGCACGAAGGATGCCATCGAGACCGCCGAGGGCACCGCCTATTCGGTGCTGATGGAGGAGGTGCTGCTCAGCGAGATCAGCGGCATCACCGATTGCGCCGTCGTCGCCGGCCGCCACGGCGAACGGATCGTTCCGGTCGCCGTCATCATTACCGGCGAGTCGCCGGCCCAGGCCGGCCGCCTGCTTGCCGAGGCCAACGACGTGCTCAAGAACGCGGGGCATCCCTGCATCGCCGTGCTCGACGTCGCCCTCACCGCCGACGACTTCCCGGTGGGCGTGACGGGCAAGGTGCTCAAGCGCGAATTGCGGGATAGATACCGCGATCTAGCGCTGTGCTCGGGCCGCGAGAACCGGGCCGTCGCCGCGTTCATGACCGACCCGCCCGACAGCGCGGTCGCATGATGATCGGTAAGTGGCTGTCGACCCTGGTGCCCGAGCCCGGCGCACGTCGTCGCCTGGGCGTGGGCACCGGGATCTACAACATCGGTACCGGCATGTTCATGACGTCATCGGTCCTGTATTTCACCGAGGGACTGGGACTTTCGATCACCGAAGTCGGCCTCTGGCTGGCCGTGGCCGGACTGATCGGCCTGTTCGCCGGTGTTCCGATGGGTCACCTGGCCGACCGCCGCGGCCCCCGAGGGGTGGCGGCCCTGAGCCTAGTGGTGCTGGCGGTGACGATGGTGGGCTACATCTTCATCACCAGCATCTGGATGTTCGTCGTGGTGACTGTCGTGGAGATGCTGGCGACCGCGGCGTCGAGAGCGTCGCGCGGCGGGCTCATTCGCCGCGTCGGAGGCGAAGGCGCAGCCGCCTACCGCTCCCAGCTCCGGGCCATCGAGAACGCCGGCGTCGGCATCGGTGCCGCCGTCGGAGGCTTGGCGCTGACCCTGCACACCCTGGCCGCGTATCAGGTGCTGTTCGTCGCGAACGCCGTGACCTTCCTGATCGGCGCGTGGGTGTGCGCGAAGCTCCCGCACTTGGCGCCGTTGAGCGCTCCGCCCGGTACGCGCCCCGGCGTCGCGCTCCGCGATAAGCCGTTCATCGTGTACACGATCCTCAACGGGGTGATGAGTCTGCAGTACGCGGTGATCACCTTCGCCCTCCCGCTGTGGATCGCGACGGAGACGAACGCCCCGCGCTGGATGGTCGGCGCCGTGCTGCTCGTCAACACGGTAGGGGTTGTGGTGCTTCAGGTCTGGGTCGGCCGGAAAGTCAACACCGTCCGCCAGGGCGCGGCCGCCATGCGCATCGCCGGCTTGGTCTTCCTGGTCGCGTGCGGGGGCGTCGCAGTGGCGGCCAACCTGCCGACGTGGGCCGCGGCCGCGGTCTTACTTGCTGCGGTGGCCGTCCACTCCGTTGGCGAGATGTGCCATGCGGCAGCCGTTTTCGCGCTGAGTTTCGAGCTGGCACCAGCCCACGCGCAGAGCGAGTATGTGGGCCTGCAGGACATGGGCTTAGGCGCCGCGTTCGCGGTGGCGCCCGCCGTGCTCGGTGCCATGTGCCTGGGGATCGGGCAGGTCGGCTGGTTGCTGCTTGGCGGGATGCTGACCGCCGCAGGTCTGGCGACCGTGCCCGTCGTCCGGTGGGCGGTCCGAACCCGGCCCTCCCCCGTCGCGTCGGACGTGGCGACAGTCTCCGACCCCGAACCGGCCACCGTGGTACTGGCCACCGCCCGGTTCGCGGTCCGCCCACCGGCCCGCCGAGAGCTGTCCCAGACGACGGTTCAGATCCAAAGACGACCCGAATACGTTGTGCTCGACGATAATTCGCGATTCACCCTGGATCGGGATTGCGTGGTGGGACGGAATCCTCACCACAGCGACGCCGTTCGGCGTGGCCTGCGTCCCATCCAGATCGACGTCCGCGCCAACGGGATGTCCCGAGCCCATTTGGAGATCCGTTGCGTCCTCGGCCAGGTGTACATCATCGACCGCGAGTCGAGAAACGGTGTCGCCGTCCGGCCGGCCGGACGGATGCGATGGACGCAGATTGCCCCGTGGAAGCCGATCGCTTGGCTACCAGGGATGTCCGTCCGGATCGGCAGCCGAGTCCTGCGGCTGGAAGCAGCCGGTCACCACGACCCGAAGCCCGCGCCACCCTCGAGTGCGCCGACCGTTCGCATGAAGCACGGCCGCGCTATGGCCACTGAAGAAAGGAACGCATCATGAAGCCCCGCGCCTTCATCCTCACCGGCTACCTGCCCGTGCTGTGCCGAGATTTCATCTACATCGACGACCTGCGGCGGCGGGACCTGAAAGTCCTGGTGCTCACGCCGGCCATCTCGCGCTCGTATGCGCAGGCGCACGGTGCAGACCCCGCCCACCCCGCTGCCGCGATCGACGAGATCGCCTTCGTCGACGGGTCGGTCGCGAGCGACGGCTCCTACCTTCCCGGCGTCATCCAACATGCCGAACGCTGGCGGACGCAGTACGACGTGGTCGGCATCTACGCCGTCGGGGAGACGCTGGTCGAGCCGACCGGACTCATCGCCGACTACTTCGGTCTCCCGTTCCCGGGGTTACGGGCGTCACGCGTCTGCCGCAACAAGTTCCTGCAGCGCTGGTACCTGCCCGAGCTGAGCCCGGTGTCCGTGCTGATCCCGCCCGGGGCACGCGATTCCATCGACCACGAGTCCGTGCCGTTCCCCGCCGTCGTGAAGCCGGCCACCAGACACTCGAGCGAGGGTGTCCAGATGGTGCACGATCACGCCGAGTTGGCCGCGCAGTTGGACGGCTATCCGGCGGAGGAGACGATCCTCGTGGAGCAGATGATCGCCGGACAGGAGTACTCCGTGGAGAGCCTGAGTCAGGACGGCAAGACGCTGTTCTCGTCGGTCACGCGCAAGGAGACGACGGACGTCCAGTCCCAGAACGACTCGCAGTGCTTCGTCGAGATGGCCCACACCGTGCCCGCAATCCGAGGCAACGCATGGGATGCGGTGCAGCGGGCCAACGTTGCGATGCTGGACCGGCTGGGCGTCGAGAACGGCATCACGCACGCCGAGTGGCGGCTCGACGAGCGGGGTGAGGCCCGCCTCATGGAGGTCGCCGCCCGGACTCCCGGAGACGGGATCATGGTGCTGTACCGCCTCGCGACCGGCCGGTTGATGGAGCCCGAGATCCTGCGGATCGCACTCGGCGAGACCGCCGACTATCCTCCGGCCCGGCGCTTTGCCCGCCAGGTGTACGTCAGGCACCAGCCCGGGACACTCGTCGACGTGAAGCTCGACTGGCCCGGGATCGAAGCCTGCTGGGTCAACGACGGCAACCCCTGGCCCGATATCCCCGCGCTGCCCGCCGATGCCCCGCCGGCACTGCGCGCGGTCCTGGTCTATGAGGCGCGCGGCGCGACGCTGGGCCCCATCCGCAGCTCCGACGACCGGGCCGTCACCTTCTTCATCGACGCCCCGACGATCGCCGAGCTGGACGAGATCGAGGAACGCGTCCGCGAGGCCGTGACGATCCGGACGCTTCCGCTCTGACTCTGCGCTCGACTGTGGGTCCTACGCACGCGGATTGGCACTTTCCGCGGCATAGGGCCCACAGTCGTCGGTCCGACATCCGACGTCGGCCCTTACCCCGCGGATAGGAAGAACTATCCCTACGCATGGAATTTTCTGGTCGTGCAGGCGATTACGGGATCACGTCGAAATCACGACGATTTGAGTCATGACCAACACACTGCTCGTATTCGACGAGACGGTTAGCCGCTCCGGCGTCGAGGGGTGGATAGAGCACCTGGAATCCGACGGCACGCCACCCGAGATGTACCGGCTCGGCCAGACTCTCGTCCTTTCAATATCCGATGTGGACCTCATCCACACCGCAGCACCGCACCTTCCCGCGCCGACCCACCAAGTGTCCCGGCACAAAGACGCCCCGTTGGGGCGCAGGGAACTTCGCCCCAACGGGACCGAGGTCTCCTTCGGTCCGATGACGATCGGCGACGGCTCCGTCGCGGTGATCGCCGGACCCTGCGCGGTCGAATCGTCGGAACAAACGCTGGCGACCGCGGCAGTCGTCGCCGAACACGGCGCCGTCGGCCTTCGGGGCGGCGTCTTCAAGCCGCGAACCTCGCCGCACGCCTTCCAAGGCCTGCAGTGGGACGGGCTTGATCTGCTCGCCGAGGCCAGGGAGCGGACCGGCCTACCCGTCGTCACCGAGGTGATCGATCCCGAGCACGTCAAACGGCTCGCAGCGGTGGTCGACGGGCTGCAAATCGGGGCCAGGAACATGCAGAACTTCGCGCTGCTGACCGCAGTCGGCCAGAGCGGCCTTCCCGTCGTACTCAAGCGCGGCTTCGGCTGCACCATCGATGAGACCCTCGCCGCAGCCGAGTACCTGCTACTTGAAGGCAACGACCAGGTTGTGCTGTGCGAGAGAGGAATTCGTACCTTCGAACCGTCGTCGCGCTTCACCCTGGACCTCACCGCGGTCGCGCTGTGGAAGCAGCGCACCCACCTGCCCGTGATTGTCGATCCGAGCCATTCCGGTGGTCACCCAGACCTGGTGGCACCGCTGTCGCTGGCCGCGATCGCGGCCGGCGCGGACGCGCTCTTGATCGATGTGCACGTGGCGCCGGAGCAGGCGTTGTGCGACGGCGCCCAGGCCTTGCGGCCGGAACAGTTCGCCGACGTGATGCGCCGCCTCGCTCCAATGGTGGCCGGCCTCGGCCGGCACATGAGCGGCGCATCGATCGGGGTGCCACGTGTTCACTGAGCAGCTGCATACGGCGATCATCGGGCTTGGCCCGCGCGGCTTGTCCGTCGCGGAACGCCTGTGCGCCAACGCCGAGTCGCTTCTGGCACCCGGGCAGGAACTCGTCATCCACCTGATTGACCCGCACGTGTTCGACGGCGGCCAGGTATGGCGAAGCACCCAGGACCGGGTGCTGTTGATGAACACGGTTGCCTGCCAGGTGACCATATTCGTCGACGACACCGTCGACTGCGACGGACCCGTCGTACAAGGGCCGAGCCTGTATGAGTGGGCCCGGTCGATCGCCTTGGTGGGCAGCCCGGTCGTGCCGGAAGCTGTTCGGGCCGAGGCCGCCACGCTCGGGCCGGATGACTATCCGTCCCGGCCGTTCTACGGGAGCTATCTGCAGTGGGCGCGCGACCGCATCATCTGGACGGCGCCTCCCGCTGTCAGCTGCGTGTCGCACCCGGCGACCGCACTCGACATTCGTGACACCCCGGATGGCTTGCAGGAAGTCGTGTTGAGCACTGGTGAGACGATCGGGGCTCTGCAGTCCGTGGTGCTCGCACTCGGTCACATGCCGCACCACCTCGGCGAGACCGAAAGGGCTCTGAGTGAGTTCGCGGACCGCCACCACCTGCGATACGTCGCGCCCAGCAACCCGGCCGACGTGCCACTGGGCGCCATACCCGCGGGCGAGTCAATCATCCTGCGGGGCATGGGCCTCAACTTCTTCGACTACATGGCGCTGTTCACCATCGGTCGTGGCGGCACTTTCGTGCGCAAGGACGAAAACAGCCCGGCCACCCTTCGCTACGTTCCGTCAGGCCGGGAACCCCACCTCGTTGTCGGATCTCGGCGCGGCGTGCCCTACCACGCCCGCGGCAAGAACCAGAAGGGCTCGTTCGGCCGTCACACGCCCCGGTACCTGACCGCCCAGGTGATCGAGCAGCTGCGGGCCCGCGCCGACGCCGGCACACCCGCGGACTTCCGCCGTGACATCTGGCCGCTGATCGACCAGGAAGTCCGCACGGTGTACTACGCCACCCTGGTAGCGGAGCACCGATGCACTTGCGATGCAAAGGAATTCACCGCGTTGTTCGCGGCAGCGGAGCAGGCGGTGGTGCCGATCTTCGGCGACCCGCTGGCCATCGAGGAGAGCGAAGCTCAACGCACCGTACTCGCCAAGTTCGACGTCGACCCCGGAAGTGGTTGGGACTGGCGGAAGATCGCGTCACCGTTCACCGACGACGACGTGTCATCGACCGCGGAGTTCCGTGGCTGGCTACGGTCGTATCTGGACGATGAAGTCCGAGAAGCCGAAAAGGGCAACGTGACCGGGCCACGCAAGGCCGCCATGGATGTCCTGCGCGACCTGCGCAACGAGATCCGGTTGTTGGTGGACCATGGTGGCCTGTCCGGCGACTCCTACCGAGACGAGCTGCAGCGTTGGTACATGCCGTTGAACGCCTTCTTGTCGATCGGCCCACCGGCTGAACGCATCGAGCAGTTCTGCGCCCTAATGGATGCCGGCGTGCTCGAGGTGCTCGGCCCGGACCTGCGCGTCGACTGCTCGGGCGGACAGTTCGTCGCGCACTCCGGAGCCTGCCCGGACCTCACGGTGCGGGCCGCAACGCTGATCGAGGCGCGCCTGCCGGAGACCGACCTGCATCGGACGGCCGATCCCCTGCTGCGAACGCTGCGCGACCGGGGTGAGTGCCGGCCGCACCGCATCCCGATCCGCGGCGGTGGTCACTGGGTGGCCGGTGGCGTCGCCGTCACCCGCCGTCCCTATCGGCTGCTCGACGCGCACGATCGCGCGCACCCCCGGCGGTTCGCGTTCGGCGTGCCCACCGAGTCGGTGCACTGGGTGACAGCGGCGGGCATCCGTCCCGGCGTCAACTCCGTGATTCTCGGCGACGCGGACGCGATCGCCCGGTCCAGCCTGCGCATGGCAACCGACCGCCTGACAGAGAGATCGGCATGACGACGGACTACGGAATTCTGGCGCCCGCATGGGCGGCGACGGGAGCGGCTGACTTGGTCGACGACCACGCGGTGCTGAGCGCCATGCTCGCCACCGAAGTCGCTCTGGCCGAGGCGCAGGCCGAATTGGGCGTGATTCCCGTGGGCGCGGCGGTGGCCATCAGGACCGCCGCCGTGCCTGCACACATCGACCTCGCGGCGGTGGCCGCCGGAGTGCGCGACACGGCCAACCCCGTCGTGGCGTTCGTCGAGCAGCTCACCACGGCGGTCCGGTCCGTCGACCCGGCCGCCGCCGAGTACGTGCACCGCGGGAGCACCAGCCAGGACATTCTGGACACGGCGCTGGCCCTGCTGTGCGCGGCGACGCTGGATCGCATGGCCGCCGACCTGCTGGCGTGCGCCGACAGTCTGGCCGCACACGCCGAGCGGTATCGGGACACACCGATGGCAGGACGCACCCTGACACAGCACGCCGTACCGGTCACGTTCGGGTTGAAAGCGGCCACCTGGCTGCATCTGGTGCTCGACGCCGTGCAGCGGGTGCGCCACGCCCGCGCGACTCTGCCGGTGTCGCTGGGCGGTGCAGCGGGCACGCTTGCGGCCTACCACCAGTACGCGTTGCACACGGCAGATCCGGCCGGCGCGACGTTGCGCTTGCCGGCGTTGGTGGCCGACCGTCTAGGGCTCGCCGAGCCGGTCCTGCCCTGGCACGGAATTCGCACGCCGCTGGCCGATGTCGCCGCGAGCCTGATGGTCACCACGGGCGCGCTTGGCAAGCTGGCCGCCGACGTCCTGGTGCTGAGCCGGACCGAGATCGGCGAGATCACCGAGCAGCAGGCACCGGGCCGCGGCGCGTCCTCGGCCATGCCGCAGAAGCACAACCCCGTCTTCGCGACACTCGTCGCGACCGCGGCGCGGCAGCTGCCACCGATCGCCCTCGTGCTGTTCGGGTCCATGGCTGTGGAGGACGAACGGTCCTCGGGTGGGTGGCATGCCGAGTGGCAACCACTGCGGGAGTGTCTGCGTATCGGTGCCGGTGCGGCCGCCAACGCCGCGCGCCTCGCGGAAACGCTTCAGGTCTCACCCGAGTCGATGGCCGCAAACCTGCAGCTGACCCGCGGCGCCATCGTCTCCGAGCGCGTCAATGCGGTGCTGGCGCCGTTGCTCGGCAAGGCCCACGCCAAACGCTTACTGGCGCAGGTCACCTCGGCTGCTGAACGGGACGGCGCCGACGTCGCAGATCTGGTTGCGGTGGCCCTGCAGGATGCCGGAGTGGCCTGCCCCGACGTGGCCGGGCTGTTCGATCCGTCGGGTTACACCGGGGTGTCCGGTCCGCTGGTCGACCGCGCACTCCAACGTTTCGAATCGGTGCGCAAGGAGAATTCGCATGAATGACGTTGCCGCGCTGGAGTTCACCCGGCGGGACGAGGTGCTCGCGACGCCCGGCTTCGGCGACGTCTTCACCGATCACATGGTGACCATGCGGTGGTCGACAGAGGTGGGCTGGCGCGAGGCCCAGGTCGGACCGCTCACCGGGATGTCCCTTCACCCGGCCACCATGGCATTGCACTACGGCCAAACGATCTTCGAGGGCATGAAGGCGTTCTGGCGCCCGAACGGTCAACGGGCCCTGTTCCGGGCGGAAGACCATGCCCGCCGGTTCAACAACTCGGCGCGCCGGATGGCCATGCCCACACTGCCGGAGGCGGACTTCGTCGCCGCGCTGGAGGCGCTGCTGCGCGTCGACGGCGACTGGGTGCCGCGCGCCCGCGGTCACAGCTTGTATCTGCGGCCGTTCATGATCGCGGCCGAGACGGGCCTCGGCCTTCGCCCCGCCGAGGAGTACCTGTTCGCCGTGATCGGCACCCCGGTGCGGCCCGCATCCGTGGACCCGAAGGCCATGCGGCTATGGGCAACACCCGAGTACGTCCGTGCCGCGCCGGGCGGTACCGGTGCAGCCAAGTGTGGCGGCAACTACGGCGGTTCCTTCATCGTCCAGCGAGAGGCGGCAGCCAACCACTGCGACGACGTCGTGTGGCTGGACGCACGACAGCGCCGGTATGTCGAGGAGGCGGGCGGCTCCAATCTCTTCTTCGTCGAATCCACCCCGGACGGCCCCCGCCTGCGCACACCGCCGTTGAGTGGAACACTGCTGGCTGGCGTCACCCGAAATTCGATCCTGCGGCTAGCGGAATCGCTCGGCTACCCGGTCTCCGAGGAACCGCTCACGCTCGACTGGTGGGAGCACAGCTGCCGAACGGGGCGCATCACCGAGACGTTCGCGTGTGGAACTGCCCGCTCGATCGTCCCGGTCGGGCACGTGGTTTCCGCTGATCGAGACTGGCCGGTAGGAGACGGCACTGCGGGTCCGGTCACGTCGCGGCTGCGTGAGGCACTGCTCGACATCCACTACGGCGAAGCTCCGGACGAGTTCGGCTGGATGCGGCTCGTCGACACCGACGAATAAGCTAATCGACATGCCTTCCCACCTGGAAATCTGGAAACCTTCCGGACGGCAGCTGATGCCACTCGGCGCCGACCGCGTGACCGTCGGCAAGTCCACGACGAATCTCGTGTCGCTCGATCACGATTCGACCGTCTCACGCGTGCACGCCGTGTTGGAACGTCTCGGGTTTGCCTGGTCGATCCGGGACGTGGGTAGCCGCAACGGCACTTATCTCAACGGGGAGAAGATCTCTGCCGAACGAATACTGCGCTCCGGAGACGAGTTGCGGGTCGGCAAGACACGGTTGGTCTTCTGGGACGTAAGGGAAGGCGAGGAGGCAACAGCTGGTCAAGAAACGGTCTCCGTCGCCCCTACCCAGCCACCTCCGCGCCTGACCCCGCGCGAACTCGAGGTCCTGGTGGTTCTGTGTCGCCCGCTGGTGTCGGGTGACCCCTTCCCTGAGGCGGTATCCGTTCGACAGATGGCTCAGGAGCTGTTCGTTAGCGAGGCAGCCGTCAAACAACATTTGCAAAACCTGTACGACAAGTTCACCATCGCACCCGAGGGCGAGCGCCGGGTGCGGCTGGCCAACGAGGCCATCCGGCGCGGGGCTGTCACCCTGACCATGCTGCGCGACAGCAACACTCACGACGAGTGAGTGCACTGGCGTCGCAGGCGTCAGGAGAAGGCTTAGGAGAAATCTAGGGCCTCGACCGTCGCGACAGCGCCTTCGTGCGTCGGCCGGTCCGCCCCGCCGATGCAATAGACGGTGTTGCCGACGGAGGCGACCACTTCGCCGTGGCGCGCAGTCGGCAACGGCGGCAGTGAGATCCATTTGGCCTCGGCGATGTCGTACATCTCTGCCGTGGCGAGTACCTGTGTCGGTTCCTCGCCACCGAGGGCGACGATCCGGCCATCGACGACGGTGGCTCCATAGCTGCCGCGCGGAGTCGGCATGTCCACCAGCTTCGTCCACTGCCCGGATTGTGGATCAAAGCGCTCGAACGCCGCGGAGTTCTTGTCGGCGGAGAGGAATCGTCCGCCGAGGGTGTACAGGTACGTCCCATCGGACACGGCGGCCAGGTGTTCTCGCGGCGTCGGCAAGTCGGCCACGTCCTTCCAGGACTGGCCGTCGAACACCTCGGTCTGTGGTACGAGCTCCTTCTCGTTTTGACCGCCGACGACCACGAGCTCGTCCCCGACGACCGCTGCGGCGGCGGCCGCTCTGGCGTGGGTGAGGCTGGGTAGCTCCACCCAATTGCTACCGCGCAAGGCGTAGACCTTGTTCGACGCGTTCGCGAGTTCGTCGGTGGCGCCCCCGATGACCACCATCTCGCCCCGGTACGTCGTCGCGGTCGCGTGGTGCAATGGGACCGGCAGCGGAGGTTGAGCCTGCCACGCTCTGGTCTGCGGGTCGTAGCTCTGCACCATCTGGAGCATGTCTCCATGACTCATGCCGCCGGCGATCCAGATCTTGTCATCGAGCACCGTCCACGCCATCATCAGCCTGGGGGTCGGCGCGTCCGGCAGCGACCGCCAGGCCGACGCAGGTTGGAGCTTGCGCGGTGCGAGCTTCAGCGTTTCCGCCGTCGACGTCACCTGGGAGTCGCCGGCGTCGGTCGCCCCGCCGATCACATACACCGATTTCTCCACCGCGGCGACGGCCATCCCGTGACGCGCGGTGCTCATGTCCGGCAGACCGGCCCACGTCTTCGCGGAAAGATCCATGACCGAAACGGTCTTGAGTACCTGCCCGGCGGACAGCCCACCGACTGCCACCAGCCGCGCGTCGGCGATGGCGAGGCCGAGGTCGCTTCGCGATTGGGGAAGGCCGGGCAAGGACGCCCAGGAGTCGACCACGGGGTCGTATGCCTCGACCGTCGCCAACTCAGCGGTCCCGTCGGTGCCGCCGACGGCGTAGAGCACCTCATCATCCGACGCTGCGCCCAACATCCTTCGCGGCGTTGGTATTTCGGCTCCAAGCTTCCAGGTAGCGCCGTCGAAGACCTCCGTGGTGTTGAGCAGCCTGCCGTTGGCACCCACACCGCCGGTGACCACGAGGCGGCCCCCGACCACCGCCGCCGCGCCCGCCGCGCGGGGCTGCAACAAGGGCGGCAGCTCCACCCAGCGACCGTTGACGACCCGCCAGACCTTGTCAGTCGCAATCTGCGTGTTAGCGCCCTCGGCCCGCCAACCCCCCAGCACGACCGGGGTTCCTTCCCACGTCACCGACATCGCATGCTGAACCGGAACGGGTAGATCGTCGCCGCCCTTCCAGCTGTCGATGGCAGGGTCATAGCCTTCGTGCCGTCCGCTGACGCTTCCATCGCTTTCCAACCCACCGAAAGTCCAGATGGTGCCGTCGGCCTGAGTTGTCGCCGCCGCCGCGCGGGCAACGCGGGCATTCGTGATCGGTTTCCATCCGGCCTGAGTCACAGTCGTTGGTGGGCTCGTCGTGGGTGGGCTCGCGCCTCGAGCGCTTCCGCCGTTGCCATCGTCTTGCGATGGAATGAAATAGATACCGCTTACCACCAACAACAACGCCACGACAGCCGCTGCAGCGGCGAACAGCAGCGGTCTGCGATTCCGCGTCTTTCCTGTGCTGACGGCTGGCCCGTCGGTCTCCGGGCTCGGCGGCTCCTGCGCGCCTAATGGGATTGGCCCACCCGGGACTGGCGAGATCGGCCCAGTCGGGCTTGGCAGATTCGAAACCGGCGTAGGCGGCGTTGGCCCAGGCGGCCCGCCCAGCCCGATGGAAGCCGCTTCAGACAGATCAGTCTGCCCGACGGTCGCAAACGGCATTGCTGGCGTGGCTTCTGTCTGTCCTGGCCCACCGTCTGTCGGTCCTGACTCACCAGTGGTCCCACTGAAGATCATCGAATCCGCTGTCAACCCGTTGTGCCGCTGCGCCGACTGAAGTTCGCGGCCGAAGTCCGCCGCGGACGCGTACCGTTCCGCCGGATCCAGCGACATCGCCTTCTCGATCGCGGCGCACACATTGGCCGGGATTCCCTGAGGACGCAGGTCCGGCACGGGCGTCGAACTGATCCGAAGGTAGTGCGCGATGAGATCCTCGTCGCTCTTGCGCTCGTGCGCGGCAGTCCCGGCGATGAGGGCGTAGAGAGTGGCGCCAAGGGAATACACGTCGGACACGGCCGTCGGCGAACTTCCGGCCAGTACTTCGGGCGCGGTGAAGGCGATGGTGCCGGTGAAGAACCCCGTCGCGGTTTCGTATCCACCGCTGATTCGCGCAATGCCGAAGTCGCTCAATTGCGGTTCGCCGTAATCGTTGACGAGCACGTTCCCGGGCTTGATATCGCGGTGCAAAGTGCCTGTCCGGTGGGCGGTTTCCAACGCCCCGCACAACTTCACCGCGATTCGCAATGCGTCAGGCCACGCGATCCGGCCAACGCGGTGTAGCCGCTGCTCCAGGGAACCCGCGTGGTGGTACGGCATCACGATGTACGGCCGGTTACTTTCGGTCATGCCAACCTGCAGGATGTTCTCGATGTTCGGGTGGCCGGAAAGCTTCCCCATCGCCAAGCCCTCACGCAGAAAACGTTCCCGGTTGTCCTGGTCGAGATCAGACATCAACACCTTGATGGCGACGCTTCGCGCGAGTGACGTTTGGTGGCAGCGGTAAACAATCCCGGCGCCGCCCCGCCCAACCTCGACGGCGTCCACGAATCCGGCGGCTACCAACTCAGCAACGATCCTGCCCCCACCCGGGGATTTCGCACCCTCCGCGCGTTCTCCGGCCATATCCCTGATAGTCCTCCGATATGAGGCGGCTGATCCGCGATCTCCAAAAGTACCGAGCGTGAACTCCTCGACGTCGGATCTGCGTTAGCCGCCCCCTGCAAATCCAGTCGTCGCCCCGAAGCTGGTAGTCACATTCTGGACTGGTTGACGTCACAGCTCTAGGTTTTGGGCCGGGCCAATGTTGGCCAGGAAGCTACCGACACTCCTCCTATTACGCCCTCCGGAGGGCCGCCGGTTCAATTCTTCGGCCCGAACTATTTGTCCGACACAGTCGTCGGCCCGCCACCACTCCCCTGGTGACGGGCCGAAAGGTGACTGGTGCAGGAATCAGCGGGTTGCCGCCGCGCGCGGCAGGTTGGTGAGAATAGCGATCTTCGTCGGACTGTTCGGCTTGACGTTTCCGCCAGAGCTCGCCGGCGCAGACGCGACGACGATCGATCCACCGCTGCAGGTCACAGTCTTGCCGTCGACGATGACGCTCTGGCCCTCGTCGATCGGGATGTCGTAACCGTCCTTGTCCGTGTAGTGGCAGCCACCGCCATCGTTGTGGTTGATGGGCTGCGCGTGGGCGGTGGCCGGGGCCAAGGCAACAACAGCCAGGGCGCCGATGAGGGTCATTGCGTATTTGAAGCCGGTCAGCTTGCGGGTCGATTCAGTCATTCTGGGATTTCCTTCTCTGTGGGTTGTTGAGAAGGAATGCTGCCGAATTTGAGATGCCCCGGTAATCGCCCAGAAGCCAGACTTCTTCTTCTGAGAGGGAAGGGTTTACTATCCGCCGGGTAAGCACTCGCCTGAAACACGTTGCGAGCAGCCACTTACGGACCACCGGACGGTACCTACTTGATGCTGCACGCGAATGGGGATGGTCAGAGGGGCCGCCGACGTCAAGCTTCGGCTTCCGATATCGACAGCGCTCCGTTGGTCAACTGCGCCAGCTGTTGACGACGGTTGAAATCTAGGCCAGTCGCGACGGTGAAAAGTAGGCCACCCATACAGATTGGATGGGTGATCTCCTTGGAAGATTGGGCCTTGATTCGGCATCTTCACCGCAGCGAGGGTCTGTCGCAGCGGGCTATCGCACGGCAGATGGGTATTGCGCGCGACACTGTGGCTGGGGCGTTGGCCAGCGACGTCCCACCGAAATATGAGCGGCGGGCGGTGACGCCGGCGATCGATACCGTGGAGCCACGGATTCGGGCTTTGTTGTCGGCCTATCCCGGGATGCCGGCGACGGTGATCGCGGAGCGGATTGGGTGGACGGGTTCGATCTCGTGGTTTCGGGAGCGGGTCCGGGCGGTTCGCCCGGAGTACCTGCCCGCTGATCCGGTGGATCGCCTCGAGCATCCGCCCGGTCGGGTGGCGCAGTGCGATCTGTGGTTCCCGGCGCCCAAGATCGCGGTGGGGTTCGGTCAGGAGGCGATGCTGCCGGTCTTGGTGATGGTGGCGGCGTTCTCAAGGTTCATCGCCGCGGTGATGCTGCCGTCGCGCCAAACGATGGATCTGGTGGCCGGGATGTGGCAGCTGCTGGCGAGCAGCTTCGCCGCGGTGCCGCACGAGTTGTGGTGGGACAACGAAGCCGGGATCGGACGTCGGGGCCGGTTGGCCGATCCGGTGACTGCGTTGATGGGCACGCTGGGATCGCGGATGGTGCAACTCAAACCCTATGACCCCGAATCGAAGGGAATGGTGGAACGAGCCAACCGCTACCTGGAGACCTCGTTCCTGCCCGGACGCAGCTTCGACTCCCCGCACGACTTCAATAGTCAACTGGGGCAATGGCTTCCGACCGCCAACAGTCGTCATGTGCGTGTCCTCGACGGGCGTCCCGTTGATTTCCTGGATCGTGATCGAGCTCAGATGCTGGTCCTGCCACCCGTGCCTCCGGTGATCGACACCGTGGCGCACCAACGGCTGGGACGGGACTACTACGTCCGGGTGGCCGGCAATGACTACTCGGTGGATCCGACGGCGATCGGTCAACTCGTCGACGTTCGCACCACCCTGGCCCAGGTGACGGTGAGCCGATCCGGGCATCTGCTGGCGGCTCATGACCGCTGCTGGGCGGCACGTCAAACCCTGACCGACCCGGCCCACGTCGCGACCGCCGCGGCGATGCGCCGCCAATTCCAGACGGGCCCGGCTCCACTGGCAGGCGAGCATCTGGCGCGGGACTTGGCCGAGTACGACCGTGCCTTCGGTGTCGACTTCACCAGCAGTGCAACCGGATTCGACGGGGAGGTGGCCTGAGATGGCGGAGGATCCGATCAAGGACATCTTGCACTACGCGCAAGCGCTGAAGGCGCCACGAATCAGGGATGCGGCAGCCCGGTTGGCCGAGCAAGCCCGTGAAGCCAGCTGGAGTCATGAGGAGTATCTCGCTGCGGTGCTGTCCCGTGAAGTCGCCGCCCGCGAAGCCTCCGGTGCAGCGACCCGTATCCGCTCAGCAGGGTTCCCGACGCGTAAGTCACTGGAGGACTTCAACTTCGATCACCAACCTGCTCTCAACCGTGACATGATCGCCCACCTCGGTACCGGTGTCTTTCTGGCCAAGGCCCGCAACGTAGTGCTCCTCGGCCCGCCGGGCACCGGCAAGACTCACCTCGCGACCGGCCTGGCCATCAAAGCCGCCCAGACCGGGCACCGGATCGCGTTCGCCACCGCAGTGGACTGGGTCGCCCGCCTCAAAGCCGCCCACAACGCGGGTCGCTTGCCCGCCGAGTTGGCCAAGCTGCGGCGCATCGGACTGCTCGTCGTCGACGAAGTCGGCTACATCCCATTCGAGCAGGACGCCGCGAACCTGTTCTTCCAGCTGGTCTCCAGCCGCTACGAACATGCCTCGCTGATCTTGACCTCGAACCTGCCGTTCGCCCGCTGGGGTGATGTGTTCGGCGACCAGGTCGTCGCCGCGGCAATGATCGACCGCATCGTCCACCACGCCGACGTCCTCACACTGAAGGGATCCAGCTACCGCCTCAAAGACACCGGAATAGACACCTTGCCCTCCGCCCGAGCCGACAACACGGCACAATAAACCACGACCACGTGGCCTACTTTTCACCGTCGCTCCTGGCCTACGTTTAGACCGTCGTTAACACCAGCAACGTGTCCACCAAGCCGGAGCGGAGGAACAGCAGCGTGGCGACGATTCCCCTTGAGCTGCTCGGACGAACGCGCGCTGCGCAACGCAGTCAGGCCCCCTCGAAAGGGGGCCTGACTGGGGCGTGGCAGGTACAGGATTCGAACCTGTGTAGGCGTAAGCCGACGGATTTACAGTCCGCTCCCATTGGCCACTCGGGCAACCTGCCGGGATCTTCCGCACCAATCCCGGACCCGGGTTTGGTGCGAGTAGCAGGGTACAACGAGGATGGTCCCAAGACGAAAACGCATCAACATCAGGAAGGAGCGGGTCCATGGCGGATTCAAGCTTCGACGTCGTCAGCAAGGTCGATCGCCAGGAGGTCGACAACGCCCTCAACCAGGCCGCCAAGGAGTTGTCCACCCGTTTCGACTTCCGCGGGACCGACACGACCATCGAGTGGCAGGGCGAGGAGGGCATCATCCTGGTCTCCACCACCGAGGAGCGGGTCAAGGCCGCGGTCGACGTCTTCAAGGAGAAGCTGATCCGCCGCGACATCTCCATGAAGGCCTTCGACGCCGGCGACGCGCAACCGTCGGGCAAGACCTACAAGGTGATCGGCAGCATCAAGCAGGGCATCAGCAGCGAGGACGCCAAGAAGGTGACCAAGCTCATCCGCGACGAGGGCCCCAAGGGCGTCAAGGCGCAGATCCAGGGCGACGAGATACGCGTCAGCTCCAAGAAGCGCGACGACCTTCAGGCCGTGCAGTCCCTGCTGAAGGGCGCTGACCTCGAGTTCGCGGTGCAGTTCGTCAACTACCGCTAGCCGCCGAACGTGACGCCACGGTGAGAATTCCGCGGCATCGCCGCAGTGGCGTCACGTTCGGCGCCGCGGTTACTGGTCGAGCGGGAACTTCTTCCAGTCGAAGCCGCCGTCGCCCGCGTGGTCGTCCATGTTGCGGCACTCGCCGGACAGCTCGACGTTGGCCCAGCCCTCGGCGGGACCGGGCGCCATCACGCCCACCACGCCAGCGGTGTGGATCACCCGGCCGTAGGACGCGTAGCCCGCGGGCGGCCCGTCGATCCAGCCATTGGCGACCATCGTCGCCGCGATCCGGTCGAAGTAGCCGTCGACCTTCTCCCCGGCCGTGACGGTGAAGTTCAACCTGACGACGCCACGGTAGGGCGCGGCCCCCTGGTCGTTGCACGAGCTGAACGAGAAGGCCGCGTACGCGTCCTGCAGCGCCGCTAGCCGGGCGATCTGCTTGGCCGGTTCCACGACCTGATTGCGCGCTTGCTCGGTGGACATCGGGTTGGCCGGCTGGTCGACGTCGTTGGGCTTCACGGCTGAACAGCCTCCTAGGGTGAGCATCGTCGCGACGGCGGCGGCGAATGAGCGCCACCCGAGTCGCCTAGTTGTCGGGACTGTATGAGTGATCAGTGGTGACAGAGCTCCCTGGTCGATCGGCCTCTCGGTCGATGATCGCTGGCGATCCCGGCACGTCGATGTCGACATGCGGTATCGGAACGGGACCGAAGGGCGTGTCGACGTGGTCGGGGGTCGATACGTGCGGCTGATGGCGCCCTTCGGCGAGGGGTCCGGCATCGTCGAGCCGGTCGGCGTTGCCGCTGGCGACGTCGACCATCGCCCGCAGCGACTCGCTGCCGCTGTCGTAGTAATGCGAATGATCGGTGAAGGCCAGCCCGTCCGCGCTTCTCACCTCGGCGTGGAACCGGGTCGATCCGTAGGCGTCACCCGCGGGGTCGGTGCCCAGGCCGGCCAGCGGACCGAACGGAGACCCGAGCTGTTGGTTGAGCCAATTCGTGGCGCCCGACCCTGGGGTGCCCAACCAGCTGACCGGGTCCGTGGACGCCGCGCCGACGTAGAGCTGACCGCCGTCGAGATGAAAGTCCGCCGCGCTCTTCGCGAGATCCGTTCCGGGCGAACCGATCAACACCGCGTCGTTGGCCCGCATGCCACTGCCGGCGAACGCGTCGGCCACCGTCGTCGACCCGTAGGAATGGCCGATCACGGTCGCGTGGGACGTGCCGAGGTGGGTCGACGAGAGACCGTTGACATCGGCCGCCAACAGGTTTCCGCCGTCGCGGGCCAACCATGGCGTGGCGATGCGGGGGTCGGTGAAGCTGTCCGGGGCGTCGTAACCCATCCACGAGATGACGGCGGTCGCCTCGTCCGGGTTGCCCAGCGCGGACTGGTCGTAGAGGTGGCCGCCGTCGTCATGGCCGTCGGAGAGCCAACCGTCGCGCAGACTGCTGCCCGTACCCGGCACGATCACCGCGGTGTTCTGCGCCGTGTCGGGATTGCCGATCGAGATGGCCGCCCGCCCCTGCCCGCCGTCGGCCGTCGGGTCGTACGCCCACAGCATCACCGGCCGCACGTTGGGGTCACCGGCCTCGCCGCCACGTTGGTGGTCCAGCCCCCGCTTCGCCTGCACCGCATTCGTGTACCTGGTGGCGTCCACTCGTGAGAGTCCATATGCCGCAGGGTCGTTCACCACGTCATCGGTGGCCACTCCGTTGCGCTGGGCCACGTCGTCGACCCGCAAGAGGTCGTCGTTCATGACGGCCTGGTTGACCTGATCGCGGACGCCTGCCGGAACTCCGTTGAGGTTGCCCAACTGCGGTGGGTGCTCGGCGATGAGCCGGTCGCGCTGCTGCGGGCTCAGCGATGTCCACCACGCGTTGACGTCCTCCGGCGGGGTGCCGGGCGGGAGGATCTCCGTCGACGCAGGTGCGGTTCCTGGCACGCTCGGCGGGACGGCCGCCGTGGCTGCCCGGATGGCGGCCGCAGTCTGCCGGTCGATGGTGTCGAACAGGTCCAGCAGACGCCTGATGATCGCCGTGAACGGCGCCGCCATGATCGCCAGGTGCGACGGAAACCATGGCGGCGGCGTCGCAGTGCCGTCATCGGCGACCTGCCAACCGACGGCCCGCAGTCCGTTGACGACGGTGAGCACCGCATCCCTGGCCGACGACAGCTGGCTGCCGCCTGAGTTCAAGGCCGACTGCAGGGCCTGCAGCCGTCCGCGCAGCGCGATCTGCTTCTGGAGGTCGGCCTCACCCCTGGCGAGCGCCGCTGTCGATGCCTCGCCCTGCCACGACGACTCCAAGTCGTCGAGCGCGCGCCGTTGATCGGCGATCACCGCGTCGAGCCGCACGATGCTGGACCCGAGCTCGGAGGCAGCCGTGGTCAGCGAGGTCGGGTCTGACGACTCGACCGTCGACACCGACACGGACACGAACACCCCTCGGGTTGGCTCTCGCCATTATCCGCCTACGGGCGGCGCTATTCGTGACGCAAATGCAGCGAGTCCGGAGACGTCAGACGTCTCCGGACTCGTTGTGCAGTTCAGGTAACGGGTTACGGCGTCTCGGGCGCCGTGCCACCGTTCTGGATGGCGCTGACGAACTGTCCCGGGGCCGCCGCGAGCGCACCCGCGATGGTCTGCGGCGCGGTCACGATCTGCTCCAGGCCGCCGCCGGCACCGAAGAACTGTCCGGGAGCACCGGTGAGACCGCAGACGTCCTGCGGGGAGTCAGCCGGGCAATTCTGCCCGACGAGCTGCTGCGGCGTCTGCGCGCCCTGGGCGAACTGATTGGGCAGATCGGTAACCGCTCCCGCGAACTGACCCGGTGCCTGGCCGAGGGCGTCGATGGTCGTCGCCGGTGCCTGCGCCACGTTGGTCGCGATGGTGCAGGGGATCGAGGTGAACGACGGCGCACAATCGGCCGATGCGGGCGCTGCCAACGCGAAGCCGCCGGCGCTGGCGAAGCCGATGAGGCCGGCGACGATGAGGGTGCTCTTCACTGAAACTCCTATGCGGGGGTGACGCGTTGCAGGGGCGGATGCGATGGGTCACAGCATAGTCTCAGTGTGACCGTGGCGCGCGTCAATATGCTACCGGGCTCCGGGCAGAACGTGGTTCCTACGTGCGCAAGGACAGCGGCCACGAGCAAAGTCACCTTCCCGGCCCGCTCGTCGCCATACCCTGATCGCCATGGCATCAGCGCAACGGGAACCCAACGTCGTCGTCCTCGGTGGAGGTTCGTGGGGCACCACGGTGGCCTCCATCTGCGCCAGGCGCGGGCCCACCCTGCAGTGGGTGCGCTCACAGGAGACCGCCGACGACATCACCAAGAACCATCGCAACTCCCGCTACCTCGGTGACGAGGTCGAGCTCGCCCACTCGCTGCGCGCCACCACCGACTTCTCCGAGGCCGCCGAATGCGCCGACGTCATCGTGATGGGCGTGCCGTCGCACGGCTTCCGGGGCGTGCTCACCGAACTGGCCAAGGAGCTACGGCCATGGGTCCCCGTGGTGTCCCTGGTGAAGGGCCTCGAGCAGGGCACCAACATGCGGATGTCCCAGATCGTCGACGAGGTGCTGCCCGGTCACCCCGCCGGAATCCTGGCCGGACCGAACATCGCCCGCGAGGTCGCCGACGGCTACGCCGCCGCGGCGGTGCTCGCCATGCCCGACCAGCACCTGGCCGCCAACCTCGGAAACCTGTTTCGCACCAAGCGCTTTCGCACTTACACCACCGATGACGTCGTCGGTGTCGAGATGGCGGGTGCGCTCAAGAACGTCTACGCCATCGCCGTCGGCATGGGATACGCCCTGGGCATCGGCGAGAACACCCGCGCGCTGGTGATGGCGCGCGCCGTCAACGAGATGTCCAAACTCGGTGAGGCCATGGGCGGCAAGCGGGAGACGTTCGCCGGGCTCGCCGGACTGGGCGACCTGATCGTCACCTGCACCAGCCAGCGCAGCCGCAACCGGCACGTCGGCGAACAGCTCGGTTCGGGCAAGACGATCGACGAGATCATCGCCGCGATGAACCAGGTCGCCGAAGGCGTCAAGGCCGCGAGCGTCATCATGGAGTTCGCCGAGAAGTACGGACTGAACATGCCGATCGCCCGCGAGGTGGACGGCGTCATCAATCACGGCTCCACCGTCGAGGACGCCTACCGCGGCCTCGCCGCCGAGAAGCCCGGTCACGAGGTGCACGGGTCGGGGTTCTAGCGACCCGTCAGTTGAAGTACGGGTTCGCCGGCTGCGGCCGGTCGATCAGCGGGTTGTTCGCGTCGACGACGAAGCTGCCCGCCGGGCTGATGACGAACCCGCCGCCGTCGTAGTTGTTGGTGCAAGCCGTCGTCGTGCCGTCGGTGCCACACGTGACGTTGCGGAAGCTGATCTTCGTGCCCGCCGGCAGGCGCTGAGGCAACGTCTCGAACACGTAGAGCGGCCGGTCGGCGTTGCTGAAGCCCGCCGGACCGATCTGCCCACCGGTGACCACGTTGGCCCCATTGGGCGCGGCGGGAATGGGCCCGCTGCAACCGTAGTTGCCCGAACCGCGGCTGATCACGCAGGCGATGTCACCAGGCACGGCGAACCCGTACACGGACCCGTCCTGTAGTAGGAACTCCGACGGCTTGACCGGGGCGTACCCCATCACGTTGGGCGCGGGGGGCGAGGGCGGCGGCCCCGGTTCTGGATCGGCGGCGGCCACTCCGGGCACTCCGAACACGGCTGCCCCCGCAGCGACCAGGCCGATCACGATTCTGCTCAGCACGCAATCAGCGTAGAGCGGGCGTTCGATGGGCGCGCGGTTACCTCGGGAAGCAGTCGTCACACCGGGGTCATCGGTCGTTGGCCGCAGAACGTTAGCCGCGCCGAGCGTGCGTGAAGTCCGATTTGAAAACGGCGTGTCGGCCGCAAACACGCACGCTCGCGGCGGGGGGGTTCGGTCAGTATTGCCCGGGGCCGCGGCCGGCCATCTGCTCCAGGCGCGCGATGCGTTCGGCCATCGGCGGGTGCGTCGAGAAGAGATTGCCGATCTTCTCGCCGGAGCGGAACGGGTTGGCGATCATCAGGTGCGCCTGGTCCGCCAGTTGCGTCTCGGGGGGCAGCGGCGCCAACTCCACGCCTCGGCTGATCTTGCGCAGGGCGCTCGCCAACGCCAGCGGATCGCCGGTCAACTCGGCACCCGACTGGTCTGCCTGGAATTCCCGCGACCGTGACACCGCCAACTTGATGACCGTCGCCGCGATGGGGCCGAGCAGCGAAACCAGCAGCAAGGCAAAGGGATTGGTGCCGCCTTCACGGTTTCCGCCGAAGATGCTCGCGAAGAAGGCCAGGTTGGCGAGCGCGGTGATCACCGACGCCATGGCGCCCGCCACGCAGGAGATCAGGATGTCGCGGTTGTAGACGTGGGACAGTTCGTGGCCGAGCACGGCGCGCAACTCGCGCTCGTCGAGGAGGTCCAGGATCCCGGTGGTGCAGCACACCGCCGCATTGCGCGGATTGCGACCCGTCGCGAATGCGTTCGGCGCCTGGGTATCGCTGATGTAGAGCCGGGGCATCGGCTGATGCGCCGTCGTCGCCAGCTCGCGCACGATGCGGTACATCGCCGGGGCCTGCACCTCGGTGACCGGCTGCGCGTGCATCGCCCGCAACGCCAGCTTGTCGCTGTTGAAGTAGACCCAGACGTTCATGCCGACGGCGAACAACACCGCCAGGAACATGATCGATCGGCCAAACAGAGCGCCCACGAACACGATCAACCCGGAGAAGACCGCCAACAACACGAACGTCTTGAGCCTGTTCGCGTGCGGATGCCAGGTCATCGAGGCCCTCCTACTCACAACGCCGACTTCTCACTCGAGGAAGCCCTTCGCTGACCCAACGCTCGAGACGGCGTCAGAGGTTCCGGTCAGCCGTGCCGATTGATCGTGTAGTCGATGAGGTTGGCCAGCGCGACACGTCCCGGCACGTCAGGCAACTGGTCCAGCTCACCGCGGGCCTGGGCCGCGTATCCGGCGACAGTTTCCTTGGCGCGGGTGATCCCGCGTGACGAACGCAACAGCGCCAACGCCTCGGCTACCTCGGCGTCGTCCTCGATGGGCCCCTTGAGCAGCTCGCGCAGTCGGTCGGCCTCCGGTCCGGTGTCCCGCAGCGCGTACAGCACCGGCAGCGTGTGCACACCCTCCCGCAGATCGGTGCCAGGCACCTTGCCCGACTCGTCGGGGTCGCTGTCGATGTCGATGATGTCGTCGGAGATCTGGAACGCCGTCCCGACGATGCCGCCGAGCCGGCCGAGCCGCTGGATCTGCTGCTCGTCGGCCCCGGAGAACGTTGCGCCGAACGTCCCGGACGCCGCGATCAGGCAGGCCGTCTTCTCATAGACGACCTTGAGGTAGTGCTCGACGGAGTCGACACCGTCGGCCGCCCCGCGCGTCTCCCGCATCTGCCCGGTGACGAGCTGCGCGAAGGTGTCGGCGATGACGCGGACCGCGTCCGGGCCCAATTGCGCCACCAGCCGAGACGCAGTTGCGAACAGGTAGTCACCGGCCAGGATCGCGATGTTGTTGCCCCAGCGCGCGTTGGCACTGTCCGCGCCGCGACGCACCATCGCCTCGTCCATCACGTCGTCGTGGTACAGCGTTGCGAGGTGCACCGACTCGATGACGGCGCCGGCCACCGTGACCTCCCAGGCATCGGGATCGGGACCCAGCTGTGCCGACAGCACGGTGAACAGCGGCCGGAACCGCTTGCCGCCCGCTTGGAAGAGGTGCTGAACCGCCTCGGCCATCAACTCGTCGGCCCTGCCCAGCTCGGTCGCCATCAGATCCTCGATGCGCGCCACGCCGTCACGAACACTGGTCGCGAAGGTTGCGTCACCGAAGTCCACGCCCGCGACCACGGTCGCTGGTGTCTTCATACTTCCAACATACTGGGAAGCGTGGACCGTGTTACGGAGGGCAGCAGCGCAGCGACGCGGGGTGGCCGAAAAGCTGACGTGGTGGTGATCGGCGCCGGACCGGCTGGTTCCGCCGCCGCCGCGTGGGCCGCCCGCAACGGCCGCGACGTGCTGGTGATCGACGCCCAGCAGTTCCCCAGGGACAAGGCGTGCGGCGACGGCCTTACCCCCCGCGCGGTCACCGAACTCGAACTGCTCGGCCTCGGCCCGTGGCTGGACGGCAAGGTCCGCAACCGGGGCTTGCGGATGTCGGGCTTCGGCGCGGACGTCGAGATCGAATGGCCCGGCCGGTCGTTCCCGCCCACCGGCAGCGCCGTGCCGAGGACCGAGCTCGACGAACGCATCCGGCGCGTCGCCGCCGACGACGGCGCGCAGATGCTCCTCGGCGTCAAAGCCGTTGACGTGGAACAGGATTCAGCAGGACGGGTGACGTCGGTGACCCTCGATGACGGCACCGCGGTCGGCTGCCGGGAGCTGATCGTCGCCGACGGCGTCCGTTCGACCCTCGGCCGCGTCCTCGGCCGCGAATGGCACCGGGAGACCGTCTACGGCGTGGCGATCCGCGGGTACCTCGCCACCCCGCGCAGCAGCGAGCCGTGGATCACCTCCCACCTCGAACTGCGCTCCCCCGCCGGTGAGGTACTGCCCGGCTACGGGTGGATCTTCCCGCTGGGCAACGGTGAGGTGAACATCGGCGTCGGCGCCCTCGCGACGTCGAAGCGGCCCGCCGACACGGCGCTGCGCCCGCTTCTGTCGCACTACGCCCAGCTGCGTCGTGAGGAATGGGGTTTCACGGGCGAGCCACGCGCCGCCCTCTCGGCGCTGCTACCGATGGGCGGCGCCGTATCCGGCGTCGCGGGACCCAACTGGATGTTGATCGGTGACGCCGCCGCCTGCGTCAACCCCCTCAACGGCGAGGGCATCGACTACGGCCTCGAGACGGGTCGGCTGGCTGCCGAGATGCTGGGCAGTGGCGACCTCACGCACGCATGGCCCGGCGAACTCCACCGGCACTACGCCCGCGGGTTCTCCGTCGCGCGACGGCTCGGCTTGCTGCTGACGATCCCCCGCTTCCTGCCCACCGTCGGCCCCTTGGCGATGCGGTCGCACCTCCTCATGGGAATCGCCGTGCGCGTGATGGGCAATCTGGTCACTGACGAGGACGCCGACTTGGTCGCGAGGGCCTGGCGGGTTGCCGGGGCGGGGTCCCGCAGAATCGACGGCCGCACGCCGTTCAGCTGACCGCACCGTCACGGCGGGTCCCCGATATTGCCTCCTCCGTCAGCCCTGCGGCCTAGTGTTTGCCGGGATCGTCGACGGGGAACACGCCACAAGCTTATTGACGTTGGGGGACGTAGAAATGGTGCGCTCGGGGTGAGCCGCAGTACTGAATCGCGGGCGGTGGCTGCGTTTCTCGCTTCCGCGGCGACCCGTCCGTCGGTGCTGATCGTCGAGGGCGAGGCGGGCATCGGCAAGACCACGCTCTGGCTGCAGGTCCTCGACGAAGCTCGCGACGCCGGCTTCCGCGTGCTGCCCGCCCGCGCCGATCAAGCCGAGTCTGGTCTGACGTATGCCGTGCTCGCCGATCTGCTCGAAGGCGTCGACGGCGAGGTCCTCGATACCCTGCCCAGCCTTCAACGCATCGCGATCGACCGAGTGCTGTTGCAGGGCGACGGCAGCGGGCCGGTCACCGACGAACGCGTCGTCGCATCGGCCTTCCTCTCGCTCGTCGAACGCCTCGCCGCCGACGTGCCGGTGGTCGTCGCCGTCGACGACGTGCAGTGGCTGGACTCGTCCAGCCAGGCCGTGATCGCCTTCGCCACACGCCGACTCAAGGGACGCGTCGGCGTCCTCGTCACCGAACGCACGGAGACCGGCGGGAGGTACGGCGCAGAGTGGTTGAAGCTGAACCGCCTCGACGGCGTCGACCACGTCCACGTCGGCCCGCTCAGCCTGGGCGGGCTCCGCAAGGTCATCAGCAGCAGCCTCGGGCGCTCGTTCTCGCGACCCACGATCGTGCGGATCAGCGAACTCTCGGGTGGTAACCCGTTCTACGCACTCGAGCTCGCCAGAGCCATCGACGGCCAGTCGAGTACCGCCGACGCCGCCCTGCCGGGGTCGTTGGCCGACCTCGTCCGCACCCGCCTCGACCAGTTCGGCGAGGGCACCCAGACGGTACTGCTGGCCGCGGCCAGCGTCGGCGCACCCACCGTCGACCTGCTGGCTCAGGTGACCGAACAATCGGCCGAACGCGTCGTCGAACTCCTCGAAGCGCCCGAGGCCGACGGCATCGTGCAGATCACGGGCAACCGCGTGAGCTTTACTCATCCTCTCCTTGCCCGCGGGGTGTACAGCGTCGTCGGGCCCGCTCGGCGCAGGCAGATGCACCGCACCCTGGCCGCCATCGTCGAGCAGCCCGAGAAGCGCGCACGTCACCTGGCGCTGGCCACGTCGAGCGCGGATCCCGAGACGCTACTCGCGCTCGACACCGCAGCCGACGCGGCGCGCGAGCGCGGCGCACCCGCCGCTGCCGCCGAACTGCTCGACCTTGCCATCAACCTCGGTGGCGACACCCCGGCACGCCGAATCCGGTGCGCGGAGAACCACTTTCAAGCTGGTGAGCCGCAGCGCGCCGACCAGCTGCTCAAGCCGACGATCGACCAGCTGCCACCGGGACCACTTCGCGCGTCGGCACTGAACCTGCTTGCGTTCATTCGCATCTACGACGACAGCCTGGTGGAGGCCATCGACCTGGTCGAGCGGGCCATCAGCGACGCCGACGGCGACTGCGCCCTGGTGGTGCGAGGTCTCCTGCTGTCGACCTTCGCCAACCTGTACCTGGGCAAGTTGGACGACGCCGTCCGTCAGGCCCACGGTGCGCTGGAGCATGCGCGTGGCTTGTCCATGCCGGCCCTGACCAGCCAAGTCCTCTCGATGCTGGTGCTGGCCAAGTGCACCCGCGGTGACGGTGTCGACGAAGAGAATCTGCAGCGCGCACTGGACCTGGAGGACCGGGACGCCGATGTGCCCATGCAGTTCCGGGCTTGTGCGGTCAGGGCCATCACCCATGCGTGGACGGGTCAGCTCGACGCCGCCCGGCGGGAAGCCATCGACGTGCGCAAACTGTGCCTGGACCGCGGCGCCGAGAGTGACGTGATGATGTTCGATGCGCACACCGCCTTGGCCGACGTGTGGCGGGGGGACTTCGCGGCGGGGGAGCTGGTCGCCGAGGAAGCCATCGAGCGGGCCGAACACATCGACTCTCAGAACCTTCGCGGTGTCGCACTCGCGATCCGTGCCACGGTCTTCACCTACATGGGAAGGGCCGTCGAGGCGCGCGCGGATGCCCAAGCGGCCCTTACGATCTCGATCGATACCAGCACCCCTCCACTGTTCATCCGCGCCACGATGGCCCTGGGTTTCCTCGAGCTCTCACTGGGCAACCACGCCGAGGCGCTGACCGTTCTCGAGCCCCTCATCGCCGCGTTCGACCAGCTGCCAGGCAACGAGATCAGGAACCTTGAATTCGTCCCCGACGCCATCGAGCTGTTGATCAATGCCAGCCGGCTCGAGGAGGCAGAGCCGCTGATCGAGAGGCTGGAGGCCGACGGTCGTCGGCTCGACCGCCCCTGGTTGCTCGCCACCGGCGCCAGAGGCCGGGCCATGTGGTCGGCCGCCAAGGGAGATCTCGACGACGCGATGCACGCCGTGACCATCGCCCTGGACGAACACGCACGCCTGGAGATGCCGTTCGAACGGGCCCGCACGCTGCTGTTGCTGGGCCAGCTCCAGCGCAGGCAGCGCTTGAAGCAGGCGGCTGCCCATACCTTCGGTGAGGCCTTGCGCGAATTCGAACGGATGGGCGCGCTGCTGTGGGCCGACCGCGCCCGCGCCGAACTGGATCGGACCAAGGTGGCGACGCCGCAGAAGGGGACGTTGACGATCACCGAGCAGCGGATCGCCGAGCTGGCGACGTCGGGGATGACCAACCGTGACATCGCGTCGAACCTCTTCATCAGCCTGAAGACCGTCGAGGCGAACCTGACGCAGATCTACCGCAAGCTCGGCATTCGATCGCGCGCGCAGCTGGCGGTGAAACTCAAGTCGGGTGGACTCTAGGGTTTACCCCGATTACCGGCTGCCCGATGAGCCGTACCGTCGAACGTGTGAGTGCAGCGGCGCCGATCGCTACCCGGTACCTGGTGGAGTGGTATCGGCCGAACTTGACGCGGCAACTGATCGACGACATGGTGGCCGACCTCGACGAGTCGATCGCGCACATGTGCGCCGAAGGTTCACCGGTGTGGCTGCTGATGACGCTCGCCGTGCCCACCGACGAGGTGCTCTACGGAGTATTCGCCGCGAGTTCGCCCGACCTGGTCCAAACGGCATGCGCGCGCGCCGGTTCGGAGCCGGAGCGAATGAGCCTCGACGTCGACGCGCGGTTCACCCAGAACTTCTGAAAATTCCGAGAAGCGTTGCGCGGGAACGTGTCGCGAGCGTGCGCAGAGTTCGATTTTCGTGCGGCGTGTCGTCCGCAGACACGCACGCTCGCGGGAGATTGGGGGAGCTCGCGGGAGAGTTGGGGGAGCTTAGGGCTTGACGGCGGCGTGCAGCGCGACGATGCCACCGGTCAGGTTGCGCCACCGCACCGCACCCCATCCCGCAGCACCGATCCGACGGGCCAACTCGGCCTGATCGGGCCAGGCGCGGATCGACTCGGCGAGGTACACGTAGGCGTCTGGGTTGCTCGACACCGCGCGGGCCACCGAGGGCAGCGCCTTCATCAGATACTCCTTGTACACGGTGCCGAACGGCCCGTTGGTGGGAGTCGAGAACTCGCATACCACCAGGCGTCCGCCGGGCTTGGTCACACGCGCCAGCTCACGCAGCCCCGCCGCGTGGTCGACGACGTTGCGGATGCCGAAGCTGATGGTCACCGCGTCGAACGATTCGTCGGCGAACGGCAGTCGCGTCGCATCACCGGCCACCTTCGGCACGTCGCGCTCCGCGCCCGCTGCCAGCATGCCGACCGAGAAGTCCGCCGCCACGCACCACGCGCCGGAGTGCGCCAACTCGACGGTCGACACCGCTGTACCCGCCGCGAGATCGAGCACCGCGTCGCCGGGGCCGATCCGTAGCGCGGCGCGTGTCGCCTTCCGCCAGAGTCGGTCCTGTCCCAGCGAGAGCACCGTGTTCGTGATGTCGTAGCGGCGGGCCACCCCGTCGAACATCGACGCGACTTCCCGGGGGTTCTTCTCCAACGTCGCGCGGCTCACCGCACCGACGCTACCTGTGAATGTCGAGGCACCGGGAATGAGTCGGCGTCCTCGGTGTTGGGAACCAGAGAGTCGAGAGGAGACATTCATGAGCGACAAGGTGTGGTTCATCACCGGGACGTCACGCGGCTTCGGCCGGGAGTGGACGATCGCGGCCCTGGAGCGCGGTGACAAGGTGGCGGCGACCGCCCGTGACACGGCATCGCTGGCCGACCTCGTGGGCAAGTACGGCGACGCGCTGCTGCCGATCGAGTTGGACGTCACCGACCGCGACGCGGACTTCGCCGCGGTCGCGCAGGCACACGACCACTTCGGGCGCCTCGACGTCGTGGTCAACAACGCCGGCTACGGGCAGTTCGGCTTCATCGAGGAACTCTCCGAGGACGAGGCACGCGCCCAGATCGAGACGAACGTCTTCGGCGCACTCTGGATCACGCAGGCGGCTCTGCCGTTCTTGCGCGAGCAGCGCAGCGGACACATCCTCCAAGTCTCGTCGATCGGCGGAATCAGCGCGTTTGCCAACGTCGGCATCTACCACGCGTCGAAGTGGGCGTTGGAGGGCTTCTCGCAGGCGTTGGCGATCGAGGTGGCCGAGTTCGGCATCCACGTCACGCTCATCGAGCCGGGCGGCTTCTCCACCGACTGGGGCGGCTCTTCGTCGAAGACGGCCGCCGAGCTCCCGGCCTACGCCGAGGCGCACGCGGAGGCGCAGAAGATCCGTCAGCAGCGCACCAGCAAGCAGGGTGATCCGCAGGCCTCGGCCGCCGCCGTCATGAAGATCGTCGACGCCGACGAGCCACCCCTGCGCGTGTTCTTCGGGTCGGCGCCCCTGCAGATCGCCAAGGCGGACTACGAGAGCCGCCTCACGACGTGGGAGGAGTGGCAGCCCGTCGCCGAACTGGCGCAGGGCTGAGCGATTTTGGCGTGTAAACGTTGACTGGGCGAACGTTTACGCGCCGAAATCGCGGGGAGGGTGAGTCAGGCGGCGCGGATACCCCGGCCTTCGCCAAGCACGGCGTCATAGTGACCAAGTAGCTGGTCGCAGACGGCCGGCCAGGTGCGGCTCAACACGCTGCGCCTGGCCGCCAGCGAGTACCGCTGCCTTTCGGCCAGTAGATGGTCGACGGCGCCAGACAGCTTGGCCTCGAACTCCTCGACGCCAAGCAGCAGCCCGGTGTGCATCGGGCTCACCAGATCGCGCGGCCCGCCGGCGTTGGGGGCGATGACGGGCACGCCCGACGCCATCGCCTCCTGGACGGTCTGGCAGAACGTCTCGTGCTCACCGGCGTGAACGAAGGCGTCCATGCTGGCGTAGGCGGCCGCCAGCGCTGGACCGTACAGAGCGCCGGTGAAAACTGCTGTGGGCATGAGGGTTTCGAGTTTCGACCGGTCAACGCCGTCACCAACGATGACCAACTGGAGGTCATCGCGCCGCGCCAGTGTCGCGAGCCTCTCGACGTGCTTCTCGGGCGCCAACCGGCCGACGAAGCCCACGATCGGCTTCCCGACCGGGGACCACGTCGCACGTAGCGCGTCGTCGCGGGCCGATGGTACGAACCCCGTCACGTCGACCCCGCGGCCCCAATGATGTACGCGCGGAACGTGATGCGCGACCAGGTTGTCCATCGCGGAGGTCGACGGGGCAAGGGTGCGGTCGGCCTTGCCGTGCAGGTGACGCGTCCACGCCCAGGCGACGCGTGACATCGCGCCGACACCGTAACTCGCCGCGAACCCGGCGACGTCGGTCTGGAACACGGCGACCGTCGGGACCCCCAGATGCCGAGCCGCGAGCACTCCGCCGTAGCCGAGGAGCGCCGGGGACGCGAGGTGGACGACGTCGGGGTCGAAACCCCGCAGCACGCCGACCATCCGCGGCCGGGGCACCCCCAGCGGTAGCGACGTGACCTTGGGGAACATCTTCGACGGCACCCGATGAACGCGGACTCCGTCGTGCACGCGGTCGGCGGGTGGCTCGTCCCGGGGGGTGTCCGGTGCGATCACCAGAACCTCGTGCCCGGTACGGCGGAGATGCTCCATCACCCGAAGCACCGAGTTGGTGACACCGTTGACATTCGGGAGGAATGACTCTGCGACGATCGCAACGCGCACACCAGAAGGCTGACAGCCCCGCCTGTCCTAGAGGTTGCCACCAGGGATACGACACGCGAAGTCTGACGGCAACCTGTGCGCGGGTGCAGAATGCGGGGATGTTCAACAAGCAGGTCACCATCGCGGTGCTGGTCGGCCTCGTCGTCGCCGTGGGCGGGTGCACGCGCGCCGTCGTCGGGACCGCGATCGGCGATCTCAACCCTCCGCCGGTGGAGTTGACGGAGGACTCGTTCGGCATCCGCGCCGGACTCGCCGACGCGCCCGTCCAGTTGGAGATCTACACCGAGCCGCAGTGCACCCACTGCGCGGACCTGCAGCGCGACTTCGGCGATCAGTTCGCCTACTACATCGGGGCCGGACAGCTGGCGATCACCTACCGGCCCATGACGTTCCTGGACACCCCCAGCACCGACCGGCATTCGGCACGGGTGGCCGACGCACTATTCGTGGCGGCCACGCCGGGCGGCGGGTCCGGCAACGTCAGCTCCACCACCGGACGTCAATTCCAGCGATTCGTCGAAGAGCTGTGGTCGCATCAGCAGCCGGACAGCCCCGGTCCGTCGGACGGCGAGCTGGCCGATCTCGCACGCGCCGCTCACGTTCCCGACTTCCAGGTGCACGCGATCGAGACGGGTTCGAGCCCCAAGAGCGCGGCCGAACTCGCCGACATGGAGTCAGCCAACTTCGAGTTCCTCTATCAGGTCGACCCCTTGAACACCGGCACGCCAACCGTTTACGACCTCGATGCCGGCGAGAAGCTCGATATCTACGACGACGACTGGCTCTCCAAGGTGATGGAGTCCTGACGGTTCTGCCGACGCTGCACGTACTCCAGCAGGCTCAACATCGCCGCTGCCCCCAACCAGCCCAGGACGGCGATGGAGGCCGCGGGAATGATCGCCAGCGAGGCGTTGCGGTGCTGGACGCGGACGAGATCTGGATTCGCCCTGTCGTATTCGACGTAGATCCGCATACCCGTGTCCAGCTCGGACGGATAGAGGACGCCCAGCTCGGGCCGGTAGGTGATGCGGTCGGGGGTGACGAACTCGATGGTCGACCGGCGCGGACCCGCATCGAGCACCTCTGCCGCGGCCACCCCCATGTTTCCCTCGATCTGGCGGTCGTTGCGCCAGGCACCGAGCACCAGCAGCACCGACTGCAGGGTCACCAGGCACCCGACGATGACGACGCCGATCCGGATGCGGCGGATGACCCGCGCCCGCCCCGTCTCCCCCGGGTCACCGTAGAGGTGTGGAATCAGGCGGAGCCGCAACGCCTTCAGCCGTCGGAGCACCTCACCCGCCGCCGATTTCACATGGCCGCCCTGATCGATGCGTGCAGCGCCCGGAGCGACGAGCGGTCGGCCTTCACCTCCAGAACGCGCATCCCGTCCGCGGATTCGCCGAGTGCCTCGCCGAGTCCGTCGAGTTCCACCTGACGGCAGTCGACGTGGTAGGCCCGGCAGAGCGCGCCGACGTCCACGTCGTGCGGCGTGCCGAACACGCGCGAGGAGACGTCGGAGAATCTGGGGTCGCCCTGTTCGAGCAGTTCGAAGATGCCGCCGCCGTTGTCATTGGACACCACGATGGTGAGGTTCTCCGGCACGGGCTCGGTGGGACCGATCAGCAGGCCGGAGCTGTCGTGCACGAAGGTCAGGTCGCCGAGCAGGGCCACCGTCCGGCCGCCGGTGGGGTCGTGCGCCAGCGCCGCGCCGATCGCCGTCGACACCGTGCCGTCGATACCCGCCACGCCGCGATTGGAGCGAACCTGGATACCTCGTGCATCGAGCCCCACCAACGCCGCGTCGCGCACCGGATTGGACGCGCCGAGGACCAGTTGGTCGCCCGGCCGCAAGCCGTCGGCGACGGCGGCCGCGACGTGCAGGCCGGTCGTCAGCGGGTGGGCCTTCAGCTGGGCACGGACCGTCTCGTTCGCGTGGGCGTTCGCGGTGGCGCAGCGCTTCAGCCAGGCCGCGTCGGACTCCCCGGTGGTCACCGCGCGGGTGCCGGTGGCCTGCGAGTTGCCGGAGACGTCCGGCCAGCGCGGGCCCGTCGTCAACGCGAAGACGGGCAGCGACGGATCGGCGAGCAACGTCGACACGGCACGATGCAACGTGGGGCGGCCCAGCATGATCACCTGCCGCGGCCGCACCGAGGTCAGCGCCAGGGGGTGCAACGGGTTCGCCGCCGGCGGGGCGGTCGGTTCCGCGACGGTGGGCAGCGCGGCGAGGTTGGGGTGGACACCGGCGCCGTGTCCGGCGATGACGACGGTGTCGGGGGTGATGTCGATGTCCAGCGGCTCGTCGAACGTGACCGGCGGGGTGTAGGTCCACGGCTGCCCGTCGGGCCTGCCGGCGGGAGCATAGTCACCCGAGGCGTCCGCATCCGGTATCAGCGGCTCGCGAAGCGGGATGTCGAACTGCACGGGACCCGCATTGGCGCTGCGAGAACCCTTGGCCGCCACCAAGACTCGACACGTCGCCGAACGCCACTGCGCGTTGAGTGCGTCGATCTTCTCCGTCGCACCCTCGGCCAGCCCGAGGCTGATGGTGGCGCGGACCTGGTTGCCGAAGTAGCCAAGCTGCTCCATGGTCTGATTGGCCCCGGTACCCAGCAGGTCGTAGGGCCGGTTGGCGCTGAGCACCACCAGCGGGACGCGCGCATAGTTCGCCTCCACCACCGCGGGCCCCAGGTTGGCCACCGCCGTGCCCGAGGTCATCGCGACGCAGACGGGCGAGCCGGCCGCCAGCGCGAGTCCGATGGCCAGGAATCCGGCGGTCCGTTCGTCGATGCGCACGTGCAGCCGCAGACGCCCCTCGCGGTCCGCGTCGTGCAGTGCGAACGCCAGCGGCGCGTTGCGCGAGCCAGGACACAGGACCACGTCGCGGACGCCGCCGCGGATCAGTTCATCGACGACGATGCGCGCTTGAGTCGTCGACGGGTTCACCATTACAGGGTGTCACACCCCCGCGCCGAAGAACTCGAGGACGGCGGCGTTGACGGCGTCGGGGCGCTCGATGAATCCGAGGTGCCCGGCATCGGGTATCTGCAGGTAGCGGCCGTTGGGCAGGGCGTCGGCGACCTCACGCCCCAGGTGCGGCGGCAACACCACGTCGTCGGCGAAACCGATGACCAGCGCCGGCGCCGTGATGTTCCGGTAAGCCGGCAACCGGTTGCCCTCTGGCCTGATCCGCAGCTGGCTACGCAGGCCGGGCGTGGGCTTCGTCGGCCACATCGTGAACATCTCGATCCAGTCGCGCACGGCGTGCTCGTCGTTCAGCGTCTTGGGTGAGAAGCTCTCGAGCAGCCGGGCCTTCGCGACGTACTTGGCGGGGAGCTCGATCCCCTTCTGCAGGAACTCGAACTCGGCCTCGTTGAAGAATTCGCGGGCACGGTCCTCCCGGCCGCGGGTGGCCATCAGCACGGCCGCGGACACTAGATCGGGCCTGGCCAGCATCAGTTCCTGCGCGATGAACGAGCCCATCGAGACCGAGACGATGCGGACCGGGCCGGCGTCCAGTTTCTCGATCAGCTTCGCCGTGTCGAAGACGACCTGCTCGGTGGTGAAACCCTGCGCGTTCTCCGTGGCGCCGATACCGCGGTTGTCGAACGTGATGATGCGGTAGCCCGCCCGCTGGAACGCGGGAACCTGATGCAGATGCCAGGTCCGGCCCGCTCCCCCGCGGCCAGCGATGAACAGGATGGGCTCCCCCGAGCCGCGATCGTCGTAGGCCAAATTCACCCGCTCGACCCTACTGGGAGGGATTTCGGCGTGTTTAGTTGCGGTGACCGCGACTCATCACGTCCGAATCGAGGGATTTGCGTCGCTTGCGGCCGCGTGCGACGCGGATCGCCTGGTCCCACAGCAGCAGCGTGGTGGCCTTCAACTGGACGGGTTTCATCAGATCGCGACCCATCAGCGTGACCGCCGACGCCTTGGTGGCCGCGGATGCCTTCGACATGTGGCCCGAGTCGAACGGCGGCTGGGGGTCGTACTCCATCGACAATTGAATGGCCTTGGCCCGTTCCTCGCCGCCGATGCGGCCCGCCAGCCACAAGCCCAGATCGATGCCCGCCGACACGCCTGCGCCCGTCACGATGTCGCCGTCGACGACGATGCGCTCGTCGCCCACCGGCTCCACGCCGAACGCCTTCAGCAGCGGTACCGCAGCCCAGTGCGACGTCGCGCGTTTGCCCTTCAGCAGCCCGGCAGCGGCCAGGATCATCGAGCCCGAACAGACCGACGTCGTCCACGCCGCGGTCCGGCGGGTTTGCCGAAGCCATTCCAGGAGCTTCTCGTCGCGGGCATGTTCGGCCGTGGTGAACCCGCCGGGAACGAGAATCACGTCCGGGGAGGGGGTTTCGTCGAACGAGTGCGTCGCGCCGACCAGCAGCACGGCGGAGTCGGCGGCGATCGGGCCGGGCTGATGCCAGACGAACCTGACCTCGGTGTCGGGCAACCACCGCAGTGCCTCGTAGGGACCGATGAAGTCCAGCGCGGTGAAGCCGGGGTACAGCACGATGGCGATTTGCATCAGTTCTCCTCTAGGCGAAGGTCTTGCGATACTGGTCGGGCGAGATGCCGATCCTGCGAACGAAATTGCGGCGCATGGTTTCCGCGGTGCCGAAGCCACATCGGCCGGCGATCACGGTCACGGTGTCGTCGGTTTCCTCGAGTTGGCGTCTGGCCGCCTCGGTACGCACCCGTTCGACGTAGGCCCCCGGGGCCTCGCCCACTTCGTCGGTGAACACCCGGGTGAAGTGGCGTGGGCTCATGGCCGCACGACGGGCGAGCTCGGTAACGCTGTGCAGCCCACCGGGTTCGCCCTCGATGACCTCCTGCACCGCGCGAATCGGTGCCCGGCGGGCGCGTGGCATCCACACCGGCGCCGCGAACTGCGTCTGACCGCCCGGCCTGCGCAGATAGAGCACCAGGTAGCGGGCCACAGTCTGCGCGACCTCGGTGCCGTAGTCGTCCTCGACCAGCGACAGACTGAGGTCGATACCCGCCGTGACCCCGGCCGCCGTCCACACCGTCGGTGAACTTCGCACGAAGATGGGCTCGGGATCGACTGTGATGGAGGGGAATTCGCGGGCCATCCGGTTCGCGAACGCCCAATGCGTGGTGGCGCGACAGCCGTCGAGGAGACCGGCCCGGGCGGCCAGGAAGGACCCGGTGCACACGCTCACCACGCGCCGGGCGTTCGCGGACACCGCTTGGATCCACTCGATCAGGTCCTGGTCGAGGCACGCCGCGTCGGTGCCGTAGCCACCGGGAAGGACGACGGTGTCCACCGTGCGCCGGGGATCGGGGAGCGGTGCGGCCACGATCTCCAGGCCGGTCCCGGTGTTGATGGACTTCCCCTGGGCGGCGGCGATCGTCACCGCGTACCCGTCGTCGTGGCGGCCCTCGCCCGCGAGGTGCAGCGTCGCTCCGGTGAACACCTCGAATGGGCCCACCAGGTCGAGGGCCTGCACGCCCTGGAACCCGACGAGGACCACCGATCGCTTCACGACCTCAGTGTCGCTGGCTCCAACGATGTCGTCTACGCCATGGACCCCACAGATCAGGACAGCAGCGGGTAACAGGCCCTGACCCGGTCGATCCACCAGTCGCGCCGGTCCGGTGCCGCGGCGAGGGACGACAGCCGCGCCGGATCGGGCACCACGGCGCCGACGCGCAGCCGTCCATCCTGCACGGCGATCGGGTCCGCGACGTCGTCGACGAACAGTCCACCGGTGCCGAGCCCGCAGGCGAACGGCAACTCCGGTAGGGATGCGGCGGCCAGGAGTCCGCGAGACATGCCGACCGCGGAATCCAGTGCGCTCGACACCACGATCGGTATGTCGATCTGCCTGGCGATGTCCAGCAGTCGGGTGACGCCGCCAAGCGGTGCCACCTTCACGACGGCGACGTCGGCCGCCCGCGCCCGTACGACGAGCAGCGGGTCGTCGGCCTTGCGAATGCTCTCGTCGGCGGCCACCGGCACGTCGACCAGGCGGCGCAGCTGGGCCAGCTCGCCCACGGTCGCGCAGGGCTGCTCCACGTACTCCAGCGCGCCGTTCGCCGTGAGGGCGGCGCAGGCGGCCACTGCCTCGGGAACGGTCCAGCCTCCGTTGGCGTCCACGCGGACCAGCGGCACGCGTTCGCGTACCGCCTCGACGCGGGCGACGTCGTCGGCGAGAGTCTGCCCGCGCTCGGCGACCTTCACCTTGGCGGTGCCCGCACCGGGGAATCGCGCCAGCACCTCGGGCACCTGCGACGCCGGAACGGCGGGGACCGTGGCATTGATCGGAATCCATTCCCGAAGCGGCACAGACGATTCCACGTACGCTGCTTCGATACCCGATGCCAGCCAGTGGGCCGCCTCCTCGGGCCCGTACTCGCCGAAGGCGCCGAACTCGCCCCAGCCCACCGGCCCGTCGATCAGGGCGATCTCACGAACGTCGATGCCGCGGAACCGAACTCGCATCGGCAGCGCCACGACGTGCAGGCGCTGCAGCAGATCGTCCAGGCCGGGCGTCATGCGCGAAGAATTTCGTGCGCGGTACGACGTCCGCTGACCAGCGCACCCTGGATCGACGCAGTGTCGCGATGGTCGCCACATACCCACATGCCGTCGGCGGTGCGGACGGGGCGCCGCACGGACAGGGGCGGCGCTTGCTCCGGCAGCGCGTGGGGCACCAGGTGGCGGGTGACCAGAGTCCACCGCGTCGCGTCCGCGCCGAGAATGCTGGCCGCATGGGCGCGCACGACCGCTTCGTCGGGCGCACCGCCGTCCTTGGCCATCAACGCCGATGCGGCGATGAGATGCCGACCCGCGGGCGCATACGACGGTGCAGCCGAACTCATCACGGCGGTGTTCAGCACTGGGCCTTGGGGATTCGGCCGCCCGTCGACCCACAGCATGGGAGGTCCGGACGGTACCTCGTCGGCGGCCCACCAGTCGGTCACGACGCCGTGCATCGGCGGGACCGCGACCCCCGCTAGCCGCCCGGCGCTCACCGGATCCGTGGCGACGACGACGTGCTGCGCGTTCATGCCATGCTCGCCGTCGGACACTCGCCAACCCGAACCCTCGCGGGTGATCTCGATGACCTTGCGCCGTAGCGTGATCGCGTTCTCGAGACCGACGGCGAGCTGACGCGGCAACGTCTGCATTCCCTCCGCGGGCAGCGCGGGCACACCGAGGGCGAACATGCGAATTAGCAGCAGCACGAAGGCATTCGAGGTGACACCATCGTCCTCGAGCAATACGCCGGAGAGGAATCGGTCGATGACCCGGCGGAGCTCGCCGGTGACGCCCGCACGATCCAGCGCCGTCCGAAGCGGGCCGTCGGCCCGGTCCGGCGACTTCAGCGCCGCCGGCGCCACGGCGGCGGCCGCCCAACGGCCCACCGCGACGACGTCTCGGAGACCGAGTCCACCGCTGCTCAGCATCGCGGGCACCTTGGTCGGCGCCCGCAGCGGGTGCACCCAGACCGCCGGGCCGACGTCACGCCGCACCGCGACTCCGGCCGCGAAGGGTTGCAGACGCAACGCCGATACGTCGACGGCGTGCTTCAGCTCGGGGTACGCGGGATTGAGCACCTGAAACCCACGGTCACAGCGAAAGCCATCGATCACGTCGGTGCGGATTCGCCCACCGATGTCGTCGGACGCCTCCCAGACGCGGACGTCGCGGCCGGCGGCGCGAAGCAACCCGGCGCACCGCAGCCCGGCCAATCCGGCTCCGATCACCAGGATCTCGGTATCGTCAAACGTCGTTGCGCTCATGGCTTTCAGGCGTCTCGCTTCCCGTCACAGTTCTAACCAACCGATGACCATCGCGCTGCAGGCGGGAGCGCCGGCGTGACGAGAGCATGCTAGAGAAGTCCGGGCGTTTTCACCAAGGAGCACTTCTCATCGTTACCACCACGAGCGGCATCGCCGCACGAGCCGATGCGATCGATTCGCGGTATCACCCGTCGGCGGCGGTGCGGCGTCAGTTGAACAAGGTGTTCCCGACGCACTGGTCGTTCCTGTTGGGTGAGATCGCGCTTTACAGCTTCATCGTGCTGCTGCTGACCGGGGTGTACCTGACGCTGTTCTTCGACCCGTCGATGGCCGAGGTCACCTACGACGGGGTGTATCAGCCGCTCAACGGCATTCAGATGTCCCGGGCCTATGAGACCGCACTGGACATCTCCTTCGAAGTCCGCGGTGGGCTGTTCGTCCGTCAGGTCCACCACTGGGCCGCGCTGCTGTTCGCCGCCTCGATCATGGTGCACCTGGCCCGGGTGTTCTTCACCGGCGCGTTCCGCCGGCCCCGCGAGGCCAACTGGGTGATCGGCTCGCTGCTGCTGATCCTGGCCATGTTCGAGGGCTACTTCGGCTACTCCCTGCCCGATGACCTGCTCTCGGGCACCGGCCTGCGGGCGGCGTTCTCCTCGATCACCCTGGGCATGCCCCTGATCGGGACCTGGCTGCACTGGGCCCTGTTCGGTGGGGACTTCCCCGGCGACATCATCATCCCCCGGCTCTACGCCCTGCACATCCTGCTGCTGCCGGGCATCATCCTGGCGTTGATCGGGGTGCACCTGGCGATGGTGTGGTTCCAGAAGCACACCCAGTTCCCCGGCCCCGGCCGCACTGAACACAACGTGGTCGGTGTCCGGGTGATGCCGGTGTTCGCGGTGAAGTCCGGTGCGTTCTTCGCCATGACCGTCGGCGTGCTCGGCCTGATGGGCGGGCTGCTGCAGATCAACCCGATCTGGCAGCTGGGCCCCTACAAGCCCTCCCAGATCTCCGCGGGCAGCCAGCCCGACTTCTACATGATGTGGACCGACGGCCTCGCCAGACTGTGGCCGGCATGGGAGCTCTACCCCTTCGGGCACACCATCCCTGCCGCGGTCGCCGTCGCCCTGCTCATGGGCGTCGTCCTTGGTCTGTTGACCGTATATCCGTTCCTGGAGCGCAAGTTCAGCGGCGACCGTGCCCACCACAACCTCTTGCAGCGGCCCCGGGACGCCCCGGTGCGGACCGCAATCGGGGCGATGGCCATCTCCCTCTACATCGTGCTGACCTTCGCGTCGTTCAACGACATCATCGCGCTGAAGTTCCACGTGTCGCTGAACGCGACCACCTGGATCGGCCGCATCGGCATGGTGGTGCTGCCCGCGATCGTCTACTACATCACCTACCGGTGGGCGATCAGCCTGCAGCGCAGCGACCGCGCCGTGCTCGAACACGGCATCGAGACCGGCATCCTCAAGCGTCTGCCCCACGGCGCCTACATCGAGCTGCACCAGCCGCTCGGCCCGGTCGACGACCACGGTCACCCGATCCCGCTGCAATACCAGGGCGCTCCTCTCCCCAAGAAGATGAACAAACTGGGCTCCGCCGGCGCCCCCGGCACCGGCAGCTTCCTCTCCCCCGATCCCGAAGGCGAACAGACCGCACTCATCGAGGCCGCACACGCCGCCGAACACCGTGCCCAACTCGCCCTCAAGGAACGGCAACACACCAACGGAGCGGTTGAGCGCTAACCGTCGCAAGATCGGCAACTTGTCCTTTTCGGGGTCACGCCGTTCGTCCCTTTGATGAGATTCCACATTGGGATCCATTCCAATCAAAGGGAGCAGTCATGCCGCAGTACGCCGCACTCAATTACAGCGCCGACGTCGACTGGACGAGGCCCGAATACGCCGCAGAGATGGCCGAATACGGCGCATTCGGCGGTATGCACGGCGACGCGATTCGTGGCGGCGCCGCGCTCTACCCCACCTCGACAGCCACCACCGTGCGGGTACAGGGCGCGCGCGGCGGTGACGTCGTGCTCAGCGACGGCCCTTACGCCGAGACCAAGGAAGCGCTGACCGGCTTCTACCTCATCGAGGCGGCCGACCTGGACATGGCCCTCAAGATCGCCGCCGACATTCCTGCCGCCTGGGGTGGAGCGGTCGAAGTGCGCCCCGTCATCGATTTCGGCGGGTGACCGAAGCCCAGCGCCTCGTCGCCGAGACGATTCGGACGGAGGGAGCGCGAATCCTCGCGACCCTCGTCCGGATCGTCGGCGACCTGCAGGCCGCCGAAGACGCGGTGCAGGAAGCGGCGATCCGGGCACTACGGCAGTGGCCGGTAACCGGTATCCCGGACTCGCCTCGGGCCTGGCTGACGGTCACCGCGCGACGGGCTGCCATCGATGCGTTGCGTCGCGAGCAGTCGCGAGTGCACAAGGAGCGTGCGGCCGTCGACCTCGATATCGCTGACGATCCATCCGAGCACGTGGTGCGCGACGACATGCTGCGGCTGATGTTCACCTGCGCCCATCCTGCACTGGCGCTTGACGCTCAGGTGACTCTGGCGCTGCGGGTGCTGTGCGGGTTGTCCACTGCCCAGATTTCGACCGTGCTGCTCACCAGCGAAGCCGCGATCGCCAAGCGGTTGACGCGTACCAGGACCAAGATCGCGCAGGCTGGCATCCCCTACCAGATTCCGACGAGCGCTGAACTGTCACAACGTCTTTCGGCGGTTTGCGCAGTGCTGCTAGCCGCCTACACCAGCGCACACACCGCATCGGCAGGCGATCGACTGGTCGACGTCGACGGCTGCCAAGAATCCCTTCGCCTGGCCCGGCTGGTCTGCTCGCTGATGCCCGACGAAGCCACCCCGATGGCCGTCCTCTCGTTGCTGCTGCTGACCGAAGCCCGTCGTCCCGCGCGCACGGACGCCGACGGCGCACCGGTCGTCCTGGCCGACCAGGATCGCACGGCCTGGGATACCGACGCGATCGACGAGGGCCGTCGACTGCTGAACAGGTCCCTGTCGCGCACCGCGGGCATCGCCGACCCCTATCAGTTGCAGGCCGCGATCGCCGCTGAACATGCGATATCCCCCAGCTATCAGAAGACCGATTGGGTCGAGATCGTGCGGCTCTACGATCTACTGCTCGAGGTGCACCCCACCTCTGCGGCAGCGCTAGCCAGGGCAGTCGCGGTCGCCGAGAACTCAGGAACCGCAGCGGGTTTGGTCGCATTGGACGACATGCCGGGCGGTCGTCGGGACCACCGCTGGCACGCTGTACGCGGCGAGCTCATGGCCCGCTGCGGCCGGTACTCCGAAGCCATCGAAGAGGTTGGGTTGTCGCTGACCGATGAGGTCAGCGCACCCGAGGCCGCTCACCGGCGGCGCCAGATCGACGAGTGGACCCGGGTGACGCCGTGACGCCGCGCACCTCGTGTCCGGGTTCGAAGATCGTCAGCACGAGCGTCGCGGCGTGTTCGATGTGACGGACCGGGTCGTCGTCCCTATCGTCGGGCGCGCTGGCCATCCACCGGTCGAGGCCACTGCGCAGGATCGTCATCGCCAGCGCGGCGATCAGCGTCGCCACCTCGTCGTCGGGTGCTCTGTTCAAGCGGTGGGCGACCAACTCGCCAACGCGGCGCTGGAATGCCTCCAGTTCAGCGAGCAACGCGGCGAACACCGGAGGGTTGGCCCGCGACACCGAGAAGACGTCGCCCATCTCGTCACGGCTGGGCAGTTCACCGGTGAACAGCCGCGACAGCATTCCCACGACTTCGGCGAGGAGTCGTGGGTAGGGCACCGACCCACCGCGAACGAAGGCCTCGCCGTCCTCGTCGGTCAGTTCCGGCAAGCCGAGGATGATGGCCGCTTCCTTGGTCGGGAAGTAGTTAAAGAACGTGCGGGGCGCGATGCCGGCCTCCGTGCTGATCGCCTCGACCGTGACGACCTCGAATCCGCGTTCGCGGGCCAGGCGCAGAGCCACCAGATGAATGTCCCGAGCGGTCTCGCGGCGCCTGCGCGCACGTAACCCCTCCGCCGCTACCATGCGCTGATCGTACACACGCCGCATTTGTTGCAGTGTGTGCAATTAATGCAACATGTGCACTATAGTGGGGATCATGCCGCTCATCCCGTTGCCGACCCTTCAGCGCCTCATCGAAAACGTCGCCGACCGGGCGGATCCCGTCGTATCGGCGTTCGAGCCCTACGTCGACGGGTTGGACAACCTGCCGCCCGACGGCCGCTTCCTTCTGGTCGGCAATCACACCCAGGCCGGGACCGAGGCGCTCCTGATTCCCTACCTGGTGCGTCGGCAGATCGGCATCCGGGTTCGCCCGTTGGCCGATCGCCAGTTCGGCAACGTCAAGGGCCTGCCCGCCGACGTGTTCGCTGCCGCCGGCGCGGTCGTGGGGACACCCGAAGCCGCCCGTGAACTGATGCAGTCGGACGAACCCATCCTGGTGTTCCCCGGCGGAGGGAGGGAGATCAGCAAGGCCCGCGACCAGCTGTATTCGCTGAGATGGGAGGGCCGTAACGGCTTCGCCCGGTTGGCCGTCGAACACGACTACCCCATCGTCCCGGCCGCTCTGGTCGGAGGAGACGACGTCTACCACGTGCTGACCTCGAGCGACGGCCTGTGGGCGCGGCTCACGACGCCACTCACCAAACGGCTCAGCGGACGGTCGGACATGACGATGCCGTTGATGCGCGGTATTGGACCGACGCTGATCCCCCGACCCCAACGCATGTACCTGCGCTTCGGGACCCCGATCGACACGTCCAGGCCGAAGGGGGCCGTCGCCGAGAAGTGGGTGGCGACGGTGCGCGACCGGGCGAAGACCGAACTCGAGGCCGACCTCGCCGCGCTGCTGGAGCTCCGCGCAGGCGACCCCTACCGTCAGCTGGCACCCTGGGCCAGGAGGGCCGCCGTCTCGCCCTAGACCTTTCGGCCCGCCGCCTCCCAATGTGGTTGCCGCAGATCCTTCTTCAGGATCTTGCCGGTGGGATTGCGCGGTAGCTCGTCGACCACGTCGACGGTCCTGGGGCACTTGTAGGCGGCCAGCCGCTCGCGGGCGAACGCGATGATCTCCTTCTCGGTCGCCTCGCCCTCGAGGGACACCACGGCCTTCACCGACTCGCCCCACTTCTCGTCGGGCACCCCGATGACGGCCACCTCGGCGACTGCGGGATGTTCGGCGATCACCCGTTCGACCTCGATCGAGTACACGTTCTCGCCGCCGGTGATGATCATGTCCTTCAGCCGGTCTTCGACGAAGATGTAGCCTTGCGCGTCCACCCTGCCGATATCACCGGTGCGGAACCAGCCGTCCTCGGTGATGGCCTCCGCCGTCGCATCGGGCTTGTTGTGGTAACCCTTCATCAATTGCTTTGAGCGGAACCACAATTCGCCCTGCTCACCTTGTGCCACGTCTTCGAGACTGTCGGGGTCGACCACGCGCACCTCGGCGCCGGGGACGACCCGGCCTGCGCTGCCCATCCGCTCCTCGTCACCGTTGCGGTGATCTTCGGGCGCCAGCAGGCTGATGACGCCGCCGACCTCGGTGAGCCCGTAGGCCTGGATGAAGTCCGTATCCGGCCACGCCTCCAGCGCCTTGCGCAGAAGCGGTAGCGGCATCGGCGACGCCCCGTACCCGTAGGTCTTGAGCGCACTGAACAACTTCACCGCGTCGTCACCGGACTCCAGCACCTTCGCCAGCACGGCAGGCACCAGGAAGGTCCGGTTGGCGCCCGACAGGATCCCGCCGGCCAGTTGCGCCCCGTCGACGTCGCGCGTCATGTAGCTCGCTACCCCGGTGTGGAGCCCCAACTGCATGTACGACGAGCCGCCGACGTGGAACAGCGGCATCGCGACCAGGTTCTTGTCGCCCTCTTCGAGTTCCCACCCGGCGAAGGCGCTCTCGGTGTGCGCGATCAGGTTGGCCTGCGTGAGCGAGACACCCTTGGGCCTCCCCGTGGTGCCGGACGAATACATGATGATCGCGACGTCGTCGGGCTCGACGTCCTTCGACCGGCCGACCGGTGTCGCGGCCGCCAACATCGCCTCGTACTCGTCGCCCTCCCCGCCCTCGGGAGTCACCACGACGACGTGCTTCAAGCTGGTCAGCTTGTCGCGAATCTTCTCGACGGCGGGCTTGAACTCCTCGCCGGTGATCAGGAGGGTGGCGCCGCTGTCGTTGAGCACGTAGTCCAGCTCATCGGCGGCCAGCCGGAAGTTGATGATCGCCGTCGCAGCACCCAAAGACGCTGCGGCCAAGGTGGTTTCGACGCACGCCGGGTGGTTCTTGTCGAGGAACGCGATGACGTCCCCGCGGGTGATGCCCCGTTCGGTCAACGCGCCGGCGAGCCGCCGGATGCGCTCGTACCACTGCGACCACGTCCAGGTGCGGTCCTTGAACGTAATGGCCTCGTCATCGGGCCTGGTCTGCGCCCAGTGGGCCGTGCGTTCGTCGAGGAAGCGGGGTGTTGGCAACTCGGACATGAGCAGAGCGTGCCACGACGACACCGGCCGCTAGTCAGATTTCGAATAAACGCGACGACCCGCCAGGTAGGTGGCGCGGATCTCGAGGTCCGCGATGTCTTCCGCCGGCACCGACCGGGGATCTGCCGACAGCACCACGAGGTCGGCGTACTTGCCCACCTCCAGTGAGCCGATGACGTCGTCGGCAAACAATTGCCACGCCGCGTCCAGCGTCTGCGCCCGGATCGCCTGGTCTACCGTCAGCCGCTGCTCCGGGCCCAGCACCCGACCGCTCGGAGCGACGCGGGTGGCCGCGACGCTGATGTTGCGCAGCGGTTCCTCGGGCGTCACGGGCGGATCGTTGTGCAGGGAGATGCGCATCCCCGTCGCCACGGCCGACCCGGCAGGCATCCATCGCGAGCCGTGGTCCGCGCCGAACAACCCGTCGACCAGGACGTCACCCCAGTAGTGAATCTGGTCGACGAAGATGCTGCACGTCACCCCGAGATCATGGGCGCGCTGGAGTTGCTCGTCCGAGATGGCGCCGACGTGCTCCAGCCGCAATCGGTGATCATCGCGCGGATTCGCTTGCAGCGCTTGCTCGTACACGTCGAGAATGGTGTCCACGCCGGCGTCGCCCTGGACGTGGCAGGCCATCTGCCAGCCCAGTGGGTAATACGCCGCGACGATGTCGGTCAGCTGTTCGCGGGTGTAGTTGGCGTGCCCGCAGGACCCGGGCGTCACTCCGATGGCCCGGGTGGCGTCGGTATCCAGGTACGGGAACGACAGGTCGATGTTGCCGATCCAGGGCGACCCGTCGACCCAGATCTTGATGCCGACCTGACGGACCACGTCGTCGCCGTTGACCGGTACCGCGGCGGTCGTCATCGCCGCCGTCGACATCTCGTAGGTGCGCAGCCGGACCGTCAGGTCGTCGTGCAGCGACTCCAACGCTGGACGAAACATCGGGTCGAACGCCATCTCCGAGCATGTCGTCAGACCGGCGCGGTTAAGCCGCCCGCACTCGGCTAGCAGCATCGCCGGGTAGCCGCCAGGGTCGATCGCGCCGCCGATCAGCGAGAAGACGGCACCGGCCTCCTCCGCGGTGCCGTCGAGGTCACCCGCCGCGTCGCGGCCGTACCTGGCCCCCTTCGGGTCGGGGGTGTCGCGGTTCAGCCCCAGCTGCCGGGCGGCCGCGGTGTTGAAGTACGCCTTGTGCCCGGAGTTGTGGATGATCACCAGCGGGGTCTCGGGGGCCGTCCGGTCGAGCCACTCCAGCGTCGGCTCGGGCAGTCCGACCTGAAGCAACGGATCCCAGCCGTTGAGGTAAGCGCCGGAGGCCCCGCGGTGCTCGACCTCCCCCGCCACGGCCGCCGCGACGTCGTCCGCGCTGGGCATGGTGACGGGCCGGATGTCGACGATCCGATCGGCGAGCACGATCGCCTCCATCAGCGGATGCCCGTGCGCCTCGATCAGCCCCGGAAGCAGGCAACCGTCACCGAGCTCGACGACCTCGGTGTCGGGTCCGACCAGTCGCTCGACGTCGGCCCGGTCACCGACCGCGACGACCTTCCCGTCGGCGACCGCGAGCGCCTCCGCCGTCGGGCGGTCCTCGTCGACGGTGAGGACGGTTCCGAAGAATGCCAGGTCAGCGGCCATCGGGCCATCCTCGCAGGAGCCCGGCGAGAATTCGCTCGAATCCATCGTCCCGCCGTGTCGATTTCCGGGGGGTGCCGTTCGACGTAGTGGCGAGGGCACGATGGACGGTGCCCCTTCCCACCGATAGAAGGAGACATCGAAATGCGGTACATGCTGATCATGCGGTCCACGCCGGAGGCCGAGGAGTACGTCCAGGAGAACGTCGATTTCAGCGAGATCATCGCGGCGATGGGTCGCTTCAACGAGGAGCTCACGAAGGCCGGAGTGCTACTCGCGGGCGAGGGCCTGGCCGGACCCGAAGAGGGTTTCGTCGTCGACTTCAGCAGCGACCCGCCGGTCGTGACGGACGGTCCGTACACCGAGGCCAAGGAGCTGTTCAACGGCTTCTGGATCCTGGACGTGTCGTCGGTCGACGAAGCCAAGCAGTGGGCGAGCAAGTGCCCGCTGGGCGCCGGCGTGAAGCTCGAGGTGCGTCGTGTATCCGAGACCGAGGACTTCGACCAGAACGACGAATGGATCCAGAAGGAGACGAAGTGGCGAGAGGAGAACGATCCCCGCTACGCGAAGTGAGTCCCCGGCGTCCCCGGCGGCCGTCCCCCGGCCGCCGGGGACCGCGCGTCCTAGAAGAACTCGCTGGTGTTGGTCGTGGTGCCGTTGTCGCACTTGACGGTGACGTTCCAGTTCTGGAACTTCGGGATCGCGGGCACGATGACCAGGTCGTAGGTCTGGTTGGCGGGCAGGAAGAAGCTCCGCTGGTAGAAGTCCGACGTGTACGTGCACTGCGAGGCGACGCCGCTGCGATCGGTGATGTGGGCCGTGAGACCACCGATCCTCGGATCCCACGACACACCCGGCCCCTGCTTGGGTGCCGGCGGCGGGGGTGGCGGCGCCGGGGCGGGCGGCGGAGGTGGCGCGGGTTGCGGAGCCGGCGCGGGTTGGCTGGTCTGCCTGCGGGACGTCGCCGCCGCATTGTCCGTGGCAGCCTGATCGCGGACCGCGGGCACCACGCACACCTGATCGCCGCCCCAAGCGTCACGCCAGACGAAGCCCTGTTTGCAGGTGTTGGGGCCATAGGCGCCGCCGCCCGGCTGCCGGTTCGCCGCGGCCGCGGCGTTCTGCGCCGCGGTCTGACTGCGGACGTCGGGGGTGACGCAGACGTGGTCACCGGCCCGGCCGTCCCGCCAGACGAAGCCCTGGATGCAGGTGTCGGGCCCATACGGCAGTGGGTCGGCCGACGCCGGTGGTGCGGCGGCGAGGGAGCTCAGGGCCCCGAGTGCCGCGGCCGAGAGTGAGGCGAGCGTGCCCGCCCTCGTGAGTTGACGGTTCATGGTTCATTCCTCCATTTGGGATGCCCGCGAATGAGCAAGCACCGCTGCGTTTCTCGGTTGCGCTCGAGTGCACCAGCGCAAGATCGACGCTATGGAGGGCGGCAACGAAGGGCGCGAGTAGTGCGCTACTCGATTTCGTCGCGGAGCGTGCGGATCCGAATCGGACCGCGCCATGCGGCGTCCGGATCGAGCGCGTTGCCCTTCTGGGTGATCTCGACGTCACCCGCCTTCGCGAGCTCGCGCGCCACGTCCCGGGCGTCGTCCATCAGACCGCGCCAGTCCTGGCCGCCGACCGCGCGGGCGGCGTCCGAGGGACAGATGGTCTTCGACGGCCCACGCTCCCGGGTCATGTCGAGGATGGCGTCACGCAGCTTCGCCCGAGGAGTCACGGCATCGAGTCAAGTCGAATGCCGCGGCCCTTGCCACCGTTTCTGTAACACGTTCTAATCTGTTGCCATGAGTGATGCAATGCTGCGCCATCCCATCCACTCCGGACACCTCACCGTGGGTGCGCTCAAGCGTCATCGCGACAAGCCGGTGCTGTTCCTTGGGGACACCACGCTGACCGGTGGCCAGCTCGCCGACCGCATCAGCCAGTACATTCAGGCGTTCGAGGCGCTCGGTGCGGGCACCGGCGCCGTCGTCGGACTGCTGGCGCTCAACCGGCCCGAGGTGCTGATGATCGTCGGCGCCGGGCAGACGCAGGGCTATCGCCGCGTGGCACTACACCCCCTTGGTTCACTCGACGATCACGCGTACGTGCTGAGCGACGCCGGCGTCACCTCGTTGATCGTCGACCCGAATCCGATGTTCGTCGAGCGTGCGGTCGGGCTGGTGGAGAAGGTGCCGTCGCTCAAGCATGTCTTGACGATCGGGCCGGTGCCGCCCGAGTTGGCCGACGTGGCAACCGATCTCAACGCCGAGGCGGCCAAGTACCCGCCGCGGCCGCTGGTCGCTGCGGACCTGGCCCCCGACACCGTCACCGGGCTGGCCTTCACCGGTGGAACGACCGGCAAGCCGAAGGGCGTCATGATGACGTCTCAGGCCACCACCACGATGACGACGATTCAGCTCGCCGAGTGGGAGTGGCCGGAGAATCCGAAATTCCTGATGTGCACCCCACTTTCGCACGCCGGTGCGGCCTTCTTCCTGCCGACGATCGTCAAGGGCGGCGAGATGGTGGTGCTGGCCAAGTTCGATCCCGCCGAGGTGCTGCGCACCATCGAGGAGCAGAAGATCACGGCCACGATGCTCGTGCCGTCGATGATCTACGCGCTGATGGATCACCCCGATTCGCACACCAGGGACCTGTCGTCGCTGGAGACCGTTTACTACGGCGCGTCCGCGATGAACCCGGTGCGGCTCAAGGAGGCGATCGCCCGCTTCGGTCCGATCTTCGCGCAGTACTACGGCCAGTCCGAGGCCCCGATGGTCATCACGTACCTGGCCAAGGCCGAACACGACGAGAAGCGACTGACCTCTTGCGGGCGCCCGACGCTGTTCGCCAGGACGGCACTCCTCGGCGAGGACGGGCAGCCGGTACCGCGCGGTGAGGTCGGTGAGATCTGCGTGTCGGGGCCGCTGCTGTCCGGCGGCTATCTCAACAAGCCCGAAGCGACGGCCGAGACGTTCCGCGACGGGTGGATGCACACCGGCGACCTGGCCCGCGAGGACGAGGACGGCTTCTGGTTCATCGTGGACCGCACCAAGGACATGATCGTCACCGGCGGGTTCAACGTGTTCCCCCGCGAGGTGGAAGACGTCGTCGCGGAACACCCTTCGGTCGCACAGGTCTGCGTGATCGGTACCCCCGACGAGAAGTGGGGCGAAGCAGTGACGGCCGTCGTCGTGCTGCGGCCCGACGCGCCGACCGACGAGGCGGCGATCGCGACGATGACCGCCGAGATCCAGGCCGCGGTCAAGGACCGCAAGGGCTCGGTGCAGTCGCCCAAGCAGGTGATCGTCGTGGAGTCGGTCCCGGTGACCGCGCTCGGCAAGCCGGACAAGAAGGCCGTCCGGGCGCAGTTCTGGGCGGGTGCGGGCCGCGCCATCGGCTAGCTAACTCCCCGCGAGCAGACGCAAAAGGCCCTAAATGCGCATGTTTCAGGGCCCTTTGCGTCTGCTCGCGGGAGGGGGCTAGGGAGCGAGGCCCGCGAGGATGGTGTCGAGCAGTTCGCCTGCCGTCCTGGCAGCCTGCTCGACGTCACCGGCCGCGACGTGCTCGAGCAACACCCCGTGGTCGACGATCTCGACGGGCAGCTCGGTGGTGGTCGCGACGCTGGCGGTGATCGCCTCCATCAGCCCGCGATACAGCTCGGTCAGCATCACGTTGTGCGAGGCGCGCACGACGGCGAGGTGGAATTCCGCATCGGCGCGGGCGAACTCGTCGGTACGACCGTCACGCTCACATTCGTCGCGCTTGGCCAGCAGGGTGCGCAGCTCGGCGACGTCGGCGGGCGTGCGGTGGGCGGCGGCCAGCCTGGCGCCCTCGACCTCCAGCCCGCGGCGCACCTCGAGCACGTCGCGTAGCTCGGCGCCGCACAGCCGGCGCAGCGCTCCGGACACTTCGCTCGTCGCCCGGACGTACGTACCGTCACCCTGCCGGACCTCCAAAATGCCGGCGTGCGCGAGCGCCCGGACGGCCTCGCGGACGGTGTTGCGGCCGACCCCGAGCGACTCGACGAGTACGGCCTCATTGGGGATGCGGTGGCCGACCGGCCATTCGCCGGTCGAGACGGAGTGCCGGAGCTGGTCGATGACCTGGTCGACCAGGCCCGTGCGGCGTGCTGTGCTCAACGGCACGGGGACATCCTTTCAACCAATCATGGGATGTATGGCAATGTAGCAGCGTGCGCGTCCAGCAGCAGGAGGAACGAACCGTCCCGACCCTCGCGGGCGGGATCCTGCTGGCCGTCGCGGTCATCCTGACGGCGCTCAACCTTCGGCCCGCCGTCACCAGCGTGGCGCCGCTGCTGGGTGACATGCGTGCGGATCTGGGCACCTCGGCGACGTGGGCCGGGCTCCTCACGACCATGCCCGGCCTGTGCTTCGCCGCCGCGGGCCTTGGCGCGCCGCGGCTGGCGAACCGGTTCGGGCTTGGACGCGTCATCTCCCTGGCCCTGCTGACGCTGACCGTGGGCCTGGCGATCCGCGGCCTCGACGGACCGGTGGTCGTGATCGGCGCGACACTGCTCGCCTGCGCGGGCATCGCGCTGATCAACGTCCTCATCCCCGTCGTGATCAAGGGGTCGTTCCCCGCCAGGATCGGCCTGATGACCGGCATCTACACCGCCGCTCTGCAGGGTGGCGGCGCGCTGGGATCCGCCGTCACGCCCGGCCTCGAGGAGCCCCTGGGCGGCTGGCGCGTGGCCCTGGCGGCATGGGCGGGAATCGCCCTGGTCGCCCTGTTTGCCTGGCTTCCCGCGTCGCGGCGGCACCGAGGGTCGTGGGCCGCGACGACCGCACCGACGGGTGAACGACGCTCACTGTTGCGCAACCGACTCGCCTGGACCGTGACGCTGTTCTTCGGCTGCCAGGCATTCATGGCCTACATCGTGATGGGGTGGCTGCCGCAGATCTTCATCGACAACGGCGTCGGCAAGGTCCAGGCCGGGCTGCTGGTCGGACTGGTGTCACTGATCGGGGTGCCCGTGGCGCTGATCATCTCGCCGCTGGCGGCGCGGTCGGCCAGCCAGAGCGGGTGGATCGTCGCGCTCGGCGTGCTCGGTGTGGGCGGCGCGGTGGGCCTGTTGCTCGCGCCAGGAGCCGCCCCCCTCGTGTGGAGCGTGCTGATCGGCATCGGCATGAGCGCCTTCTCGCTGGCGCTGACGATCATCGCGCTGCGGGCCCGCAACGCCGAGGACACCGCCCAACTCTCGGGTATGGCACAGGGATTCGGTTACCTGTTCGCGGGCACGGGTCCGTTCCTGTTCGGGCTGCTTCACGACCTCTCCGACGGCTGGACCATTCCGTTCGTCATGTTCCTGGCGGTCTACGTCGTCCAGATCATCGCCGGAGCGGCGGCGGGTCGCGCTCGGTACGTCTGACTACGGTGGGTACGTGTCCGACCCCGAGATCCCCGACGTCACGCGAACCGTGGACGCGGTGTGGCGCATGGAGGCCGCCAAGATCGTGGCGACGCTGACCCGCGCCGTCGGGGACGTCGCGATGGCCGAAGACCTGGCTGCCGACGCCCTGGTCGACGCGCTGGAGCAGTGGCCCGCGACGGGCGTACCGCGCAATGCCGCCGCCTGGCTGGTCACCGTCGCCAAGCGCAAGGCGATCGACCACTGGCGCCGGCTGGGCCGCCTCGACGCCAAGTACGCGACGATCGCGCGCGACCTCGAGAGCCGGGTCGACGAACCGTGGGACCCCGACCGCATCGACGACGACGTCCTGCGGCTGATCTTCGTCGCCACGCACCCGGCGCTCCCACCGGAGGGCCAAATCGCGTTGACGCTCCGCATCGTCGGCGGACTCGGCACCGACGAGATCGCGCGGGCGTTCCTCGTCCCCAAGGCCACGGTCGCGCAGCGCATCGTGCGGGCCAAGAAGACCCTCGCCGACGCCGACGTGCCATTCGAGGTGCCCGATCCCAGCGAGTATCCGACCCGGCTGGCAGCGGTCCTCAGCGTGATCTACCTGATTTACAACGAGGGCTACTCCGCGTCGTCTGGCCAACGCTGGATCCGTGACGAATTATGCACGGAGGCAATGCGTTTGGGTCGGGTCCTCGCGGCGCTGACACCCGACGAAGCCGAGGTGCACGGCCTGGTGGCGTTGATGGAGTTCCAGTCGTCGCGGTTCGCCGCCCGCACCGCGGCCGACGGGCGGCCCATTCCGCTCGAGGATCAGGACCGCAGGAAGTGGGACAGGGCGCAGATCGTGCGGGGCACCAACGCCCTACGACGCGCCGCCAAGACGCTGCGCGGCAACGGAATTGGCTGGGGACCGTACGCGCTGCAGGCGGCGCTGGCCGAATGCCACGCCTGCGCGCCAACCGTGGCGGACACCGATTGGGCCCGCATCGTGGCGCTGTACGACGGTCTCCTCCAGATCGCGCCGTCCCCGGTGGTCGAGCTGAACCGTGCGGTCGCGGTCGCGATGCGCTCGGGGCCCGCCGAGGCGCTGACCATCGTCGACCAGATCGGCGGGCTCGCCGGCTCCTACCTCCTGCCGAGCGTGCGCGGCGAGTTGCTGTCACGGCTCGGCAGGCAGTCCGAAGCGGTCGGCGAGTTCCAGCGGGCCGCGAAGATGGCCACCAACGACCGGGAGCGCGACGTGCTGGTCGACAAGGCAGAGAGGGTCAGGACATGACCACCACCCGCGCCGTTCTGTTCGACTTCTCCGGGACCCTGTTCCGCCTCGAGGAGGACGCCAGCTGGTTCACCGACATCCAGGTCGACGAGCGGGAGGTCGACGGTCACGTGCAGGCCGAGCTGATGCGGCGACTGACCGCACCGACGGGCGCCTCGGTCCACATGGACGAACGGGCGCGTCAGGCCTGGGTGAACCGCGACCTGGCGCCGCATCTGCACCGCGAGGCATATCTGCACGTGCTCCGCGAATCCGGGCTGGCCGACCAGCACGCCGAATCCCTCTACGGCCGGGCGATCGACCCCGCGAGCTGGCACCCGTACCCCGACACCGCGACGGTGCTCGCGAGCCTGCGCCGGCAGGGTCTCAAGACCGCCGTGGTGTCCAACATCGCGTTCGACGTCCGGCCCGCGTTTGCCGCGCTCGGCGTCAAGGACGACGTCGACGAGTTCGTACTGTCCTTCGAAGTCGGCGCGGTCAAACCGAATCCCGACATCTTCCGCACCGCGCTGGCACGGGTGGGGGTGGACGCCGAATACGCGTTGATGGTCGGTGACAGCGAGGAGGCCGACGGGGCCGCCCGCGCAGTCGGGTGCCGCTTCGCGCTGGTCGATCCGCTGCCCACGTCGATGCGCGAGGACGGCCTCATCGCGGCTCTGCAGAGCGCCGGTGTCGCGGTCTAGGCTCGAACGCATGCCGAGTGACGCGGACATCAAGCCGCCGTGGTGGCTCAAACCGATGAACAAGGTCATGATGACCGCGATGCGGCTGGGGCTGATGCGCGAGGGCCCGCTCGTGCTGACCGTGGCGGGACGCACCTCGGGCACACCCCGCCCGACGCCGGTCACCCCGTTCACCGTCGACGGCAAGCGCTACGTCGTCGGCGGCTTCCCGAAGGCCGACTGGGTCAAGAACCTTCGTGCCGCCGGTGAGGCGACGCTGACGCAGGGCCGCCGCGACGAGCGCGTGTCGGTGGTCGAGCTGACCGCCGAGCAGGCCAGGCCGCTGCTGCGCCAGTTCCCCGCCCTGGTGCCCACCGGCGTCAGCTTCATGACGCGCTCGGGTCTGGTGACCGGGCCCAACCCAGACGAGTTCGAGGCACTCGCGGGCCGGTGCGCCGTCTTCCGGTTCGACCCGATACTGCCCTAGCTACAGTCAACCGGGTGAGTGCTGACAACCCGTTCGACCCGACCGTGTGGCAGCCCGTCCCGGGCTTCGAGCTGACCGACATCACCTACCACCGGCACGTAGTGGACGGTGTCGCCAAGCCGACGGTCCGCATCGCGTTCGATCGGCCCGAGGTGCGCAACGCGTTCCGTCCGCACACCGTCGACGAGTTGTACCGCGTCCTCGACCACGCCCGGATGAGCAATGACGTCGGGGTGATCCTGCTGACGGGGAACGGACCATCCGAGAAGGACGGCGGCTGGGCCTTCTGCTCGGGCGGAGACCAACGCATCCGCGGCCGCACCGGCTACCAGTACGCCGCCGGCGAGACGGCCGACACCGTCGACCCCGCCCAAGCGGGCCGGCTGCACATCCTCGAGGTGCAACGCCTCATCCGCTTCATGCCTAAGCCGGTGATCTGCCTGGTGAACGGCTGGGCCGCAGGCGGCGGGCACAGCCTGCACGCCGTGTGCGACCTGACGCTGGCCAGCCGCGAGCACGCCAGGTTCAAGCAGACCGACGCCGACGTCGGCAGCTTCGACGGCGGTTACGGCAGCGCGTATCTCGCCCGCCAGACCGGACAGAAGTTCGCCCGCGAGATCTTCTTCCTCGGCAGGCCGTACACCGCGGAGCAGATGCACGCGATGGGCGCCGTCAACGAGGTCGTCGATCACACCGAGCTGGAAACCGTTGCGCTGCAATGGGCGCATGAGATCAATGGAAAGTCGCCACAGGCCATCAGGATGCTCAAGGCCGCGTTCAACCTGCTCGACGACGGACTGGTCGGTCAGCAGATCTTCGCCGGCGAGGCCACGCGACTGGCCTACATGACCGACGAGGCGGTCGAGGGACGCGACGCCTTCCTGGAGAAGCGCGATCCCGACTGGACGACGTTCCCGCGCTACTTCTGAGGGTGGGGCCGTGACCGAGAAGATCGACGAGTACTTCACCGCGACGGTCCGCGCACTGCCCGCGGGCAGGGGCGGTTCGCCGCTGACCGGTTCGCTGCTGAGCACGGCGGACGTCCTCGGCCTCTTCGACTCTCAACTCGGCAGCCGACATCTCGACCTCGCCGCCCGCTGGTTGCGCGGCCGCGGCAAGGGCTTCTACACGATCGGCTCGTCGGGCCACGAGGGCAATGCCGCGGTCGCGGCGGCGCTGCGCCCGACCGATCCCGCACTGCTGCACTATCGTTCGGGCGGCTTCTTCCTGCAGCGGGCGCGTCAGGTGGACGGCAGCAACCCCCTGCGCGACGTGCTGCTCGGGGTATGTGCCGCGACCGACGATCCGATCAGCGGCGGCCGGCACAAGGTCTTCGGTCGCCACGACCTCGCCGTGATCCCGCAGACGTCGACGATCGCCTCCCATCTACCGCGGGCCGTCGGGGTGGCGTTCTCGATCAGGCGGGCCGCGAAGCTCGGCGTCGACACACCGTGGCCGCGCGATGCCGTCACCGTCTGCAGCTTCGGCGATGCGTCCGCCAACCACTCGACGGCGGTTGGCGCCATCAACACCGCCGTTCATGCTGCCTACCAAGGACTTCCACTGCCGCTGCTCTTCGTCTGCGAAGACAACGGCATCGGCATCAGCACCAGGACGCCGACGGGCTGGATCGCCGCCAACTTCGCCGGCCGGACGGGCCTCGAGTACTTCAGCGCCGACGGGTCCGACGTGGTCGACACCCATGCCGTCGCCACGCGCGCCGTCGAATACGTCCGCAAGCATCGCAAGCCCGCGTTCCTGCACCTGCGCACCGTGCGACTGATGGGTCACGCCGGTTCGGACGTCGAAGCCGCCTACCGGGCGCCCGGCGAGATCACCGCGGACTTCGACCGAGACCCCCTACTCCACACGGCGAAGCTGTTGGTGGAGCGGACTGGCATGTCGCCCGCCGAGGTCCTGGAATGCTATGAGGCCAAGCGCGCCGAGGTCATCGGAATCGCCACGCAGGTGGCCGAACTGCCGCAGTTGGACAGTGCCGCCGCGGTCATGGAGCCACTACTCGACGGGCTCGCCGAGGCGATGGCGAGCACCGCCCGCGACCGCGCGGCGGGCGGGGAACCCCTTACCGTCGCCCAGTCGATCAACCGTGCCCTGCTCGACGTGTTGGCCGAGCATCCAGGCGCGCTGGTCTTCGGCGAGGACGTGGCACGCAAGGGCGGCGTCTACGGCGTGACGCGCGGTCTCGCACAAAAGTACGGTCCGGCAAAGGTATTCGACACCCTCCTCGACGAACAGGCGATCCTCGGGTTGGCGCTCGGCGCCGGGCTGGCCGGCCTGCTGCCGATCCCGGAGATCCAGTATCTGGCCTACCTGCACAACGCCGCCGATCAGATCCGCGGCGAAGGCGCCACCCTGCAGTTCTTCTCCGACCGGCAGTACCGCAACCCGATGGTGGTGCGCGTCGCCGGCTACGGCTACCAGAAGGGGTTCGGGGGGCACTTCCACAACGACAACGCCATCGGAGCCCTGCGCGACATCCCCGGCCTCGTCATCGCCTCCCCCTCCCGGCCCGACGACGCCGCGGCCATGATGCGGACGTGCGCATCGGCTGCCCGCACCGCCGGCGCTCTCTGCATCTTCCTGGAACCCATTGCGCTGTATCACGTTCGAGACCTGTACGAGGCAGGCGACGACCAGTGGCTGGCTCCCTATCCGTCGGCGGGCGTGCCGATCGGCCGGGCGCGGGTCTGCGATGATGGCACCGATCTGACCATCGTCACGTTCGGCAATGGCGTGCCGATGAGCCTGCGCGTGGCGCAGCGGCTCGCGAGCCGGGGCATCACCACCCGCGTCGTCGACATGCGTTGGCTGGCACCACTTCCCATCGCCGACGTGATGCGGGAGGCCAACGCCACCGGTCGCACGCTCGTGGTCGACGAGACGAGGGCGACCGGCGGCGTCGCCGAAGGCGTGCTGGCCGCGATGATCGACCACGGGTACAGCGGCTCACTGGCGCGGGTCGCCAGCGCCGACAGCTTCATCCCGCTGGGCGACGCCGCGCTGAAGGTGCTGCTGTCGGAGGACCAGATCGAGGCAGCCGCGCTAAAGCTCACCTCATGAGCGATTTCGGCGCGCAAACGTTCGGTGAGCGACGGTTAGCGCGCCGAAATCGCGAAGGGGTGAGTCAGCGTTCGAGGGCCCGCAGCGCCAGCCAGGCCGCGGCGCGATCGTCTGGGCTCGACATCGACAAACCCGTCAGTTCCTCGATCCGGCGAATGCGGCTCGCGAGCGTCTGCCGGTGCACGCCCAGCTTCTCGGCCGTGATCCCCCAACTACCGTTGTGAGCCAGGAAGTTTCGTAGCGTCCGAGTGAGTTCGCCATGGGTACCGTCGTCGTCGCGGAGGGGATCGAGCACAGTCGCCAGGCGTCGCGCATCGACGGGATCGAGACGGTCGAGCACGTAGGCCACCGTTGGCAGCGTCTGGTACCGGACTGCGTCGCGACCGTCAGCGACCGCGACCTCGTGCGCCTGGCCAGCCTCCGCCACGCTGCGAGTCAGCGCATCGGTGGGCGCAGGCGTGCCGAGTCCGAGGCGCAGCGGAAGCCGCGGCTGGGTGGTGGAGTTCTGCACCCGCTCCGCCAGGGCGTCGGACTGGTCGTCGCGGACGAAACCCTGCACGGTGCCGCGATCCGCGGTCACCATGTGGACGGCGCCAAGTTCGTCGAGCCACCGGATCACCAGCCGTTCGAGGTCGACCGACCGCGACCGGGCGGTCAGGACGAAGGCGGTCAACGACGGCTCGTGCACGCCCCATCGCCGCAGCAGGGCAGAGGCCGCAGGCCCGCCGGCCAGCAGCGTGCCCATCATGACCTCGCGACCGAGCCGTTCGGTGCCGGTGTAGTCGTGGGTGCGCAGGATCAGGTCGAGCAGCGCCGCCGCCTGCGACGCCAGGTCGCGGCTGCGACTGGTCGAGCTGTTGCGCGACGAGATGACCAGATAACCGGTGAGGTCCTCATCGGCCCCTACCGGATGGACCTGCAGACCCCGATGACGCAGGCGTACCGGTCGGTGGAACGCCACCGTCACGGCGTCCTTCACGTGCAGTCCACCCGCCCCGGCGGTGGTGATGGTCTGCCCATGCGCGTCTAGCAGGACCGCCCAGCCGTCGATGCGGTGGGCGAGCTGCGCAACCACGCCTTGGGCGCCACCGCGACGGGCCACCTGGGTGAGCACCTTGGTGCCCGTCGTCACCAGGCGGTCCTCGGCCGCCCGGTCGGCGGCGAGGAGGGCGACGAGCCGCGCGTGGAGCAGCTCATCACCGGCCTCGTCGACGACGATCGCGCAGGCGTCCTTGGCACGGAACAGCTCTCGGAGCGCAGGCCGATCACCGCCGACGACCAGGACGGTGCCGGTCAACGCCAGGCTCCGTTCGTCACCAGCCTTGAGGGCCGCCTCGACCGCACCAGCCGAGCCCACCACCAGCGTGGCGTACGAGGGATGACCGACGACGGCGAACTCGTCGAGCCGGACGGCGGCATCCACCGGCGTCGACGCCTCGGCGCCACCAGCGACGAGTAGTTCGCCGCCCAGCACGTGGGCGATGGAACTCAGGTCGCGGGGCACGGGGGCAGTGTACGAAATGTCGAATCTGGCGCCGCGTCTCCACACTTCTTCTCAGTGCTTCGGGGCGGCTGCCGTGCCTACGATCACCCGCATTCGACCGCCACCGAATCTGGAGGGGCATGAAAGCCATCGTCTTCCGCGACCCCGGGACACCCATCGAGGTCGCCGACGTCCAACTCGCCGCTCCGAAGTCGGGCGAAGTGCGCGTCAAGATCGCCGCCGCTGGGGTCTGTCACTCGGATCTCCACGTCAAACGCGGGGAATGGGAAGCCCCTGCGCCACTGGTGATGGGCCACGAGGGCTCCGGGGTCGTCGTCGAGCTCGGCGAGGGTGTCAATTCACTGGCAGTCGGGGACCACGTCGTGCTCAGCTGGGTGCCGCCCTGCGGTGAGTGCCGGTACTGCCGATCGGGGCACGAGGCGCGCTGCCACAAGGTCGCCACGATCGTCGCCCCGAAGGGTGTTCTCTACGACGGCACCTCGCGTCTGTCCAAGGACGGTGAGACGATCCACCACTACCTCGGCGTCTCGTCATTCGCCGAAGAGGTCGTCGTACCGGTGTCCGGGGCGGTCAAGGTGCGCGACGACGCACCGCTCGACGTGATCGCGGTCGTCGGCTGTGCGGTCGCGACCGGCGTAGGGGCCGTACTCAACACCGCCGCGGTAGAACCTGGATCGACCCTGGCCGTGATCGGCTGCGGCGGCGTCGGGCTGAACGTGGTGCAAGGCGCCCGTCTCGCAGGCGCCGAGCGGATCATCGCGATCGACGTACTCCCCGGAAAGACCCAACTGGCAATGCAATTCGGCGCGACCGACCGGATCGACGCCAATAGGGGTGACGTCGTCGAGCAGCTGTTCGAGCTGATCCCCGACGGCGTGGATTACGCCTTCGACGCGATCGGCCGCACATCCACCACCGAGCAGGCCATCCGGATGCTCGGCCTCGGCGGCGCCGCCGTGATCGTCGGGCTTCCACCCACCGGCGCGAAGGCGTCCTTCGAGCCCCTCGTCCTGGCCGAAGCGGATCAGCGCATCCTCGGGTCCAACTACGGCTCGGTCCGCCCCTCGATCGACATCCCCGCGTTGGTCGATCGCTACATGGATGGCCAACTCAAGCTCGATCCGCTGATCTCCGCGCACCGGCCGCTGGTCGAGGCCGCCGAGGCGTTCGCCGACCTCGAGACCGGTGAAGCATTGCGCACCTTGCTCATTCCTTGATTCACCCGTCCGACGGAGAGTTCGCCATGTCAGCACCTTCCAAGTCCACCGGGCCCTCAGCCCAGGCCACGACCGACGCTGGCCTACGTCGCGGCGTGATGTCCGCGCCCGAGGTGTCCGCCCAGGCGATTGCGAACATCGCGCCGAGCGCGGTGATCGCGTTCACCGCGGCGGCCATCTACCTCGGCGCGGGTAACGGCACCGTGCTGTCGTTCCTGCTCGCCACGCTGGTCATCCTTGCGGTCGGCTACTGCGTCGTCGTGTTTGCGCGCAGGCACGCCTCGGCGGGGTCGCTGTACACCTATGTCGCCAAGGGGCTAGGTCCGACCGGCGCGTATCTCGCCGGTATCGCGCTGGTCGTCGGCTGTTGGGGCATCACGGCCGGTTCTCTTGGTGGGGCGGTGTCCTACATGAACCAGTTCCTCGTCCTGCTTGGCGTGCCTGCCACCGGAATTGGTTGGCAGCTGGGACTTGCCGTCGTGCTCGGCGGCCTCGCGACGCTGTTCACGATTCGTGGGATCCGGCTCTCCGCGCGCGTTTCACTGGTGTTGGAGTTGGTGTCAGTCACCATCATCGTGGTCCTGCTGGTACTCGCCCTCGTCTGGGCCGGGCCCAACGCCTGGGACCCGTCGCAATTCAGCTTCGAGGGCGCACCGCCACAGGGCGTGGCGGCCGGAATGGTCCTCGGCATCCTCGGCTTCGTCGGTTTCTCCTCCGCCGACGCATTGGGCCGCGAGGCGAAGAATCCGTACACCACGATTCCGCGGGCGATCATGTGGAGTGCCGTCACCGTCGGCGTTCTCTACGTGTTCGCTGCCTACACGCAAATCGCGGTCCTTGGCGAAGGACTCGCCGAGAGCGCCAGCCCCCTCGAGGACATCGCGACGCTCATCGGCATGCCGTCGTGGTTCGCCCCGATCCTCACCTTCGGCGTCGGAGCGTCATTCTTCGCGGTGGTCGTGGCCCCGCTCAACGTCGTCGGACGCATCATCTACGTGATGGGCAAGGAGGGCGTGGTCGGCGACCACTTCGGCCGCACCCACGACCGCCATCTGACACCGCACCGCGTCCTACTGATCGCGGGTCCTACGGCGATCGCGCTCAACCTGGTGCTGCTGGCGATGAGCGTCGACCCCATGGAGATCGTCGTCTGGGTCGACACCTACGGCACCTACGGCTACATGGTCGCGTACGCGCTCGTCGCGATCGCCTGCGTGGTGTACACCCGGCGCGAGGGCATGCCCAACCGCCTGGTGTGGACCTGCGCGGTCGTCGTCGTCCTGGCGATGGCCTACGTGTTCTTCGCCAACGTCTGGCCGGTGCCGGCGTGGCCGTTGAACATCATCCCCTACCTGTTTCTCGCGACGATGGTCGTGGCGGTCGGGTGGTACCGGTACCGCGTGGCGCGCCGGCCCGAGATCGTCGCGAACATCGGCAACACGGAGACCGACATCCTCGAAGGCGTCGGCTGATGGGCGACACCTAAGCTCGGCGACCGTGAGCAACAATCCCCTGCGCCGACTGGCCGACTCGGTGTTCCTGGCCGGTATGCGTCCGCCCCTGACCGCCCGGCTACTGCAGCCCGGCCGCGACGTCGACCCCGCGGGAAAACGGATCCTGATCACCGGCGCCTCATCGGGGATCGGTGAGGCCGGTGCGCTGAAGCTGGCCGGCCAGGGGGCGCGGGTCATCGTGGTCGCGCGCAGGCAGGAGCTGCTGGACTCGGTGGTGGCGCGGATCGGGGACGCCGGCGGCGACGCCACCGCCATTGCCTGCGACCTGTCCGACCTCGACGCGGTGGACGCACTGGTCGCCGAGGTCGAGGACCGCTTCGGCGGGATCGACGTGTTGATCAACAATGCGGGCAGGTCCATCCGGCGACCGCTGGCCGAATCACTGGAGCGCTGGCACGACGTCGAGCGGACGATGCAGCTGAACTACTACTCACCGCTGCGGCTGATCCGCGGGTTCGCACCGGGGATGCGGGCGCGGCGCGATGGACACGTCGTGAACGTCTCGACCTGGGGCGTCTTGAGTGAATCCTCGCCGCTGTTCGCCGTCTACAACGCCTCGAAGGCGGCGCTCACCGCCGTCAGCCGTGTCATCGAGACCGAATGGGCCCAGGACGGGGTGCATTCCACGACGCTGTTCTATCCGTTGGTCAAGACGCCGATGATCGCGCCGACCCGGGCCTACGACGGCCTCCCCGGGCTCTCGGCCGACGAGGCGGCGGACTGGATGGTCACCGCCGTCCGACGCAGGCCCGTGCGCGTGGCGCCGAGGATGGCCGTCACCGCGCACGCGGTGAACAGCTTCGCCCCCGCGGCCGTGGACGCCATCATGAAGCGGCAGCGCGTCCAACCCACCGGCTGAGCCCCCGCGAAACCGCATTCCCTGTCGCTAGACCGCACAATTGGTGACAGGGAATGCAGTTTCGGGCGCGGGCGGGCGCTGTGTTACAACGGACGGTATGGAGATCCTGGCCAGTCGGGTGCTGTTCCGGCCGACCGACTACCAGCGATCGCTGACCTTCTACCGGGATGCCATCGGTCTCGCCATCGCGCGCGAGTACGGTGCCGGCACGGTCTTCTACGCCGGTCAGTCGCTCATCGAGTTGGCCAGCCACGGCGGCGGATCACCTTCGGCGCCACCGTTTCCCGGTGCCCTCTGGCTCCAGGTGCGCGACGTCTACGCCACGCAGAAGGAGCTCGAGGATCGCGACGTCGCCATCGCCCGGGCCGCCGCCAAGGAGCCGTGGGGTCTGCACGAGATGCACGTCGACGACCCCGACGGCGTCACCCTCATCTTCGTCCAGGTACCCGACACGCACCCGTTGCGGCGTGACAACCGAACCTGAACGCCGACAACGCCTTTAGTGCGCTGGCAGCGCGAGCGGCCAACCCACCGACGCCAGCCGCGCGGCGACCTGGTGGATCTCGTCCGGGGTGGGTTCATGGCCGTCCACGGTTTCGATCGCCGTGCGGATCTCGTCCTCGGCGACCGTGTCACCGCTGGCCGACTTCAGGACGAAACGCGCGGCGTTGACGACCTCTTCCTCCGTCAGCGAGCGCTTGAGCAGCGCGAGGACCGGGGAGTAGTCCTTCGGTGGGACTCCCTCGGGGTAGCCCGCATTGAGCCAGTGGAGGACATTGTCGAACACGCTCTTGTGATGATCAGTCATGGTCAGTCAGCTCACTTCTTGAAGCCGAAGAACGGGTCGAAGCCCGTGTGGTGGATGATCGTGCCCCTGGTGATCCAGAGCAGTGCGACGAAGATGACGAACCCGACGACCACGAAGAGCAGCAGGCCCAGCATCCTCAGCATGGCGTTGGGCGCGTCGATCGAGCCGTCGGCCTCCGCACCGCCGACGCCCGTCGAGTAGGCCCTCAGTCCGATGGCGAAGACGGCGGGAAGGCCGGCTCCCAGGACGAGCCCGACGCCCAGGACGGTCAGGAGCGGTATCACAAAGGTGTTCATCGGTGATTCTTTCCGTTGAAGGGCATTCGCTTGCGGAGGCTAAACCGAGGCCTTGGGCGCCTCGGCCGACGCGGCACGCGCCTCGGCCGGGACGACCGAGTTGGTCGTGTGGTCCCAATCGGCGTTGACGTTGCTGCTGTCCACCTTCTGCTTCTGCGCGCGCCAGTACATGTAGCCGGAGAGTCCGACGAGGATGAGGAAGATCAGGCCGTCGCCCACCAGCTGCGTGGTGGCACCGGCGACGAAGTGCGAGATCCAGAAGGCGATGGCGCCGACGAGCGCCGCGGCGGGCAGCGTGATCAGCCACGCGGCCGCCATGCGTCCCGCGACGGCCCAACGCACCTGTGCGCCCGGCTTGCCCACGCCGCTGCCGAGGATCGAGCCCGTCGCCACGTGCGTGGTCGACAGGGCCATGCCGGCGGCGCTGGAGCTCAGGATGATCGCGGCCGACGACGCCTCGGCGGCCAGACCCTGCGGTGACTCGATCTCGACGAGCCCCTTGCCGAGGGTGCGGATGACCCGCCAACCGCCGATGTAGGTGCCGAGGCCGATGGCCAGGGCGCAGGAGAAGATCACCCAGAACGGCAGGCCGTTCTCCTTCACGTCACCGGAGAGGTGCCCGGTGGTGATGAGCGCCAGCGCGATCACGCCCATGGTCTTCTGCGCATCGTTGGTGCCGTGTGACAGCGCGACGAGCGAAGCGGTGGCGATCTGGCCCCAGCGGAATCCCGTCTCGCGCCGCTTGTGCTCTATGTTGCGGGTGAGTCGGTAGACCAGCCACGTTCCGCATGCCGCGACGAGCCCGGCGATGAACGGCGCCGCGACTGCGGGAACCAGCACCTTGCTGATGACGCCGGTCCAGTTGACCCCGGCCATGCCGATGGCCGCGATACCCGCACCGATCAGTCCACCGAACAGTGCGTGCGACGAACTCGACGGTATGCCGAAGAGCCACGTGAGCAGATTCCACAGAATGCCGCCGATGAGTCCGGCGAAGATGATCGTGAGGCCCACCGATTGGTCGATCGACGGGACGAGGGCACCCGTCTTGCTGTCCTGGATCTTCAGGACCGAGGTGGTGACGGTGACGGCCACCTCGACCGAGAGGAAGGCACCGACGAGGTTGAGTACGCCGGCAAGCAGCACGGCGACCTTCGGCTTGAGAGCACCCGTGGCGATCGACGTCGCCATGGCGTTGCCCGTGTCGTGGAACCCGTTGGTGAAGTCGAACGCCAACGCCGTGACTATCAACAACACGAGAATGATCATGGTTGTGCTCATGGCTACAGATTGTGGGGCCTGCCGCGTAGATTTGACCAACCGGCGAAAGCCTCAAAGAAGCCCCTCACCAGGGCCTTTGCGCGTCTTCCTGGAGCTGTTCGTTTACTGTTCACCCAGAGGGCGTGTGGCGTTGGTCCTGGGAACCGAAACACCACGCCGGCGCCACACCAGTACTGCCGATGGCCGGGAGCGCCGATACCATCGATCCATCGCCGCGGCCGAAACCCCGCCGCGGCCGAAGGGAAGTAGCCACCGTGAACACTTTTCTCGCAAAGATCGTCGCGTGGATCACCGCCGGCTATCCGGAGGGGGTGCCCGGACCCGACCGGGTTCCGCTGATGTCGCTGTTGAACCGCCGCCTCAGCGAGGACGAGGTCAAGACCGTCACCCAGGCACTGATGGATCGCGGCGAGTTCGACCACGTCGACATCGGCGTGCTGATCACCCAGACCACCGATGAGCTGCCTCGGCCTGAAGACGTCGAACGAGTTCGGCAACGCCTGGCCGCGAAGGGTTGGCCACTTGACGATTCGCGCGAGGACAACCCCACCGGCCTCGGTAGCGACGGCGAGGAATCGGCATAGCGCCGCTACGCGCGGTCGTCATCCCGCCGATTCCCTCACCCGAGCCGTTGCTCGCGGTGCTCGAAGGTGTCCTCGACGGCAGGGATCCGGCGATCTTGCCGGTGCCCGCCGACGCCCGCTCGGCCGAACTGCTGACCGAGCATCTCGGCGTCGGTGACGACATCGACGACGACGTCGCCCTCGTGGTGCCGACGTCTGGCACCACCGGGATTCCCAGGGGGGCCATGCTCACCGCGCGTGCACTGATCGCCAGCGCGTCGGCGACCCACGACAGGATCGGCGGCCCCGGCAGCTGGCTTCTGGCGCTGCCCGCCCATCACATCGCCGGCTTGCAGGTAATGGTCCGCAGCCTGCTGGCGGGGACCGTGCCCGTGGCAATCGATCCGAGTTTCGACGTGGGTGTGCTGCCTTCGGCCATCGAGGCACTGGGCAGCGGCGCGCGGTACGCGTCGCTGGTCGCGGTCCAGCTCGCGAAGGCACTCGCCGACCCAGGTGCCACCATCGCGCTGGCCGAACTCGACGCCGTCCTCATCGGCGGGGGGCCGATGCCCACGGCGGTCCGCGACGCCGCTGCGGCAGCGGGCATCCGGGTGGTACGCACCTACGGCATGAGTGAGACCGCCGGCGGGTGCGTGTACGACGGAACGCCACTCGACGGCGTGCGCGTTCGAATCGACGACGGGCGCGTGGTGCTCGGCGGCGACACCGTGGCCATGGGCTACCGCAACCCCACGGAGCCGGACCCGTTCGCCGAACCCGGCTGGTTCCGCACCGATGACGCTGGCGTCGTTGATGATTCCGGCGTACTGCGAATCTTGGGACGCATCGACGACGCCATCGGTACGGGTGGACTCACCGTGATGCCGCAGCTCGTCGAAGCCGCGCTGGGGTCGCACCCGGCGATCACCGACTGCGCGGTCTTCGGCGTCGGGGACGACCGGCTGGGTCAACGCGTCGTGACGGCGGTGGTCCTCGCTGCCGGTGTGGAGCCACCGACGGTGGCGGAGCTGCGCGCGCACGTCGAGAAGACGTTGGACGCCACCGCCGCACCTCGCGAGGTGTACCTCGTCGACGAACTTCCGCGCCGCGGCATCGGAAAGCTCGATCGCCAAGCCCTCGTCACCCGGTTCGACACCGGCGTCTGACGTACGCCGAAGCGCGTGTTCAACGGGTCGTGGCACTGCCGAACGCCGGGCCTTCAGAATCCCCTGAAAGTAATGGGTTTCGTTTTGACGGAATGGGCAATTCTCTTCCCGGCAGTTCCCCTCTACGGATCGGATTGATCATGATCGTGCTTGGCATCGTTCTCCTGTTGATTGGCTATTTCGCAGGAATATCGATCCTGTACACAATTGGCGGCATTCTCGTGGTGGTCGGGGTGATCCTGTGGATCCTCGGCGCAGTCGGACGTCCCGTCGGCGGCCGAAAAGTCTGGTTCTAGCGCACTAACGCCGTCGTGCCCCCCGCTGCGGAACGCGCTGATCCGTGGGTCAGTCCACTGGTACGCGCGTCCGCGGCGTGGGCGTGGCGGCTCCTCGTCCTTCTCGCCGCCGCCTACGTACTGTTCGAAGCGCTCGTCCACTTCGGCGTCGTCGTCGTCCCGGTGGCCCTAGCCCTCATCCTCACGGCACTACTGCAGCCGGCGGTCGACTACCTCGACCGCCTCGGCGCAGCACGCGGAGGCGCGGTCGCCTTCGTCCTCGTTCTCAGCCTCGCCGTCTTCGGCGGGCTACTCGCCTTCGTGGTCAACCAGTTCATCGAAGGAGCCCCGCTCCTCGTCGAGCAGGTGACCCGCAGCATCGAGAGCACGCGAGACTGGCTCATCAACGGTCCGGCACGGCTCAGCGGTGACCAGATCAACCGGGCAGTCGATTCCTTCACCGAGGCGCTTCGCAGCCATCAGACCCAGCTGACCAGCGGGGCCCTGTCCACCGCAGGCACCATCGTCGAGATTCTCGGCGGCGCGTTCCTGTTGCTGTTCACGGTCATCTTCTTCCTGCTCGGTGGACGCAGCATCTGGCAGTTCGTCACACGCCTCATCCCCGCGGAGAACCGCGCCCGCGTGCGCGAGGCCGGCTCCGCAGGATTCCATTCGCTGGCCGGCTTCGCCCGCGCCACCTCGCTGGTCGCGTTGGTAGATGCCGTCGCCATCGGCAGCGGACTCGCGATCATGGGCATTCCGCTCGCCTTGCCGCTGGCCTCGCTGATCTTCCTCGGCGCCTTCATACCGGTCGTCGGCGCCTTGATCACGGGCTTCCTCGCCGTGATCGTGGCGCTCCTGGCCAAGGGGGTCATCTACGCGCTCATCACGCTCGGGCTGATCGTCGCGGTGATGCAGCTCGAGGCGCACGTCCTGCAGCCGTTGGTGATGGGCCGCGCGGTCTCCATCCATCCGCTGGCCGTGGTCCTCGGCCTCACCGCGGGATGGGTGCTCGCGGGCGTCATCGGCGCACTGCTCGCAGTGCCCGCGATCGCCTTCTTCAACAGCTTCGTGCGGGTGCTGAGCGCCGACGACCCCGGTGCGCGTAACGAAGCCCTCGAGGCCGACGACGGGTCGATGATCGATGCGCAGGCAGTCGACGAAGCTTGATCGTCTACTCGGGTTGAGTACCGCGCGCGTCGAGTCTCCGTAGCACTCCGTCGACGATGGTCGGGTCGACTCCCGATTCCTTTCGAGCGGAACCTATTTCGTCGCGGGCGGCGGCAAGTATCTCGTCCTTGACCGCGTTCAGCGTGGCCGCGTGCTTGGCGTTGCGCTCGCTCTCCGCTTCGGAATGCTCACCCGGATCGAAGCCCATCGAGTGCCACATGCGTTCGGCGTTGTCCTCGGCGTGCGCGATGGTCTCGGAGTCGACCTCGCTGTCCGCCCGAAGGTCGTCGAGGCGGCGAAGACCGGCATCACGGGCTCGACGGATGAGATCGCGGGCCGCCTCGTCCGTCTGATCGACGGATGCCATGACGCCCAGGCGCTTCACCACGAACGGCAGCGTCAGACCCTGCACGATGATCGTCACGACGATCACCACGAACGCAATGAAGATCAGCCGTTCACGTTCGGGGAATGCCTTCTCGCCTGCAGGCAGCGCGAGCACGGCCGCCAGGGTCACCACGCCGCGCATCCCGGCCCACGAGGCGACCGTCATCTCGCGCCAGCCCACCGGTTCCCCCTCGACCCCCTTGCGGAGACGCAATCGTTCGTCGAGGAAGGCGACCGGGAAGATCCAGACGAATCTGATGACGATGGCCGCGGCCGTTACGGCAAGCGCCTGCCAGATGGCGGTGTCCAACGAACCCTGCAGACTGCCCGCGACGTTGCGCAGTTCGACGCCGACGAAGGCGAATGCGGCACCCGTCAACAGTAATTCGACGATCTCCCAGGTGGTTCCGGACACCAGGCGGGTCTGCGACGATTGGGTATCGCCGTAGCGGCTCAACGCCAACGCGACCGTCACCACGGCGAGCACACCACTGCCGTGAATGAAGTCGGCGGCCGCGTAGGCCGCGAACGGGAGCACCAGAACCAGTCCGCTACCGGCCGGGTGGGCGGGTAGCCGGGTGAGCAACCACCGCGCCGCCACCGCGAAGGCCAACCCCACCGCGACGCCGATCCCGACGGCGAGGCCGAGCGCACTCGCCGCCGTCGTGGGCGACAGCGCTCCGGTCATGGTCGCCGCCGCCGCGACCTCGTAGAGCACCAGTGCGGTCGCGTCATTGGAGAGACCCTCGCCCTCCAGCACCGTGCGAAGCCGGCGCGGCAGATTCAGCTTCCGGGCCACGGCCGTGGCCGCCACCGGGTCCGGCGGCGCCACTGCGGCGCCCAACGCCACGCCGGCGATCAGCGGGAGGCCGGGCACGACCGCGCTGGCCACCACCCCCACGACGAAGGCCGTCACGGCGACCAGCGCAACCGCCAGCAGCCCGATCGCCCGCCGGTTGTCGAGAAACTGCCGCCAGGACGTCCGCCGTGCGGCGGCGAACAGGAGCGGCGGAAGTACTACGGGGAGAATCCAATCCGCGTCGACGGTCGGCACCGTGATGCCGGGCACCAACGCCAACAGCAGCCCGAAGAGCAACATGACCACCGGATATGGCACCGTGATGCGCTCCGCGAGAGGAGCGAGGATCACGGTGGCCAGCACCAGAAGGAGTACGAGAGCCACGGGCGTATCTCACCTTTCGAGATCGGACACAGTCGGTGGTCATTCCCCGGTTCGGGGGTGTGTAACCGCTCGCTCTTCGGCTCGTCATGACCGGGATGCCGACTGCCAGCAGGGGCAGCGTCAGCAGGAACCAACCCGCCCCCTGCCAGCTCGGCCAGGTGCGGCGGATCGACGTGTGGCAGTCTGCGACCGGGGTAATCGGCCACGGTGAGCAACCCGGGATTGATCGTCGTCGGAAGTGGGCCCGCGGGCATCAGCGCCGCGGAATCGTATCGAAAGCACGGCGGCTCGGGCCCGGTGCTGGTGCTGAGCGCGGACGGCGATCTGCCGTACGAGCGGCCGCCGTTGAGCAAGGACTTCCTGCAGGGGGACACCGACGACGTGGCGTTGCACCCGGCGGAGTGGTTCACCGATCGCGACATCGACCTGCGCCACGGATGTCCCGTCGACGCGATCGATACCGACGGGCACAGCGTCACGGTCGACGGTGAGCGAATTCCCTATGGCGCGTTGGTCGTGGCACTCGGCGCCGGCCCGTCACCTCTTCCCGTGCCAGGTGGTGACCGCGCCCTCCTACTACGCGCCCTGACCGACGCGCGGCAGTTGCGAAGCGCGGCCGCGAATGCGACCTCGGCCGTGGTGATCGGGGCAGGATTCATCGGTTGCGAGGCCGCCGCGTCGCTGGCCATGCGAGGCCTTCCAGTCACGCTGGTGGCTCCCGACCGAGTGCCGCAGGAGAAGCGCCTCGGCGCGGAGGCGGGCGAACGGCTGCTGAACCTCGTCACGAGTACCGGCGTGCGCTACGTCGGCGGGGCGTCGGTCGAGGCGATGGAGGGCGACGGGGTACGGCTCGACGACGGCGTGACGATCGCCTGCGATCTGGTGCTCGCCGCCACCGGCGTCAGCCCCCGCAGCAGCGTCGCCGCCGCGGCCGGACTGCAGATGCAGGATTCGCGCATCGTCGTCGGCGCCGACATGCGTACGTCGGCGACCGACGTCTACGCGGCGGGTGACGTCACATTCGCGTTCAACACCGTCGCGGGCCGACACCTCGCCGTCGAACACTGGCAGGACGCCATCGACCACGGGACCGTCGCCGGTGCCCAGGCGGCGGGTGCTGCCGCCACGTGGGACGCGGTGCCGGGCTTCTGGTCCACGATCGGGGACGCGACGATCAAGTATCACGCCTGGGGCGATGGTTACGACGGCCGTCGCCTCGTGGACCACGACGACGGCTTCACCGTTTGGTATGAGGCCGGTGGCGCGGCGGTGGGCGTCCTCACCTACAACGCCGACGACGACTACGACCTCGGCGAGACACTCATCGCGGCGGGGCGACCGGCCCCGGTGTCGACGTCACGGGATGCGGCCGACCGCCCGGAGTGACGTCGGGGGGAGCGCAGTTCGCGGACAGCGATCAGCCGGCCTTCGCACGCCTCACCGGGTCACCGCTGGTTTGAAAGATCATTCGACGCGCGATCTCGTCGGCGTGGTCGGCGAACCGCCCGTAGAACCTCCCCAGGAGCACCACGTCGGACGCGACGCCGGCACCGTGGCCCCAATGAGGGCTCGACACGGCGTTGAAGAGCTGCTGGTGAATCGCCTCCATCTCCTGATCGTCGCGTCGAACTCGTTGCGCCCGTGCGCAATCGCCGGTGCCCAGAATTGCGTGACAATTGTCGGCCAGATTCACGGCGATCCTGCCCATTGCGGCGAAGGTGTCGTTCATCTCGTCCGGGATCACGGAGTTCGGGTGACGGCGCAGGCTCAACTTGGCGATGTGCGAGGCCAATCCACCCATCCGATCGGCGGCCGCCGCGATGTGAATGGCACTCACCACGGTCCGCAGGTCACCGGCGACGGGCGCCTGCGTCGCCAAGATCGCCAACGTGCGCCTCTCGACGTCGTTGTGCAGGAATGTCAGTCGCTCTACGTCGGACAACACGCTGTGGGCGGCGTCCAAGTCGACGTCGAGCAGACTGCGCGTCGCGTTGGCCATTGCGGCGCCGGCCAATTCGCACATTCCGCCCATGTCCGCCCGCAGCGAATCGAGTTGGTGCCGAAAGTCCGCGCGCATTGAACGCTCCTGTGTCGCTGGTGGTGTGGGCGTCTTACCCCCACCCGGTCGTCGACAAACCCGAATCATGAAGCTCGTCGGCCCCGGGGCCGCGCGGGCCGACGTTTGACCGCCGCCCTCACGGGCATCCGACCTCGACTCGACGAAGGAGCACCACATGCCTCGCGGCAGCGGAATCTACGAAGACGAACCCCGGGACCACCGCAAGACCTACAAGCCGGAACCAGGCCGGGACGAGGACAGCACCGGCGAGGACCCGACGCCGGACGACTCGTCGTCCGAACTGGCGCAGGAACCCTCCGGCTAAGCCCTCAGTCGGGTCGCTGCAGATCGGCGATCAGCGGCCGATGGTCGGAGATCGTCATCTGGGGCGCGCCGACCATGCTCGCCACCAAACCCGGATCGTCGGTGAGGAGATGGTCGAGCTGTCGCTGGGGCCGGTCGAACGGGAACGTGGGCGCCGTCGCCAGGGCCCGCATGCCCGAGAGTCGTCGCACGACATAGGGCGTGAGGTTGAGGTCCCCCGCCAGCACGTGGGGACCCGGCAGTCCGCGGAGGTCGCGCACCAGGCGCCGCAGCTGCCGCCGATTCCAGCCCGGCACGAAGGACAGGTGCGTGTTGGCGATCGTGAGCGGTCCGAGGGGCGTCTCGAAACGTCCGATCACCGCGGCCCGCGGTTCCTCGTCGACCACGATGAACCGGTTCGGCCCGCGCAGGTACAAGGGCACCTTGACCGGGATGCGCGCCATCCGGACGACCTGCCACGCGCTGGCGGGATATCTCGAAAGCAGCGAGATGCCGTACGCCGCGGCTCCGGGTCGTTCCCGGCCCGTGGCCGCGCTCCACGTCGCACCGGGGGTTCCCGCGATCGCCGCGACGAAGCGATGGCTGACGGCGCCCATCGCCTCGGCTGCCGCGGCGGTCAGGTCGGCCATGTTGGACCGCGGTTGTTCGTGGTCGACCTCCTGCAATGCCAGCACGTCGGCGTCGATGGCGCGCACGCAGTCCTGCAGCCGTTCCACGTCGACGACACCGTCGCCGACCGTCCGGCCGTGCAGGATGTTGAACGTCGCCAGTCGCATGGGGTCATTGATACCCGCCATGACAGGCCGGTCATGCCGCCGGGCACGGTGACCATTCTCATCGCTGAGCGCAGTGGTGACGCTCTGACTCCGGCTACCCCGCCGGGCGCCACGCCTAGGGTGGGTAGGCGTGAAGTCTGCCCGGCGGGAAATCATTGCGGCCATCCTGGCGGTCGTGCTCGTGGCGGCGGCGTTCGCCGTACCACACCTCGACCTGGGCATCGTGACACCGCTGATCAACAGCACGCCGCGCCAGATCGAGATGTACGCGGCCGCGGCGCCGATCTTCGGGTGGTGGAACGCCCACGTCGGGTGGGGCACCATCCCGGCCGTCGTGATCGGTCTCGGCACGACGATGTGGGGCCCGGCGGTGGCGCAGCGCCTACCTTGGCGGGCCGTGCCATGGGTGACGTGGGCCACGTCGTGCGCGTGGGCCTTCGCGCTGGCGATGATCGACGGCTGGCAGCGTGGTTTCGCCCGCCGGCTGGAGACCACCAACGAGTATCTGCGCCAGGTGCCGTCGGTCACCGACATCCCCTACGCGCTGCGGTCGTTCTCATCGAGGATCCTGGACTTTCAACCAGATTCGTGGATTACCCACGTGTCCGGCCACCCGCCGGGCGCCCTGCTGACCTTCGTATGGCTCGACCGCATCGGCTTGAGCGGTGGCGCGTGGGCGGGTCTGCTGTGCTTGCTGGTCGGGTCGAGCGCCGCCGCGGCGATCGTGGTGGCGGCGCGAGCCCTCTCCGGTGAGGACCTGGCGCGGCGTGCGGCACCCTTCGTCGCCGTGGCGCCCACCGCGATCTGGGTCGCGGTGTCGGCAGATGGGTACTTCGCGGGCGTCGCGGCGTGGGGTCTGGCGCTCCTGGCCCTCGCCGCGCGAGGCACCACCCGACTGCCCCTTCTCGCGGGAGCGGGCGCCGGTCTCCTGCTGGGGTGGGGAATCTTCCTCAACTACGGCCTCGGCCTCATCGCGCTGCCCGCCGTCGCCGTGCTGATCGCCGCCGAGAACGTCCGATCCGCCCTGCGCGCCTTCGTGCCCGCGGTGCTCGCGGCGCTCGCCGTGGTGGCGGTCTTCGCCGCCGTCGGATTCTGGTGGTTCGACGGCTATCTCCTGGTTCAGGACCGTTACTGGCAGGGAATCGCCGCGAACCGGCCGTTCCAGTACTGGTCGTGGGCGAACTTCGCGTCGGTGGTGTGCGCCGTCGGAATTGGCACGGTGGCGGGTGTATCCCGCGCCTTCGACGTCTCGGCGGTGAGACGACGGTCCGGCCTCTACCTGGTGATCCTCGCGACGCTACTGGCCACCGTCCTCGCGGATCTGAGCATGCTCAGCAAGGCGGAGGTCGAGCGAATCTGGTTGCCCTACACCGTGTGGTTGACCGCGGCCGGGGCGCTGCTGCCGCCACGCTCGCATCGGTGGTGGCTCGGGCTCAACGTGATCGGCGCGCTAGTGCTCAACCACGTCATCCTGACCAACTGGTAATGGAGTCGGCGCTCGCGCCGAGCGTGCGCAAAGTCCGATTTCGACGCGGCGTGTCGGCCGCAAACACGCACGCTCGCGGGGAGGGGGCTAGGCGGGGAGGGGTTAGGCGGCGACGAGGCTGGCCAGCACCCTCTTGCCGACAGGCATCACCGCCGAGACCGCGAGACCTACGTCCTCGGCGAGGTGCTTGGCGCAGTCCATGCCCACCGACGCCCAACGAAACCACGGCCCAACGGTCTTCGAGGATTCGAGTCGGACCCAGCGGGACTGGACACCGCTGATGGCCGGGTCGAACTCCACGACGCACCGGCCACCGGTGCGCATCAACTCACTGGCGCGGCGCAGGACGCGAGTCGGATCTCCGCCGAGGCCCACGTTGCCGTCGGCCAGCAGCACGGTTCCCCAGCGCCCCGTGCCCGGCAACCGTTCGAAGACGTCGCGGCGCAGGGCGGGGGCACCGCTGCGACGCGCCAACTCGACGGCGGTCTGCGACTGGTCGACACCCAGCGCGGGGATGCCCAGCTTGGTCAGATGAGCGACGAAACGCCCTGGACCGCAACCCAGGTCGATGGTCGGTCCGTGACACAGGGCCAGCACGGCCTCGTCGAACGCCTTGTCGAGCCGACGTCCACCGGGTAACCAGCTGTGCACGGGCAGGCCCTGCACGCTGCCGTCGTCGTACCGGATCCAACATCGTTCACCCGTCAGGGCCTGGTCATACAGGTTACCCAGCACGCTCCACCTCCATGGCCAGTATCACCTGGCGAAATCGACTGTCCGGCAGGCACTCTCGACCAACCACCTCGATGTCGTCGACGGTGTCGACATCGACCAACTGCGACACCTCTGCCACGCCGAGGCCCGTGGCACGCAAGGCGGCCAGCGTTGCAGTGCCGGTCTCCGCCGTCGACATCGGCACGCCCCGGAGACACTCGGCGGCCGTCGCGTCGGTGAGGCCGAGGACCCACCAGCCGCCGTCACGGGCCGGGCCGAGCACCGCGTCGGCCGAGGCCAGAGCAGTCGCGCACTCCACCAACAGAGCCGCGGTGACCTGCGGGGTGTCCATGCCGATCTGCACCACCGGCAAGCCGCCCACCGCGCGCGAGGTATCCGCATGGGCATTCGCGAGCCGGTCGGCGAAGTCGTCGCCCCGCTGCTCTATGACGATGAACTCGGCCAACCGGCAACGAATTTCAGCGCTGCGGCTCGCAGCGGACAGGTCGCCGGTCATGGCGACGACGCGGGCGGCCACCGGAGCGGCCGCCACCGCGTCGAGGGTGTCGAGCAACGCCGCCGCGGCGACGTCAGCGGCCGCGGCATTGCCCATCGTGGCCGCCAGGCGGGTCTTGGCTAGGCCCGGCACAGGCGCCTTCGCGACCACCAGCACCGCCATGTCGAAGTCCACCCTCAAGAAATCACCCGCCAAAAGTCAAGTATTGCAAAGAAACTGCCTCGCACCGAACCACTGACCTTCGACTTCCCCCCCGTACGCGATCCGTAGGCAACGTCGTGCTCAGCTACCACCCACCCCGCGGCGGCAGCACGGACCAGTAGTTCGAGGGGGTACCCAGATCTCCGGTCGGCTACACCAAGGCCGACCACGGCCTCGCGACGGGCTACCCTCATCGGCGCGATGTCGTGCACGGCGATCCCGTGCCGCCTGCGCAATCGCCAGCAAACCAGCTGTGTGCCCAGGCGCGCGTGCCACGGCCAGCCGACCCCCGGCAAGGGGCGGCGACGGCCGACCGCCATGTCGGCGCCACGGTCGAGTTCGTCGACCAGCTTCGGCAGTTCCTGCGGGTCCAGCGACCCGTCGCCGTCGAGCACCGCGACGATCGGCGTGGCCGCGGCCACGATGCCCGCATGCACGGCCGCCCCATAGCCCGGCTGAGACTCCTGCACCACCGTGGCTCCGCACCGACGCGCGACCTCCGCGGTTCCGTCGGTGCTGTTGTTGTCCACGACCAGCGCCCGGTAGCCCTCCGGCATCCGCGCGAGCACCCCCGGCAGCGATTCCGCTTCGTTCAGACAGGGCATCACCACCGTCACTCGAGAAGATTCCACCAAGCGAGGTTAGCCACCCACCTCGGCATCCCGCGCGGTGAACGCTGACGATTTGGTGACGACGGCGCAGGTAAGGGCGTTGCACGAGTAGGCTGGAACGTTGTGACCCGAGTCCTGATCGCCGACGACGACAACGTCGTCCGTGACGTCGTGCGCCGATACCTCGAGCGCGACGGACTGGACGTCTCCGTCGCACGCGACGGAAACCAGGCGTTGCGGGCGCTGAAATCCGAGCAGATCGACGTTGCGGTGCTCGACGTGATGATGCCGGGGCCCGACGGTCTAGCCCTGTGCCGCGTCCTTCGCGAACGCGGCGGATACGCGGTGCCGGTCATCCTGCTGACCGCGCTCGGCGAGGAAGACGACCGCATCGCCGGGCTCGAGGCCGGTGCCGACGACTACCTGGTCAAGCCGTTCAGTCCCCGCGAGCTTGCGCTGCGCGTGCGTTCGGTGCTGCGGCGCGCACCCACCGCGGCGGGCCCCCAGTCGGCCATCGTCACCCTCGGTGACATGACGGTGTCGGCGGCCGCCCGTTCGGTGACCATCAAGGGCCAGCCGATCAGCCTGACCAACCGCGAGTTCGACCTACTGCTGTTCTTCCTCACCCACAAGGGTGTCGTCTTCACCCGCGAGGAGCTGCTGAAATTGGTGTGGCAGTGGGACTTCGGCGACCTGTCCACCGTCACCGTGCACGTCAAGCGCCTTCGATCCAAGCTCGGTGAAGAGCACCGGGTGCAAACGGTCTGGGGCCGCGGTTACATGTGGAGCGAGGAACGGTATGCCAACGACTGACATCTGGGAGATCGTCGGCCTCGCGCTGGCGTGCTCGGTGCCGGTCGTGGTGGCGGGCGCAATCCTGATCCGGTTGGCGCGGTCGTGGTCACTGACGCTCAGCATGGTGGTGCTGGTGCTGATCCCGACGGTCGCCACGTTCACCGGGGTCTTCGGCGCCAGCGGCTTCATGCTGTCGCCCAACTTCGAGGGCATCGTCGTCGTCCTCGTCATCGTGTCCGTCGTGACGATCCCCGCCGCCATCATGCTGGCCGGTTACCAGGCCAGGCGCACGGTCTGGGAGCAGCAGATCCACGAGGCCGACGAGGTCGCCGAGCAGTCCCGTCGCCAGCTCGTCGCCTTCGTCAGCCACGATCTCCGGACGCCGCTGGCCGGGATCCGCGCCGTCTCCGAGGCGATCGCCGACGGCGTGGTCGAACCCGACGAGGTGCGCTCGCACGCCAAGCACATCGAACACGAGACGATCCGGCTGTCGGAAATGGTGGACGACCTCTTCGAGATGTCGAAGATCAACGCGGGCGCCGTCCAGCCCGCCTACGACAAGGTGTCCCTCGACGAGGTCGTCGACGACGTGGTATCCGCCCACCGAATCGCCGCCGAACGCGCGGGGGTCGCACTCCACGCCAGGGTGCCGGCCAAGCCGGTCGGGGTGATCGGCAGCGACCGCGCGCTGGTGCGGGTGCTGTCCAACCTGGTCGCCAACGCCATCGCCCACACCCCGGAGGGCGGCACCGTCGAGCTGGCCATCGGATCCGACGGGCACGGCGCCTGGGCCAGGGTGGACGACACCGGCGTGGGCATCAACGAGGCCGACCTGGCCCGCGTCTTCGACATCGCCTACCGCGGATCCAACGGCAGGGTGCCGCGCGAGGACTCGTCGCTGCCGAGTGGTTCCGGACTGGGTCTGGCCATCGCCGCGGGGCTGGTACACGCCCACCACGGCACGGTATCGGCCTACAACCTAGAGAACGGCGCCCGCTTCGAGGTGCGGCTGCCACTGGCCGGCGAGGAGTAACCCCGCCCCTGCGATCCGCGCACGCTTACCCGCGGTGAGCGCGGTCGCGGGTGCACGAACCGCGTCACTCGGGCAGTGAGTTGCCCAGCCGCTGCGCTGCCGCAAGGTAGTCCTCGATGAACTCCAGCACCACGTCGCGCGCGGGTTTCACTTTGTTCATCAATCCGACGCCCTGCCCGACGAAGTACGTCGCCAACTGCCTTGCGCCGGGATGCCCCTGATCGGCGAGCGCGTCGATGCGCCGCAGCACCGGCTCGCTCAGCATCGACTGCAACGGCAGCGGCAGCGTCGGGTGCCCGTCGGCGTTCGGCGCCCAGGCGTCGGTCCAGTCCGAGACCAGTTGGCGCGACGGCTTTCCCGTGCGACCCGCCGAACGCACGGTGTCGCGGGACGTCGCGGCGAGCATCTTCTGCACCGTGTGTGGCGCGGTCTCGGCCTCCTCGGTGGTCAACCACACCGAACCGGTCCATGCCCCGTCGGCACCCATCGCGACGGCTGCGGCCATCTGACGGCCCGTGACGATCCCACCCGCAGCGAGAACGGGGATGTCGATGCCGATCGCCGCCAACGCGTCCAGGACCTCGGGGATGAGCACAAGCGTGCTCACCTCGCCGCAGTGCCCGCCGGCCTCGGTGCCCTGCGCGACGATCAGGTCGACACCCGCGGCCACCTGCTTGACGGCGTGTTCCTTGGCGCCGACTAACGCGGCGACCGGCACCCCGCGCTCGCGGCCCGCCTCGATCATGTAGTCCGGCGGCACGCCGAGGGCGTTGGCGATCAGCTTGATCGGGTGACTCATCGCCACGTCCATCAACTCCCGGCCGGTGTCGCCGGTCAACGCCGATCCGCCGAGACGCGGCTCCGACTCGCTCTCGATACCGTGCTCGGCCAACAGCCGGGTGACGAAGTCCCGGTACTCGGCGGGGATCCGGTCCACCAACTGCGTGCGGGACAGGTTCTCGCCCTTCCCCTCGAACTTCGCGGGGACGATAATGTCGGCGCCGTACGGCTTGCCGTGCACGTGCTCGTCGATCCAGGTCAGCTCTTGGTCGAGTTGCTCGGGCGTGTAGGCAGTGGCACCGAGCACGCCGAAACCGCCGGCGTTGGTGACCGCGGCCACGACGTCGCGGCAGTGGCTGAACGCGAAGAGCGGAAAGTCGATGCCGAACCGTTCGCAGAGCGCTGAGGTAGTCACCTGAACATTCTCCCGTCGCTTCGCTCGCCCCGGCTCAGAGTATTACTAACCGCAGTTACTAGCCGCGCAGCGGCGCGAACGCGAACTCCCGCAGCCCGTCCGACGGATCGACCGCCGCCCGGAAGCCGAGCACGTCGGCCGCGGCGGCGGGATCGGCCACGATGTGGCGGACGTCGCCGCTGCGGTACTGGCCGGTGACGACGGGCGGCTGCCCATCGCGGGCGGCGCAGATCTTCGTCGCCACGTCCAGGATGGGGATCGGCCGTCCCGAGCAGACGTTTAGGGCGGTGAAGCCCGCCAGCCCTTCCGCGTCCGCGGCCACCGCCGCGGCGTTGACGGCCGCCACGTCGTCGACGTGGACGAAGTCACGCATCTGGCCACCATCCTCGAATACCCTTGGCGGCTCGCCTCTTTCGATGGCCGACCGAAAGATCGCCGCCACCCCCGAGTACGGCGTGTCGCGCGGCATCATCGGTCCGTAGACGTTGTGGTAGCGAAGCGCGACCACCGACCCGCCCGTCGCCTCCGCCCACGCGAGCGAATAGTGTTCCTGCGCAGTCTTACTGGCGGCGTAGAGGCTGCGCGGCCGCAGCGGGGCGTCCTCCCCCACCAGGCGCCAGCGCAGCTCTTCGCCGCCGAGCGGGCAGCGGTGCTCGAAGACACCGGCGTCCAGGTCGGCGATGGTGCGCGGCAGCGGATCGACCGGACCGTGCACCGGGCAGTCGTAGCCGCCCTGGCCGTAGACCACCATCGACGACGCCAGCACCAGCCTGGTGCAGCCCGCGGCGAACATCTCGGCGAGCAGCACCGTCGTCCCATAGTCGTTGTGGCTGCCGTAGTTCGGGGCGTCCGACGCGTCGACGCCCGCGCCGACCACCGCCGCCTGATGGCAGACCACGTCGACACCCGGCAGCAGCGACGCGATCCCCGACGCATCCCGGACGTCGACTTCCAGCACGCCGTCCGGCGGCGTGGTGGCGTCGCCGTGCGCGGCGGACAGCATCGCGTCGAGGGCGACCACCTCGTGGCCGGCATCGGTGAGCGCCGCGCACACCTTGCTGCCGATGAAACCCGCTGCGCCCGTGACGAGAACCTTCACGGCAGCTCGATGGGCAGCGTGACACCCTCGTGCGGGCGGCAGTGCGCGCAGGTGCGTTCGGCGGGCACCTGATCGATCGCCTCGTGCACCAGCTTCTTGAACGGCACCAGGTTCTTCTCGAACTCGGCGAAGACGTCCACCGCCGTCACGCCGGCCCCGGACTCGATACCCGCGTCCAGATCGGTCACCAAGGCGATTGCGGCGTAACACATCTCGAGTTCACGGGCGAGCACCGCCTCGGGGTAACCGGTCATGTTGACCAGCGTGAAGCCTTGGCTCGCGAACCAGCGGCTCTCCGCGCGCGTCGAGAACCGCGGCCCCTGGATCACCACCATGGTGCCGCCGTCGACCACGCCGGGAAGATCGGCCGCGTTGGCCCGCAGGCTCGGGCAGTACGGATCGGCGAACCCAACGTGGATACCGCCGGCGTCGAAGTAGGTGTCGGCCCTGGCGCTGGTCCGGTCGACCAGCTGATCGGGTACCACCATCGAGCCGGGACCGAGGTCGGGCGTCAGGCTCCCCACCGCGCACGGTGCGAAGATCCGGCGCACGCCCAGCGCGCGCAGTGCCCACATGTTCGCGCGGTACGGCACCGAATGTGGCGAGAACTCGTGGTTGGCCCCGTGCCGAGGCAGGAACGCCACCTCGTGGCGACCGACCGTGCCGACGGTGATGGCGCCGCTTGGCGGGCCGTACGGGGTGTCGACGCTGATGCTGCGGGCATCCGCGCCGAAGAACGTGTAGAAACCGCTACCGCCGATCACTGCGAGCATCTGCCCATTGTGGTTCATGCTCGGAGCAGCTCGGACGGCGAGGTTGGATCATGACGATGGTGTGACGACCGAGTGGCGATCCGCCCGCCGGCAAACAACGGCTGACAACCTTCTATCGGCCTCCACCACCGAACCGGCAAGGTATGCACTGACTACGTCACCGACGGCCGACCGCCGAACCGCAGGCACCTGGCTGATTGCTCTGCTGGGACTGATCGGCGTACTGGCCGGGTGCGCGCTGCCCTTCGCCCCGGTCTGGGTCGACACCACGACCGTGACCTGGCCTGCGCCCGGTCAGGCGGTCGCCCCGAGCTCGGCGGTGGTGGTGCCGTACCGGCCGACCGAGCTGAAGGCCACCATCGGCTGCCCGGCACTGCGTGCGGCGAGGGCCGCAGGGCCGTCGGTCACCGCCCTTGCGACCGGCAGCGGGCCGGGCGCGCTCGTCGTGACCGCCGACACCGCACGCATCGGCCAGACTCCGGTCGATGTCCGTCCCACCGGGGTCACCGACTGTCGCGTCGTCGTCACCGCAGGCCCCGGCGGCGTCTCGGTCGTCGCCCCCGACGGGCGCCGCACCGACCTCGCCGACCAACCGGTGCCCGAGGTCTTCGGCTTTCGCACCGACCTGGCTCCGGCCGACGCCGCCGGCATGTCCGTCACCATCCGCATCACCGACCCGTTCGCCACCACACCGAGCGCACTGAAGTACGGGCTCATCGCGGCGCAGCTGGTCGCCGCGGGCCTCCTCCTGGCGGTGTGGTGCCGGCGGCCCGGCCCCCGACGCCGCCGGCGGGTGCGGTGGCGGCGCGTGTGGTGGGTCGACGTCGCGGTGCTCGCGACGCTGGCCGGGTGGGCGGTGATCGGGCCACTGGCCGTCGACGACGGCTGGGCGTCGACGATCGCCCGCAACGTCGTCGCGACCGGCAACCCCGGCAACTACTACCGGTGGTGGAACGCCGCGGAGGTGCCGTTCGCGTTCAGCCAGGAACTGCTCGCCCCACTGACGACCGTCAGCATCGCGCCGCTGTGGTTGCGCCTGCCGAGCACGCTGCTGGCAGTGGTGACGTGGTTCGTCCTCAGTCGCGGCGTACTGGGCGCGGCGCTGCCGGTCAGGTCGCGCACGGGCCGGATCCGCCTGCTCGCGGCCGCCTGCCTACTGGCCGCGTGGCTGCCGTTCAATCTCGGCACCCGGCCGGAGGCCTATGTGGCCCTCGGGGTGACGGCCGCGCTGGCCGTCGCGATGCGTGCACGCAGCATGCGCGAGCTGAGCCTCCTCGCCCTCATCGTGGGCCTCGTGGTGCCGATCAGCCCCTCCGGCGTGCTGGTCGCGGCGCCGATCGTGGGTTATGCGCCCCGCCTGCTCCTGGCACTGCGGGCGACGGCGCCCACCCGATGGCGCCTCGGCGCCCAGCTGCTGGCGCTGGCCGGTGTCGCCGCGGTCGGGCTGGTGGTGATCTTCGCCGATCAGACGTGGGACGCCCTGATCACCGCCAGCGACTGGCACACGTTCTACGGGCCCGCGCTGCCGTGGTACGACGAACCGGACCGGTACCGCTACCTCCTGGGATCCGATCAGCAGGGCAGCGCGCCGAAGCGACTGCCGGTCCTGTTGGCGCTGAGCATGATTCCGATCGTCGCCCTGCTGGCGGTCCCGCGCCGGTATCGCGACTTCGGGGGCCGCACGGCGCTCAGGCTCGCGGCAGTCGTGGTGCTCGCCCTGCTGCTCTTCGCCGTCTCGCCCTCGAAGTGGTCCTATCACCTGGGTGCGGTGGCAGGGCTGTTCGCGGCGTTGCTGGTGGTGGGCGTCGCGCTGGTGGCGCGTCGCGCCCGCACCCCCGACCGCTATCTCGCCGTCGTCGGCGTCGCCGGATCGGCGCTCCTCGTCGCCGCGGTCTGCGTGGCGTTCGACGGTCCGAACGCGTGGTGGCTGCCCTTCGTCTACGATGTGCCGTGGGCTACGGAACCGCCTCGGCCACTTGGCATTCCACTGAACAGCCCGTTGCCGTGGCTGGTCGCGGTGGTCGCCCTTTCGATCCTGGTCCACCGTGGGCGTCACCTCGGGCGGGGGTCGGCGGGCAGCCCCGCGGTCGTCGTCCCGCTCGCGCTCGGCGTAGTGCTCGCACTCCTGCTGGGATCGTTCGTCGCCGCGCCACTGCGACGGCCCGAGGGCTCGCTGGCCATGATCAACCTGCACCGCATCGAGGGCAGCCGGACGTGCGGCCTGGCCGACGACGTCCAGGTCCTCCCCGACGGGCCGGTCCTGCCGGTCTCAGCCGACGGCGGCGAGCAGTCGACCGGCTTCGACCGGCAGGCGGGCTTCCTGCCCGCCGCACCCCCGCCCGATCCGCCGGGAATGGGCACGTCGGCCTACCTCTGGGGCAGCCGCGCTCCCGACGAGCGGGCCACCGGCACCCTTACGAGCGCATGGTTCGTCCTGCCGCCGCAGCCCGCGAATGGCGGTGTGGCCGTATCGGTGTCGGGTCGCACCGACGGCGCGAACCGACTCGGCTTCGAGTTCGGCCGGTCCGACGAGGCAGGCGTCATCCCGCTGGGTGACCTCGTCCCCGTCGACAGACCGGCGGTCGACGAGGATCCCGCGCACCCCCTCTGGCGGTCGATAGGGGTCGACTCCGCCGACTTCCCCACCGGCGCGGATCGCGTCCGCATCCGCGCGGTCGACAACCGCGTCGACCCCCTGGGCTGGCTGGCCGTCACCGGACCCCGGTCGCGCACGGCGATCGGGCTGACCGACTTCCTCGCGGACCAGGGGCCGGTGTTGGTCAGTTGGCCGTCGGCGTTCCTGTTCCCCTGCATCCGCGACACCGTCACGGTATCGGCCGGGGTGGCCACCACACCGCGGACGGTGATCGAGTCACCGCGCCCATGGCTGGCCGACGACCGTCGCCGCGAGATCGGCGGCGCCTGGGCCGCGCTCACCGACTCCGGCGTGCTGCACGAGGTTCCCAGCCGCCTCGTCGGCCACCCCGACGTGGACTGGGGCAGCGTGCAGGTGTCCGACGCCGCGGCCCTCGACGCCTACCAGCGCACGGTGTCACGCACGCTGGTGCCGGGCCTCGGCGGTGCTCCCCACCCGCCCCCCGAACGCTGAGTCGCCATGCGACGATGACCGGCGTGGCCAGTCTCGCGCAGTGGGTCGAGGGCGCCCGTCCGCGGACGCTGCCCAATGCAATCGCCCCGGTGATCGCCGGTACGGGGGCAGCGGCGTGGCTCGGTGACGCCGTGTGGTGGAAGGCCGTCCTCGCATTGATCGTCTCGCTGGCCCTGATCGTCGGGGTCAACTACGCCAACGACTACTCCGACGGCGTCCGCGGCACCGACGACGTCAGGGCGGGTCCGCTGCGGCTCGTCGGCTCGAAGCTGGCGTCACCGCGCGCCGTCGCGAGCGCCGCGGCGCTGAGCCTCGCGGTGGGGGCCGCGGCCGGCTTGGCCCTGGCCCTCGTCAGCCAGCCCTGGCTGATCGCCGTCGGGGCGGCGTGCATCGCCGGGGCGTGGCTGTACACCGGCGGTTCCAAGCCCTACGGCTACATCGGTCTGGGCGAGGTCGCCGTCTTCGTGTTCTTCGGCCTGGTGGCCGTCCTCGGCACGCAGTACACGCAGGCGCTGCGCGTGGACTGGGTCGGTGCGGTGCTCGCCGTCGCGATGGGTGCGCTGTCGTCGGCGGTGCTGGTGGCCAACAACCTTCGCGACATCCCGACCGACCGGGAGTCCGGCAAGATCACGCTGGCGGTACGACTCGGCGACGGGCGCACCCGGCTGCTGTATCAGGGGCTGCTGGCGTTGGCCTTCGTGTTGACCCTGGCGCTGATGCTCGCGACGCCGTGGTGCGCCGTCGGCCTGGTGGCGCTGCCATTGGCCGGCCGGGCCGCCGCGCCGGTGCGGTCCGGCCGCGGGGGCAAGGATCTCATTCCCGTGCTCCGCGACACCGGCCTGACGATGCTGGTGTGGTCGATCGCGGTGACGGCGGCGCTGGCGCTCGCCTAGCGCCACGTCCGGTGCGGGCCCGGGCCCGGCAGTGGCATCCTGGCGTGATGGGCATCGTGTTTCGGTTGGCGGAGCTTCTGCTGCTGCTGGTGCCCGTGGCAGGCGTGGTCATCGCCGGAGTGAACATTTGGCAGCGGGTGCAACGGTCGTCGTCGCCCGATGCGCAGGACCGTGCGCCCGACGACCAGAACCCCGCAGGCACGCCCGGAAATCCCGCCGCCATGTGGCGCATCATCACGCGCACCCTCGACGAGCACGCCAGGACCGACACCCGCTGGATGGAGTACGAGCTCGACACGGACAAGCTCCTCGACTTCCCGATGATGACCGACATGCGCGCCCCGCTCACGACGGCGTTCCACAAGGCCAAGCTGCGCGCAGAGCTGTTGCGGCCGGCCAAGGCCGAAGACCTGTTCGACGACCGCGAGTCCGCCGCCCAGTACCTCGCGGCCGTCGAGGACTACACGACGGCGTTCGACGCGGCCGAGGCCGAAGCGGTCCGTCGGCGCCGCAGCGACTTCTCCGCCGACGGGCAGCAGCGCCTGGCCCGCGCCCGCAGCCTGCTGAGCGTCGCCTCGGATTCCGCTGCGACGCAGAACGAACGCGAGCGTGCCTACGAACTCGCCTGCAAGGAACTCGACGGGCTGGTCGTGCTGCCGTCCACGACGCGGGCGGGCATCGAGCGCGGGATCGCCGGCGAGCTCGACGGCTGATCGCCTCTCACATCGGCGACGTCATACTTCCGTCACACGTCGCGGGGCTCGTCACCGCGCAGGCGCGCGCGGAGCTGTTCGCGGTCGTGACGGCGGCGTTCGTCGATCACGGCCATGCTCGCCGTCGCACGGCGGCGCAGGGGGGCGAACAGCCAAATGCCCAGGGGCAGAGCGATCACGATCGCGAAGAGCAGCGGCACGACGATGGGAAACTCGTCGATGCCCAGCAGGTGGCCGCCGAGATAGATCGCCGCCGTGAGCACGACCACCAGCAGAAGGCGCGCCACCGTGTAGATCACGACGTCGACCACCATCCGCGAACCGGGTCGTTCTCCGGTCGTCTCGCTCTTGTCCTCAACTGCATCCGCACCTGACACGGACCCGAGCCTACCGACGGCGCGTATATTTACAGCAAGGAGGTTTTTGTGCTGCAGTTCGTTCTCCTCATCGTCATCCTGGCGTCACTTGCCTACGGCGCCTGGCGTCTGGTGCGGGCGACCGCCAACCGGCCGGGGACTAGAACCATCGGGCCCGATGACGACCCGGATTTCCTCAACCGGCTCAACCACGGCAAGGATCCTCGCTGAGCGGGTTCGAGTTTCAGTGGGCGCCGGGAAATCCGCTGGCCACTACGGCGGCCAGTTCCAGCAGCGCGTCGCGAGTCTCGGGCCGCAACCGTTCCAGGCTGATCTCGGCGCCTTCTTCGAGGTGCGGATCGAACGGCACCTGAAGCACCGCCTTGCATCTGCGGGAGAAGTGGTCGACGACCTTTTGTTGGTCGACCCTCGAACCACCCCGACCCGCTTGCGGCCGAACGGCGTTGATGACGGCGAGCGAATTGGCCACCAACTGCTGGTAGCCGTGCGCGTCGAGCCAGTCGAGCGTGGCCGATGCACTGCGCGCGCCGTCGACGGAACCCGAACTGACCACGATCAGGACGTCGGCGTTGTTCAGCACGGCCGACATCGCCGAATGCAGCATCCCCGTGCCGCAGTCGGTGAGTACCAGGCTGTAGAAACGTTCGAGCACCTCGAGCGTCCGCTTGTAGTCGTCACTGCTGAACGCCTCGGACACGGCCGGATCACTCTCGGAGGCAAGGACTTCCAGCCGACTTGGGCCCTGCGAGGTGTAATTGCGGACGTCGCTGTAGCTGTTGATCCCCTCGGCGTCGCGCAGCAGATGGCGGACGGTCGACGGTGTCTCGAGCGGTACCTTCTGGCTCAACGTGCCGCGGTCGGGGTTGGCGTCGACGGCGATGACGCGGTCACCCCGCGCCGAGGCGAACGTCGCACCCAGCGTTGCGGTGATCGTCGTCTTGCCGACCCCGCCCTTGAGTGACAGCAGCGCGATCCGGTAGCAGCCGCGCAGTGGCCGGCTGGCCTGTGCGGTGAGCTCCTTGCGGCGGATCGCCTGGCGGCCTTCACCGAGGTTCACCACGGTGAACGAACCCAGGTAGAGCCAGCGCCGCCACCCCGAGCTCGGCTTGCGCTTGGGCTGGCCGAGCAGGGCGACGGTCGACAGATCGAGATACGGCGGCGTCTGCACGTCGGGCTCGGGCCGCGCCGGCGGGACCTGCGGCACAGGTGGCGCCTCGGACGCCTGGGACAGCCGCACGACGGGCATGCCGTGCGGGGGTGTCGGTGCCGTCCACTCCGGCGGGATGGCCTCGGACGGGTCGCTGAACCGTTGTTGCGAACGGAAGTTCGGCGATTGGTCGGACGACGGAGGACTCAACCTCAGCCCACCCCGGCATACGAGTGCAGCCCGGTGACCACGAGGTTGATGAAGAACAGGTTGAAGACCATCGCGACGAACCCGACGACGTTGATCCATGCGGCCTTGCGGTCCCGCCAGCCCGCGGTCGAGCGGGCATGCAGATACGCGGCGTAGACGACCCACGCGATGAAGGCGACGGTCTCCTTGGGATCCCAGCCCCAGTAGCGGCCCCACGCCTCCTCGGCCCAGATCGCGCCGAAGATCACGCCGAAGCCGAAGATCGGGAACGCGAAGATCGTGGTGCGGTAGGCGATGCGGTCCAGCGTCTGGGCGTCGGGCAGCCGCTGCAGGATCGCGGCCACCCTGCCCTCGCGGTCGGGTTCGCCGAGCGGCGACATCTTGGCCAGGAACAGCATGCTCGCCACGCCGGCGACCAGGAAGACCCCCGAGCCGAGACTGACGACCGACACGTGAATGGGCAGCCAGTAGGACTGCAGTGCCGGCATGACGGGTGCGGCGTTGGAGTACAGCCACTTTCCCGAGACGGCCAACAGGATCAGCACGGGCAGGAGCACGAACGCCCACAGGGCGCGGTACTTGGGCCGACGCAGGGTGATGGCCGCCGCGACGAGCCCGCAGAGGCAGGTCAGGTTGATGAACTCGTACATGTTGCCCCACGGCACGCGTGAGGTCGCGAGCCCGCGCAGCACGATGCACGCCAGAAGCATCGCCGTACCGACGTAGACCAGCGCGAGTCCGGCGCGGCCGATCCGTTCGTCGAACGGGCGCTTGGGGGTGTCGACGACGACGCCGGGCTGAGCGCTGTTGGCGGTGACCGCACCCACGCCCGCCGACACCAGCTCGCGGGCGTCGGCCCGGCGGCTGCCGCTGTAGGCGAGTTCCACGGCGAGCAGGAGAAGGGCGATGAGCAGCACGACCAGCGTCGAGGTGAAGGCCAGGTCGGAGAGTCGGGCGAGCCCGATGTCGATGTTGGGCGTGTTCACGAACGCTCTCTCCCGCCTGTCTCCGCCGATGGCACCAGCCGTGCGGTCAGCTTCTCGAACTCGTCGCCCCACCCGGAGTTGTCCGTGCGGGCGAGACCACCAAGCTCGACTTCAACGGTACCCGCCGGCCCCGGGCTGATCCGAACCCATACCCTGCGACGACGCACCACCAATGACACCAGCAGGCCGGCCATCATCGCCATCGCCGACACCAGCACCCAGATCTGCGCCGGGTCGTGCGACACCTGGACGTTGATGAACGGCACGGCGCCGTCGAAGCTCACCTTGGTGCCGTCCTTCAGCTCCGTGGACTGGCCCGCCTTCAGGTTGACCCTGGCCTCCTTGTTGAGCCGCTTCTGCTCGATCAGCCGGGAGTCGAGGGTGAACAGCGACTGCGGCCGCCCGGTGTCCAGACCCGTGTCACCGCGATAGATGTCGACGGCGACGGCCGGATCGTTCAACTCGGGGAAGCTCGACGACAGCAGCTTGCCGTCGAGCTGTTCGGTCGGCGCCAGCAGGCCCTGGATCGCGATCTGGTTCTTGCGTCGGGTGCCTGCGTCCGGATACGTGCCACCGGGCGGGTCGACGCGGATGACGCCCGACGACAGCAGGGTGATCGGGTCGTCGGGCCGCCACTGCAGGGTCTGCGTGCGGGTCTGACCGTCGGGGAAGGTGACGGTGAACGTCGGGGCGTAGCCGTGGCCCTGCAGGTAGAGCCGGTCCCCGCCGAGGCGTAGAGGATGGTTGACCTCGAGCCGGTACGGGCGCCAGGTATCGCCGGCGAGGTCGTCACCGGCCTGGTACTCGACGTTGGCCGCGAAGCTCAACGCCTGCCCACTCGGCAGGTAGGTGGCGTCGAAGTCGTTGACGCGCAGGCAGATCGGATTCAGCGAGGTCCCGTCGACCGTGTTGCCCGCGCGGAAGGAGTCGAAGGCCGCCGGTGACGCCGAGCAGAAGCCCGGCCCGCCGTTGGCCACGACGATGACGTTGCCCTCGTAACCGAACAACTTGCCCGCGGCCACCGCGACCAGCAGACCGAGCAGCGAGAAGTGGAACACGATGTTGCCGAACTCGCGGAAATAGCCCTTCTCCGCTGATATTTCAATGGTGTCACCGTCATGGCGGCTGACCCGTCGCCAGCCCTTGAGGCGTTGCTCGACCTCGGCGGCGACGGCCTCCGGTTGACCCGGTGCGGACACGGCGGCGTGCTTGGGCAGCCGCGTCAGGTTTCGGGGCGCGGCGACGGGTGTGGCGCGCATGCTCTTGACGTGCTCGGCCAACCGCGGCGTGAGACAACCGACCAGCGAGATGAACAGCAGCGCGTAGATCGCGGTGAACCAGAAACTGGAGAACACGTCGAACGCCTGCAGGCGGTCCAGCCACGGGCCGATCACCGTGTGCTCGGCGAGATAACCCTGCACCTTGGACTCGTTGAGGCTGCGCTGGGGCAGCAGCGCACCGGGAATAGCCGCGAGCGCCAGCAGGAACAGCAGCACCAGCGCCGTGCCCATCGACGTCAGGGTGCGCCAGGTGTTCCTGGCATATGCGGCAAGGCGTTTCAGCACCCTCATAACGGCAGCCGCACGTCGCTGACGAACGCATCCCGCACCCAGGAGACGAAGTCGGCCCACAGGCCCGACACCAATGCGATGCCGACCAGGATCAACAGCACGCCGCCGAAGATCTGGATGCCCCTGGTGTGGCGGCGCAGCCAGCCCAGCCCCTGAACGGCCCGCGAGGAACCGAACGCCAACAGCAGGAAGGGAATCCCCAACCCCAGGCAGTACGCGATGACGAGTACCACGCCACGCGCCACGCCGGCACCGTCGGTGGCCGACGCCACCGCGATCACCGCCGTCAGCGTCGGGCCGAGACACGGCGTCCAGCCGAGGGCAAACACCGCCCCCAGCAGCGGCGCGCCCCCGATGGTGGACAGCAGCTTCGGCGTGAACCGCGCCTCGCGTTGCAACGCGGGGACGAACCCGACGAACACCAGGCCCATCGCGATCGTCACCACACCGCCGATGCGTTGCAGCAGAAGCTGATTGGTGAGCAGTGTCGTCGTCAACCCCAGTACCGCCACGGTGCCGAGCACGAACACGACGGTGAACCCGGCCACGAACAGGGCGGCGGCGCCGACCACCCGCAGCCGTGCGGTCCTGACCGTGACGGCGCTGGCATCGCGGTCGTCGACGCCGACGACCGCCGCGAGATAGGACAGGTAGCCGGGTACCAAGGGCACCACGCACGGGGAGGCGAACGACACCAGTCCGGCGAGGACGCTGACGAGCAGGGCGAGCACCAGCGGCCCGGCCGACATCAAGCCGCCGACCTGGTCCAGACTCACCGCGAGAGGCGTCACTTCTCCGACGCCAACCTCTGCACGACGGGCAGCAGATCCTCGGCCAGGAGCTCGCGCAGGAAGACCGCGGCGACGCGGTGTTGGCGGTCCAGCACGACGGTGGACGGGATGACGGTGGTGGGGTACCTGCCGCCGAACGCGATCATGGTGCGCATGGCCGGGTCGTAGATCGACGGGAACGTCACCTTGCGGTCGGTGACGAAATCGACTGCGGCGTCGCGGTTGTTGTCCCGGACGTCGATGCCCAGGAACGCCACGCCGTCGGCCCGGGTGGCGTCGTAGACCTTCTGCAGCTCGGGGATCTCGGCGCGGCACGGTCCGCACCACTGTCCCCATACGTTGATGACGACCACCTTGCCGGCGAAGTCATCCAAGGAGACCGTCTTCGACGGGTCGGTCAGCTCCGGGCCGCTGATCTTGCCCGGCCGGCTGCGACTGTCGGGCGGGTCGTAGAGGATGTCGGTCTTGCCGCCCGGCGCCACGAATTCAAAGGTGCCGCCCTGGGCCACCGCGTCATCACCCGTCGCGCACGAGGTCAGCGCGACAGTCGCCGACACCAAGACGGCCAGCAGCCATCTCACTGCCCGGCCAGCTCCGCGTAACTCCAGCCGACCATCGCGTCGTCGTGGAAGTAGAAGGACGTCAGCGAGGCGTGGTTGCACATCCGGTTGGCCGCGGTCGGAAGATGGTGCAGCGTCTGCCCGGTCAGGGAACGGCGCAGCGTCGCCGTCGGCAGCTGGTGGCTGACGCACACCGCCTCGTGGCCGACGGCGGAGTCCCTGGCCCGGTACAACGCGGCCTGCATGCGGTCGGCGATGTGCCGGTACGGCTCACCCCAGGACGGCGTCCGCGGATTGCGCAGATGCCACCAGTTGCGGGGATTGCGCAGCGCACCGTCACCCGGCGACACCCGCTCGCCCTCGAAGACGTTCTCGGACTCGACGAGGTCGGCGTCGGTGCCGATCGACAGGCCGTGCGCCGCGGCGATCGGTGCGGCGGTCTCCTGCGCGCGTTCCAGCGGTGAGGAGACGACGTGGACGACGTCGCGAGCCGCCAGCCAGTCGGCCACCCGCTGCGCCTGGGCGCAGCCCTTGTCGGACAGGTGGAAGTCGGGCAGCCGCCCGTAGATGATCTTGTCGGGGTTGTGGACCTCGCCGTGTCGCATCACGTGCACGATCGTCGTCACCGTCATGAGGGCCGCTTCGCTTCTGCGGCAGCACGGGCCGCGGCGGGCAGGGCGGCGGCGATCCGTTCGAACGCGTCGTCGTCGAGCGCCGTCGACACGAACCACGCCTCGAAGGCGCTGCAGGGCGGATACACCCCCGCGGCGAGCAGCGCGTGGAAGAACGCCGGGAAACGCCAGGTGTCGGTGGCGCGCGCGCCGGCGAAATCGACGACCTGCTGGCCGGTGAAGAACACGCTCAGCATGTTGCCGCACCGCGAAATACGATGTGTGACAGACGCTTCGGTCAGCGTACTGGTGAGCAGGTCGGCCAGGCGGTCGGCGTTGGCGTCCAGGGTGGCATACGTGGCGTCGTCGGCGGCGCGCAGCGTGGCGAGTCCGGCGGCCATCGCCACGGGGTTACCCGATAGCGTGCCGGCCTGGTAGACGGGGCCCAGCGGTGCCAGCCGTTCCATCACCTCGGCACGACCGCCGAAGGCCGCCGCGGGCAGCCCACCGCTCATCACCTTGCCGAACGCGAACAAGTCGGCGTCGACGGGATCCTTTCCGTACCAACCAGATCGGCTTACCCGGAAGCCCGTCATCACCTCGTCGAGGATCAGGAGCGCGCCGTGCGCGGCCGTCACGCGGCGCAGACCGGCGTTGAAGCCGGGCAGCGGAGGCACGGCGCCCATGTTGCCCGCCGCGGCTTCGGTGATCACGCAGGCGATGTCGTCGCCAAACTCGGCGAACGCCGCCTCGACGGCGCCGATGTCGTTGTAGGGCAACACGATCGTGTCGACGGTGGCCGCGCCGGTCACACCCGGGGAGGACGGCAGCCCCAGCGTCGCAACGCCCGAGCCGGCATCGGCCAGAAGCGCATCGCTATGCCCGTGATAGCAGCCGGAGAACTTCACGATCTTCGCGCGTCCGGTGAAGCCCCTGGCAAGCCGGATCGCGCTCATCGTGGCCTCGGTACCCGAGTTGACCAGGCGGATCCTCTCGACGGGGGCCACGCGGCCGACGATCTCGCGCGCCAGCTCGCTCTCCGACGGCGTCGGCGCACCGAAGCTCAGCCCGTCGGCGGCGGCGCGCTGCACGGCCTCCACGACGGCCGGGTAGGCGTGGCCGTGGATCATCGGGCCCCAGGAGCACACCAGATCGACGTAGCGATTGTCGTCGGCGTCGGTGAGCCAGCAACCCGAGGCCTTCGTGATGAACCGTGGGGTCCCGCCGACGGCGTTGAAGGCACGCACCGGTGAGTTGACCCCACCGGGTATGACGGCCGACGCCTCGGCGAACAGCCGCGCCGACGTTTCGATACGCATGATCTCCAGTGTCCCAGTCGGCCCACCGGCGTCAACTACAGGGTGTAGGAGAAAGGTCTCACCTGACCGGGGTCGACGAGTCGGCGGGCCACCCTACAAACACCACGGGTAGCACCGATCGCTCGGCGGGGGGTTGTCGCCGTCCCAAATGTTCGACTCGGGAGGTGGCGGAGAGTTTCGTGGCACGTTGCCCTTCCCGAAGTCGACGCGGTACCAGGTGTGGCAGACGTTCATGTCCCAGAGAAATTCACCGCCCGGGCCCGGGTAGCTCATGGTTTGCCCCGGGCACCACACGAACGGGCCCTCGTTGACGGCCTTGGCGGTGCCCGCGGCCAGGCCGAGACCGCTCGATACCAGCGCAGCAGTTGCCAACCCCGCGATGAGTGTTCGTTTCATGGTGACTTCCTTTCCAAGGGCGGTGGACGGATGACGCTGGCCGGGATCAGTAAGGGAGGTCGATGGCCCACACGGTGCCGTCGTCGTAATGGGCGACGTAGACGGTGCCGTTGGCGCTGACCGCCACACCGGCCGGGCCGTCGCCGACGGCCTTGGTGGCGATGACGGTGTCGGTGGCAGTGTCGATCACCGACAACGTGCCATCGTTGAAGTTGGCGACGTAGGCCCTTGTGCCGTCGGGGCTGAAGGCCATTACGGCCGGCGCGTTGCCGACGGTGATGGTGGCGGTGACGGTGTTGGTGACGGTGTCGATCACCAGCACCGTGCTGTCGTTGACCCAGGAGACGTAGACGCGGGTGCCGTCCGGGCTGACCCACACCAATTCCGCGGGGCCGCCGACGCTGATGGTGGTAATCACGGATTTCGTCGCCGCGTCGATCACTGCCACGGTGTCGGTCATCGAGTCCGCGCCCATGGCGACGTAGAGGGTGGCGCCGTCAGGGCTGATCGCGGCCAAGGCGGGGGCACCACCGACGGTGATGGTGTCGACCACGGTGTTGGTGGCAGTGTCGATCACCAACACGGTGCCGGCATCGCGCTGGGTGACATACAGGATGGCGCTGTCGGGACTGACCGCCACCCCGTTCGGAACGGGGCCGACGTTGATGGTGTCGATGACGGTGTTAGTGACGGTGTCGATCACCGACACGGAGGTGTCCTGCCCGTTGTTTACGTAGGCAGTGGCGCCGTTGGGGCTGACCACCACCGTGAGGGGAAGGTCGCCGACCGTGATGGTGTCGACGACGGTGTTGGTGACGGTGTCGATCACCGACACCGTGTCGTCATTCGGGTGAGTGACGTAGACGGTGGCGCCGTCGGGACTGATCGCCACCCAGCCCGGACCGTCGCCGACGTCGAGGATGGTCGGGACCTTGAACAGATTGACGCTCGCCTTGACGAGGGTGGTGTGGCCGAAGCCGGGCGCGAACACGCCGAATGGTCCGTGCAGGTGGAATCCGGTGTCCGCGGACATGACGGTGAACTCGTCGGTGCCACCGGTGCGGGCGAATGCGGGGCTGGGCGTGTAGGTGAACGTGCCGTCCCGGTTGAGCACCACCGACCCGTACTTCGGCGCCTCGACGACCCTGAGACTGAGCGGGTCGCCATCGGGGTCTACCGCGGTGAGCTGACCGGTCACCACCCCGTCGCGGGTCTGGACGTTCAACTCGGCGTCGTAGCCGATGGTCGGCGCCTCATTGAAGAACGTGCGCTGCACTTGCTGGGCGACCCGGCCCAGCAGGCTAAACAGCACCGACACCACGCTCGTCTGTGTGGCTTGAGCGACCGGAGCATGTTGCAGCGCAACAATGTTCAGTTGTACCGCCGATGCATCGAGCACCGACACGGTGTCGTCGTCGAAGTTGCTGACGTAGAGGCGGGTGCCGTCGGGACTGACCGCCACAAAGGTCGGGTCTTCGCCGGTGGTGTGGGTAGCGATGACGGTTTTGGTGGCGGCGTCGATCACCGACACCGTGTCGTCGTTTTGGTTGGCGACGTAGACGGTGGCGCCGTCCGGGCTGACCGCCACACCGGCCGGAACAACGCCGACCGTGATCGTGGCGGTCACGGTGTTGGTGGCGGTGTCGATCACCGACACCGTGTCGTCGTTGTCGTTGGTGACGTAGACGGTGGCGCCGTCCGGGCTGACCGCCACCCCGAATGGGTCGTCACCGACGGTGATGGTGGCGGTGACGGTGTTGGTGGCGGTGTCGATCACCGACACCGTGTCGTCGAGGGCGTTGGCGACGTAGACGGCGGCGCCGTCCGGGCTGACCGCCAGCCCGTCCGGGTTTTCGCCGACGGTGATCGTGGCGGTGACGGTATTGGTGGCGGTGTCGATCACCGACACCGTGTCGTCGTCGCCGCTGTTGGCGACGTAGGCGGCGGCGCCGTCAGGACTGACCGCCACCCAGCGCGGGTTGTCGCCGACGGAGATCGTGGCGGTCACGGTATTGGTGGCGGTGTCGATCACCGACACGGTGTCCTCGCCAAAGTTGGTCACGTAGGCGCGGGTGCCGGAGGGGCTGACGGCCACCCCGAACGGATCGATGCCGACGGTGACGATGTTCGTGACGGTGTCGGTAGCGGTGTCGATCACCGACACGGTGCCATCACCTACGTTGGCTACGTAAGCGGTGGTGCCGTCCGGGCTGACCGCCAGCCCGATCGGGCCGTCGCCGACGTCGAGGATGGTCGGGACCTTGAACAGATTGACGCTCGCCTTGACGAGAGTGGTGTGGCCGAAGCCGGGCGCGAACACGCCGAATGGTCCGTGCAGGTGGAATCCGGTGTCCGCGGACATGACGGTGAACTCGTCGGTGCCACCGGTGCGGGCGAATGCGGGGCTGGGCGTGTAGGTGAACGTGCCGTCCCGGTTGAGCACCACCGACCCGTACTTCGGCGCCTCGACGAGGCTGAGACTGAGCGGGTCGCCATCGGGGTCTACCGCGGTGAGCTGACCGGTCACCACCCCGTCGCGGGTCTGGACGTTCAACTCAGCGTCGTAGCCGATGGTCGGCGCCTCATTGAAGAACGTGCGCTGCACCTCGCGGCGCACCCAGGCCAGCACTGCCAACAGCCCGACCGACTGCACCGGCGCAGCGGGGGCAGTCGTCATCGACGGACCAAAGCCCACCCACGCCAACAAACCCGACACGACGCGCGACACCACGTTCGACACGACGCCGAGCGGGTTCACCGGGGCCGCGGGCAGCAGCTGCGCCACCGTCACCGCGGCGGGCGCGGCCAAGGCGGGCGCAGGCGAGGCGGGGGCGGCGCCGGTACGCGCCGACGACCGCATCACCACCGGCTGATGTGAAACGACCACACCACCGGCGGCGGGCATCCCCCGGTCCGGACCGGCAACGTCGTGATCCGCCGCTGGGCGGTCGACGCTAACTGGCTGCGCGGGCGCGGGTTCTTCGTGATCGGAGGATGTGGTGGAGCCAACGGACCTTGCGACCTGCGCCGGCGCCGAGTCGTCCGACTTGATCGGCAGTTCTGGCACAAGCGGTTCGGTCCCCTCCGCGGGTTCGGAGTCCGCCGACTGGGAGTCCTCGGGTTCCGACCCATCCGCAGGCGTCGAGGTGTTCCCCTCGCTCGATGCGGCCGGCTCCTCGTCGGTGCTCGAGGTGTGGGCGCCACCGGAACTCTGCACGATCCCCGCCCGCGGGTCGCCCGTCGGATCATCTGTCCTCGTGTTCTTCGTGGGTGACTCCATACTCGCAATGTCCGGAGGAGACGCGGGCCTCTGGTCGTCGGTCGACGAGGAGTCAGCGTTGGCCGGCGATTCGCTGGCTGCCGAGGAATCCGACGGGGGCTCGGCCAACGCGACCCCCGGCGTAGTGACCACCGCCGTCCCGATGCCCAGTGCCACCGCCAGCGCACCAACCCGGCCGATGAATGTGGCGTTGCCCATATTGGCACCTCCGTCGACGCGACTCGCGATTGCGAATCGCCCTGCCAGGAAGGCTAAGTTCGCCCCCGCGGTCCGGCTGGGGTAGTCCACTACCCCACTCGCGCGTCCCAGGAGACGCAAGTCTTCGGGTATGGCCACTGATGCCCGCCGAGCCGAGTCACTGCAACGGTTGCCGCTCCCGTACGCGACCGCCTTGCGAATGCGCGATGCCGGGATTGCCGACGACGTCATCGCCGAGTGCGTCGGGTTGGACCCCGACGCGCTGCCTACGTTCATGCGAGTCGCCGATGCCAAGCTCGCCGCCGCATACGGGCGGCCACCGGCCTGATCGAGCGCCCGGATTGGCCTAGACGTTCACGCACACCCGGTGTTCGGGCCTTCTCGTACAACCAAACCCGGGCGCCCGTGGCGGTTAGAATCGGCCGGTGATCCGTCAGTGGCCACTGATCGGACGGTCGGAAGAACTTCAGGTGATCGCCGACGCCACGCAGGCACCCACTGACGGTGCCCGCGGAATCGTGTTGTCCGGCAGCGCCGGTGTCGGCAAGACGCGGCTGGCGCGTGAGGCCGTCGCAAGGTGCGGTCCACGTAACGCGCGCCAGCACTGGATCATCGGGACCGCATCGGCACGTGGCATTCCGCTTGGCGCCTTCGCCCACATCGCCAGCAACTTCGGGCCCGATCCCCTGCGACGGGTGCGCGAGGTGATCGCCGGGCTCATCGGCACTGCCCGCGACGGCGAGGTGGTCATAGGTGTCGACGACGCACATCTCTTGGATGACCTGTCGGCGTTCACTGTTCACCAACTCGCCACGCGCCGACTGGCTACCGTCATCGTCACGATCCGCTCGGGCGAGTCACCACCGGACGCGATCACTGCGCTGTGGAAGGACATGCACCTGGAACGCCTCGAACTGCAACCGCTGTCGCAGTCCGAGATCGCCAGCCTCCTCGAGCAGGTTCTCGACGGAACCGTCGATTCGGGTTCTGCACAACGACTTTGGCGTTACACCCAGGGGAACTCGCTCTATCTGCGGCACCTCCTCGAGAGCGAAGTGAACGCTGGTCGGATGACACGGCGGTCGGGCGTCTGGCTGTGGGACGGCCATCCCCGGCTCTCGCCGACGCTCACGGAGCTACTCGCGGCGCGGCTGGCCCAGGTGCCCGCCACCGTCCGTGACGTCCTCGACGCGCTCGCCGTCGCCGAGCCATTGGACGCGGACGTATTGGCCGCCGTGACGGATGCCCACGCACTCGCCGAGGCCGAATCACTCGGGTTGGCAAATGTCGACTCCGGCGTGCGACCTGCAGTGGTGCGGCTGGCACATCCACTGCTCGGTGAGGTCCGCCGCGCCGCCGAGTCCCTGCGACTGCGACGATTGCGCGGGCGCATCGCCGGCGAACTCGCCCGAAAGGACTCGACGGATCCCCGAGACCTGGTCCGCCGCGCGACGCTCACCATCGATTCGGACCTGCAGCCGGACCCCGCGTTCCTCCTCGGTGCCGCAGCGGCCGCGATGCAACTGCTAGACCATCGGCTCGCGGAGATGCTCGCCGAGCATGCCGTCGCCGCCGGTGGCGGCCCAGAGGCCAGGATCGTGCATGCGATGGCCATCACCTGGCAAGAGCGCGGCGCCGAAGCGGAGACCATCCTCGCCGACCTCGCCGAGCAGTCGTCGGGCCCCATGCGGACGCAGATCGCGATACTTCGGGCTCTGAACTTTGCGGTGGTCCTTGGTCAACTGTCCAACGTCGAGCGCGAACTCGAGATGCTGCCCGCCGACGACGAGTTCGCGCAGGCGATCGACACCGCGCTCCGCGCGCTGATCGACTTGGAGCGCGGACACTCCGAAGCCGCAGTCGAAGCGGCGTACGCCGCCTGCGCCGACTCTCCCGAGGGTGACATCGCGCAGATCCTCCTAGCCTGGGTCTTGGTCGCAGGCCTTGCTGACCTTGGGCGCATCGACGAGCTCGAGCCAGCCGCCAACAGCGGCTACGCCATCGCCGACAGGTCTGCGGGGGTGTCACACCTGCGGCACCCGGTGGCGTTCCTGCACGCCTACGGCTACCGACTCGCGGGTGCGCTGACACGACTGGACGCCGTGATCGCCCGGATTCGGCACGACACGCGCGACATTCCGTTCGAGGAGTCATGGCACAGCGTGCGGGTCGGCATGTCGGCGATGAGCCGGGGCGCTCTGGACGACGCGAGCCGCTCACTGCGGGAAGCCGTTGCGTATCTGGGTACCGGCGACAGCGGGCGCATGATGAAGTGCTTCGGACGGTCGTGGTTGACGACCGTGACCGCAATGGCCGGGAGAGCGACCGACGCACGCCGTGAACTCGACCAGATCGAGTGGTGGGCCGAAGACCCCGATGCCTGCATGGTGGATGCTGAGAAATCCATCACCGAAGCCTGGGTATTTGCCGCCGAAGGTGCTGTTTCACAGGCAATCTCGATCATCCGCGAAGCGGCGTCGAGGGAAGGCGACCGAGGCCGGTCCGCCTGGGAACTCGTGCTCCTGCAGACGGCGACACAGTTCGGGGACCGCACCACCGCTTGCAGACTGGCCGAGTTGACCGGCGTGGTCCAGGGCCCACGCGCAGGGGCGGCCGCCGCCCACGCCGCCGCGCTCGCGGCGGGAGACGGTGACGGTCTGATCGATGCGTCCCGCCGCTACGAGGCATTCGGCGACCGCCTCGCCGCCGCCGACGCCGCCGCCCACGCCGTCCTGGCCTACCAGCACGCCGGGCGGCGCGGTGCGGCGATGAGCGCGTCAGCCGCGGCTCAGCGTCTGGCCGCCGAATGCCAAGGGGCCCAGACTCCTGCACTACGGGCGGCGGCGACACTGCAGCCGTTCACCGCTCGTCAGCGCGAGATCATCTCGCTGGCCGCACGAGGGTTGTCCAACAAGCAGATCGCCGAACGACTCACGATGTCGACCCGCTCGATCGAGGGACACCTCTTCCGCGCGTCACAGCGCGTCGGAGCCAACAGCCGAGAACAGCTGATCGGCATCCTCCAGGGCTCATGAGCTAGGCGGACGCTAGGTCGCCCGGGGTCAGCGCGAAGACCGGATGATCGGCATCGTCGGGAAGCTTCGCCCAGTAGCCCTCGACGATCTTGCCCGCCAGCGGACGGTAGACGGCGATGATCGGGGCCCGCTCCTCGACCGGCACCTCGGTGGCGACGAAGCTGACGTCGTCGAGCGTGACGCTTGGATCGGCACGGACGTTGCGGACCCACTCCGATTCCCCGCGCGTCGACACCAAGTACTTCACCCCCTCGACCTCCGGCACGACCACGGGGATCTGCTGAGGCTGCTTGCTGGCGCGTTTGGTGACCACGAGCGTCGCGCTGCCCCCGATCCCGAACGCCATCGCGGCCTTGTTGAACACCTTGGCGGTGAACCACGGGGGCTTGAGGTAGGCCATGGGTCAATTGTGGTCCCGTTGCGGTGCGAAGGCTAGGCCGCTGTCCACAGCAGCGGTTCGCCCTCGCCGCGGGTCATCACGGTGCCCGCCATCACCCGCAGTCGGTGTGGGGCGAGTCGCAGCACCGCGAACTGTTCGGACGTCGGACCAGCACTCCACATCGGGATGACATACGGGTCGTAACCGACCGGCGCAGGACCATTGGCGAACTTGTCCCACACGGCTTTTCGCGTCTCTTCGTCGAAGTAGAACTGAGCCGCGCATTCAGCGCTACAGGTGTCGTGGGTGGTGGTCCAATAGCTGACCGACACGTCGGGGTGAACCTCGAGGTGCGCCCGCTTGAGCGGGGTGGGCACGGTGGCGATCCAGCCGATCAGATCCGTCCCGTCCCACTCCCAGATCGGGTGCAGGATGCGCGTGCGTGGTCGCCCGTCCCGGTCGACTGTGGCGACGGACGCCCACACGATCTCGTGGGCCATGTCGCGGAAGGCGGGCGCAATCTGATCGAGTGGCGTCACGGCGATCAAGCCTAGCGACTAGTCCTCGTCGCTCAGGTTCGTCCCGCGGACACCCATGACGTCCTCTCGCTTCACGCCCCCGCCGTCTTCGACGTCGCCGAACTTGGGGCTGCCGTCCTCATCGACCCAGTCGGCCACCGCCTGGCCCGTCACGGTGTTGCTGGTGCCCGGCAGCCCGATGGTCGGCCGGTCGTCCTCGTAGGCCTTGGCCATCTCCTTGGCCTTCTCGCGATGCTCGTCGGTGACCTCGGGCTTCGGGATGGTGCCGTTCTCGTCGTCGTTTGCCATGCTGCATGGCTGCCCGGAAGTGTGACCCACCAAACAATCGCGGGGCTAGACGGCTACGGCTCGCAGCGCCGTCGGAAGGCTCGGCAGGAAGTGCCTCCTGGCAAAGGCTCGCAGCTCGTCGGGGGTGCTCAGGGATTCTGCGCTCGGCAGCAGCAGCACCATCGCCGCGTAGCGCAGGATCGTGTCGGCCAGGTCGTTGACGGCGACCACTCCGATGCGGTCGGCGAAGCCGGCCGGGAAGATCACCCGCAGCGCCTCCGCCATCCGATCGATCGCAGCGCCATGGTGATGGCGGGCCAACTCCAGCACCAGGGCAGGCTCGTCGGTGATCATCTGGTTGAGCACGCGATGCCTGCGAAACATCAGAATCGACTGGGTGAAGGCCTCGACGTAGTAGTCCGCCGGCTTGACGGCATGCTTCAACTCCGCGGCGATGTCGGCGAACAGGACGACGTTCTCGCGTTCGATGACGGCCGCCACCAACTCGTCGCGATTGGCGAACCGGCGGTAGATGGTCGTGCGGCTGACGCCCGCCCGGCGGGCGACGTCGTCGAGGGCGACCCGCTGGAAGCCGTGCCGTTCGAACTCGACCAGGGCGGCGTCCAGAATCGCGGACGTCGAGTCAGCCGCGGGCATAGCCGACTTGCGCGAAACTGTTGTAGCGCAAGCGCATCGGCAGCCGATCCCACGCCCAGTTGACCGGTCGCGACCGCCATGCCGCCGCAAATGTTTGATATGCCCGCTCTCGACGGTCGCTCCACGGCAGCCCGAGCAGGTCGCGGGCCCGTGGCGGCATGCCACCGGTGGTGATGAACGCGGCGAGCGGATTGAACAACGGAGACAACAGCTTCCACGCCAACGGGGACACTCCCTTCGGACGCGGGAAGCCCTTGGTGACGTAGCCGACGCCGTACTTCGCCGTGGGGTGGGCGACCACGATGTCGTTCATCATCTGATCCCAATACCGTTGGAAGCCCGCGTAATCGGTGGGCATCGGCCGCTCACTGACCCCGTAGCGGCGGTACCACGTCTTGGACTCCAGGTAGATCCGTTCCTTCTCGTCGTCGGTCAGCCGCTTGACGAACGTGTCGGCGAAGTACAACACCTGCTCGACGAACGTGGCGTGCGCCCAGAAGTACGTCTCGGGGTTCAGTGCGTGGTACTTGACCACCACCCCGTCCTGAGCGGGCATGTCGCCCTTGATGTCCCGATGGAAGTCCCGCACCCGGATGCCCTCGTCGGAGTCCTCGCCGCCGTACACCGTCATCATGATCGGCGGGATCGACCGCTTGACCCGGGCGGCGGTGTCGGAGAAGAACACCGAGTGGTCCAGCACGCCCTGCCCCAGCTCGGCCAGCATGTTCTGCAGCACGGCGGGTCGTGGACCGATCAGGTACATGCGGTTGTCCCCGAAGTATTTCCAGACCAGCGATCCGGGGCCGAGGGGGAGGGCGTCGGCGCGTTGCGGGTTCTCCGCCAAGTCGGTCATGTGACACAGTGTTACAGATTTCGCACTTTGTACCAACAGGCATGTGAGCAGGCTCACCCACTGCCTCAGCCGCGACGAAGCCCGGTGACCCCGAGGACGGCCAGGACACCAGCCACCGTGGCCAGCAGCACGGCCAACACGATCAGCGAGGGATCGTAGATCACCGTCGGCATGGCGGGTTCGGACGGAATGACCGGAGCGGCCAGCTCGGCGGACCGGGCCGCCAGCCAACTCACCGCGCAGCCGACCGCCGCCAGCACGGCCAGCACCAGCTCGACGACGGCGCGGGTCCTCATCGCGCACGCTCCTCGACGACGGAGCCCAGCGCGATCCGCAGCTGGCGGTGCCTGCGCGCCCAGGCCTGCGCCCGACGACCGCTACTGAGCTTCAGACCGATTCCGGTACGGCCGCGTGGCACCCCGGTCAACTCCCCCAACGCCCGCGACGACTGCCATGTGGGGACCTCGGCGCCGTCGGCCTCGGGGTAGACCCTCTCGATCTCGGAGACGAGGATCGTCTCGGCGCCCTGGCGGAGATATTCCGGTGTCAGCTCGACCGACGTGTGGATGCGCGCGGCCTTGACCTGCAGGCCGAGGAATCCGGTGACCAGTATCAGGAAGACACCCGGCAATAGGGGCTGCCATCCGTAGCCCGACGACAGCTGGATCAGCATCATCGTCGTCGCGGACAACGGTCCGGCGAGCAACCACCACCACGTCGCTCCAGGCTCGCGGAACAGCACCGTCGGTTCCTCGGGCCGTGGTTCGGTCACGCCACCGCCCGAGCGTCGAACCATTGCTGGGACACCGCGCGCTGCGTCATCGCCGAACCCGTGATTAGCAGGATCATGATCACCGCCACGATCAGGACGCCGAACACGGCGATCCCGCCGAGGACCAGCAGGACGGCGTAGTACGCCACCGTGGCTAGCGCGAGGCCCACCCCGGCGCTCGCGTAGCGCTTGAAACCGTTGCGGGCCCGCCCCGCGAGGTACCCCTGCCCGAGACCGACGAGGATCAGGATGATCCCGGCGACCTGAAAGAAGAGCGCGGTGCTGAAGGTGGCGATCAACATCCCGAAGGCCGCCGTCAGAATCGCCGCGGCCAACCAGCACCAGAAGGCGGCGGTGACGGTGCGGGGCCGACTGGCAGGCGCTGGGGAGTCCGGCATGGTCGGGTCAGCCTATCGTCCCGTTCAGCGCGTGAAGAAGGCGTGGGCATCCTTGCGATGCAGCAGGTAGATACCACCGGCGATGCACACCGACCCGATGATCGCGGTCACCGCGAAGAGGACCGCCGCCGCCGTCGGCCGCTCCACGCTGAACAGCGTGCTCAACGCGTACCCGATCGTCGCCGCACCCCCGCCCGTGAGCACGGTGCGGGTCCACCGGTAGCCCTGGCGCATCAGCAGCAGGAACGTCACCACGACCGAGACCACGACGACGAGGAAGATCGACGACGCCCCGTACACCAGCGCCGCCGGACCCTTCACCGGTAGTGCCACCAGGTCGACGACGTAACCGGCCACCATCATCGGTAGCGCCACGACACACAGCCAGAAGCCGGTGTCGACGTCCTCGGGGCGCGCGGCGGGTCCGGTCACGCCAACCAGTCGGCGACGTCGGCCGCCCAGTAGGACAACACGATGTCGGCACCGGCTCGCCGGATGCTGGTCAGCGTCTCCAACGCGACGGTTCGCAGATCGATCCAACCGTTCGCGGCGGCCGCGCTGATCATCGAGTACTCACCGGAAACCTGATATGCCGCAACGGGAACCGGTGAGATGTCGGCGGCGGCCCGCACCACGTCGAGGTACCCCATCGCCGGCTTGACCATGATGATGTCCGCGCCCTCGTCGATGTCGAGCTCGACCTCGTGCAGCGCCTCTCGCGCGTTGCCGGGGTTCTGCTGATAGGTCCGGCGGTCACCGTCGAGACTGGAGCCGACGGCCTCGCGGAACGGACCGTAGAAGCCGGAGGCGAACTTCGCCGCATACGCCAGGATCACCACGTCGGTGTGCCCGGCAGCGTCCAGTCCGTCCCTGATCGCCGCTACCTGACCGTCCATCATGCCGCTCGGACCCACCATGTGAGCGCCCGAATTAGCTTGTGCCACGGCGAGTTCGACGTAACGGGCATTCGTGGCGTCATTGTCGACCCTGCCGACCCGGTCCAAGACGCCGCAGTGGCCGTGGTCGGTGAACTCGTCGAGGCAGGTGTCGGCCATCAGCACCGTGTCGCCCCCGAGGTCCGACGCCAGATCGCGCAGTCCCACGTTCAGGATGCCGCCCTCGGCCACCCCGGCCGAACCGGTCGCGTCCTTGTCCTGCTCGCGCGGAACGCCGAACAACATGAGCCCGCCGACACCGGCCGCGACGGCGTCGGCGGCCGCCTTGCGCAGCGAATCACGGGTGTGCTGAACGACTCCCGGCATGGACTCGATCGGCCGCGGCTCGTCGATTCCATCGGCGAGGAACATCGGCAGCACCAGATGCCGTGGCTCCAGCGAGGTTTGGGCGACCAACCGACGCATGGCCGGGGTCGACCGCAGGCGCCTGGGTCGATGCCTGGGAAAGCTCATGGGGAAAGTTCCGTCACGTCGAAAGTACGGTTGATGCACGCATCGCCCGAGTAAGGCCGTAAACAACCGTACTGTCGGCGAAGGTCCATGGTCAGCGGCGGCGACTCTTCTTGCGCGGCGGGGGCAGGGCGCCTTCCGCGCGAAGTCGAGCGGCGTGTTCGGCCAGTGCCTCGACCAGCGGACCCACGGCGGCCGTCTCCGGCTGCACGTCGACCCGAAGCCCGAATTCGGCTGCGGTCTCGGCAGTCTTGGGCCCGATGCACGCGACGATGGTCCGCGCATGCGGCTTGCCCGCGATGCCGACGAGGTTGCGGACGGTCGAGCTCGACGTGAAGCACACCGCGTCGAACCCGCCCGTCTTGATCATCTCGCGGGTCTGCGCCGGCGGCGGTGCCGCCCGCACCGTGCGGTAGGCGGTGACGTCCTCGATCTCCCAACCGCGTTCCCGCAGGCCCTCGGCCAGAGTTTCGGTGGCGATGTCGGCGCGGGGCAGCAGCACCCGGTTCACCGGATCGAAGATGTCGTCGTACGGCGGGAACTCGTCGAGCAGACCGAGCGAGCTCTGCTCACCCGACGGCACCAGTTCGGGGTTGATGCCGAACGCCCGGACCCGGTCCGCGGTCGCCTGGCCGACGCACGCGATCTTCACGCCGGAGAACGCCCGCGCGTCGAGCCCGAACTCGTTGAACTTCTCCCACACCGCACGCACTGCGTTGGTGGAGGTGAACACCACCCACTGGAAGCGACCATCGACCAGACCCTTGACCGCGCGCTCCATCTGGGCGGGGCTGCGGGGCGGTTCGACCGCGATGGTCGGAACCTCGATCGGGGAGGCGCCGTGGGAGATCAACCGGTCGCTCATCTCGCCGGCCTGATCCTTGGTGCGCGGCACCAGGACCGTCCAGCCGTAGAGCGCCCGGCTCTCCCACCAGTTGAGCTTGGCGCGGTTGGAGACGGTCTTGCCGATGGTCACGACCAACGGACCGACCAGCGGTCCGGCGGCCAGCCCCTCGGAGCCGGAGGCGGCCAGCGTGGCCTTGTCGAGCAGGCCCGCCAGCGTGGTCTCCACCGAACGCTGCTGGCACGTCGTGCCGTTGGCGGTGACGACGCACGGCGTCGACTCGGTGAGCCCGTATTCGATCAGCGTGCGCGCGGCATCGGGAAGATGGGTTGCCGTGGCGTGCAGGATCAGTGGGCCGGGAGCGGCGGCCAGCGCAGCCCAGTCCACGTCGCCGCGGACATCGGCGACGGTGTGCGACGAGCCGAGGGGCAGTCCTGCGTAGGTCGGTACCGCGGTCGCGGGAGCGAGTCCCGGCACGATCTCGAAATGGGCCTGCGTGCGGGCCAGCACGCTCACCTCGGTGATGACGGAGTCGACCGACAGCGGGTCACCGGCCACCAGCCGCACCACGTCGGCGCCGGTGCGCGCCTCGTGCAGCAGCAGCTTGGCCACCTCGGTCGGATCGCCCAGTGCGGGACGAACGTCCGCGCCGCCGGGGAGGGTCGTCGCGGCCGGCGTCTCCGCCGGTGTCGCGTCGTCGTTCTGTGGCGCCGCCTCGGCAGGACCCGACGTGGGCGGCAGCTCGGAGCCAACTATGGCGAGCACCGCCTCGGGTACGTCAGGGTCCGTGAAGACCAGTGCCGCGTTGGCCAGGACCGTGCGCGCCCTCGTCGTCAGCAGGCCCGGATCACCGGGGCCCGAACCGACGAACGTAATGCGGCCGGGCTTGCTCTTGCGCCCTCGGGTCGTCATCCTTCACTCCCGCTCTGTCGTCCGCTGATCCAACAACTCCCGTGCTCCCAGGTCGAACAACTCCGCGGCGACCGAGAGACCAAGCTCCCGGGCCCGTTCGGGCTTCCCGATCCCGGACGCACGGATCACGTCGGATCCGTCCAGCGTCGCCACGCAGCCGCGTAACGACAGCTCCTCGAAGAGGTTGCCCTCCTCGTCGATGGACTCGACCACTTCCGCGATCGCACCCACCGGCGCGGAACACCCCGCCTCGAGCTCGGCGAGCAGGACTCGCTCCGCGGTGATTGCGACGCGCGTGTCGGAATGGTCCATCTCCGCCAGCAGCGCAACGAGCTCCGCGTCACCCGCGCGACACTCCACCGCGAGCGCTCCCTGAGCCGGCGCTGGCAACATCTGCACCGGTTCCAGAGTCTCGGTGACGACATCTTGCCGTCCGATGCGGACCAGTCCCGCCCGGGCGACGACGACGCCGTCGAAATCACCGTTGCTTACCCTGTTCAACCTGGTGTCTAGGTTGCCTCTTAGGGGGCGAATTTCCAAACCGAGACCCAGTGCTCTAAGCTGCGCCGTCCGCCGCGGGCTCGACGTACCGATCACCGAACCGGCTGGCAACTCTCCGAGGACCAGTCCGTCGCGCGCCACCAAGGCGTCCCTGGCGTCCTCGCGAGGCGGGATGGCGGCGATGACGAACCTGGCGTCGGCCGCGGTGGGCAAATCCTTGTACGAGTGCACCGCCACGTCGACGGTGCCGTCGGCGACCGCTTCCCTCAGGGCCGCGGTGAACACTCCGACGCCGATGTCGGGGATGGGTTGATGCGAGCGGTCCCCGGCGGTCAAGACGATGACGAGTTCGGCCGCATGCCCCCTGGCCACCAGAGCGTCTCTGATGAGACCGGCCTGAGTGGTAGCCAACAGGCTGCCTCTGGTGCCGATGCGGATCGCCGTATCGCGCGAAGATGCCAAGTGCTTACTCGGCCTTGCCAACATCGAGCCGAGACTCCATTGCCACTAGATTCGTTGCGAGGAGGGGTAATTCGCCACCGGAAACCGCGTCGACGGCCTGCGGGTCGAGCTCGAACAGCTCGCGGAGCGCCTCGGCGTAGCTGTCGCCCCCCGGTGCACTGGCCAGTTGCTTGACGCGGACCGTCGGGGCGTGCAGGAGCTTGTCGACGACGCGGCGAACGGTCCGGGCGACCTCGTCGCGGTGGGTGGCCTCGAGCCCCGGCAACCGGTTGTCCAGGCGGAGCAGCTCGGCTTCGACGACGTCGGCGGCGCGTTGGCGCAGCGCGGTGACGGTCGGCGTGACCTCGGCCATCCGTTGGCCGACAAGGTAGTTGGCAACCTCGGCGGCGACGATCGCGCGCGCCTCCTCGGCGTCCGAGGCAGCCGCCCGGGCGGCCGGTTCGCGCTGAATGCGCTCCATGTCGACGACGTAGACGCCGGGCAGACCGGCGATGGCCGGGTCGACGTCGCGGGGCATGCCGAGATCGCACACCACCAACTGCTTGGGTTCCTGGCCGTGCGCAAGACCTTGGTGTACGTCGGCGAGGGAGACCACGGGGCGCACGGCCCCGGTACAAGAAACGACGACGTCGGCATCGGCAAGGACGGCCGGGATGTGGTCGAACGGGAACGCCTTCGCATCGACGCCCTGGGCCTTCAGGTTCTGGACGAGGCGCTCGGCGCGCGGCAGCGAGCGGTTCACGACGTGCACCCGGCCGATCCCGGCCCGCATCAGATGTGCGGCCGCCAGGGAGCCCATCGACCCGGCACCGATCACGGCGGCGGACCGCCCGGCCAGCCCGCCGGACAGCTTCCGGTCCGCCATGTCCAGTGCCACCGACACCACCGAGGCGCCCGCGGCATCGATCCCGGTCTCCGCGTGCACCCGCTTGCCGACGGAGAGCGCGCGCTGGGCCAGTTCGTGCAGCGTGCGTCCGACGGTCTGATTGGCTTCGGCCAAGGCGTACGAGCGGCGGACCTGACCAAGCACCTGCTGCTCGCCGATCACCGCCGAGTCCAGGCCGCTGGTGACCGCGAACAGGTGCTCGACGGCGGCCTCGGCGTAGCGGACGTAGGCGTACTTGGTGAGATCGTTCAGCGACATGCCGGAGTGTTCGGACAGCACCTGACCGATCACGGACAGCCCGCCGTGGAACGCCTCGACGACGGCATAGATCTCAACGCGGTTGCAGGTCGACAGGACCATGGCCTCGGTGACGAGGGAAGATTGCAGCAATTGCTCGACGACCTTCGCCTGGTCGGCATCGTCGAAGCTCAGCCGTTCCAGCACGGACACCGGGGCGCTGCGATGCGAAACCCCGAACAGAAGAACGCTCATGGCCTCGTCACCACGATTTCAAGATAGTCGCCGATCAGGCCGCCGACCAAATTAGCGGTGAGGGTCACTCCCTCGTGAGATCCTCGCGCAGCCGTGCCTCGTCGACCTCCCAGTAGCCATGTTGAACGCCGTCGAGCAGCACGACCGGAAGAAGGTCGCCATACTCGGCGCGCAGCGATCGATCTCCGGCTGCCGCAGCGGCGTCGACGTCCACGGCCGACCACGCGAACCCGAGTTCGTCGGCGAGACCGGCGAGCACCGTGGCGGCCTTCTCGCAGAGGCTGCAACCGGCGCGGGTCAGCAACTCCACGGTGTGCCGGTTTCGGACATGGTCCACGGCTGCAGAGTATCCCCGTGGCCTAAGGTTCAAGGGTGTCCGAGTCAGGGGCTGAGGCCGAGCTGGGCGCCGATCTCGAGGCCGGCCGCCGGATCGGCGACGAAGCCGACGCGATCGATCACATCATCGCCGACGACGCGTCCAAGACCGATCCTCCGCCGCCCGACCTGACGGCCGCCGCCTTCTTCGACGTCGACAACACCCTGGTGCAGGGCTCGTCGCTGGTGCACTTCGCCCGCGGACTGGCGGCACGCAACTACTTCACCTACGGCGATCTCGTCCGATTTGGCTACGCGCAAGCCAAGTTTCAGCTCACCGGCAAGGAGAACAGCGACGACGTGGCCGCTGGACGCACCAAGGCCCTGGCGTTCATCGAGGGTCGCCGGACGTCGGAACTGTTCGAGGTCGGCGAGGAGATCTATGACGAGATCATCGCCGACAAGATCTGGCAGGGCACGCGAGCGCTGGCCGAGATGCACCTGGAGGCGGGTCAGCAGGTTTGGCTCGTCACGGCGACGCCTTATGAGTTGGCCGCCACGATCGCCCGCAAGCTCGGTCTGACGGGCGCTCTGGGCACGGTCGCCGAATCGGTGGACGGCGTGTTCACCGGCCGGCTGGTCGGCGAGATCCTGCACGGCGCGGGCAAGGCGCACGCCGTCAGGTCGCTGGCCATTCGCCAAGGGCTCAACCTGCGGCGTTGCACCGCGTATTCGGACAGCATCAACGACGTTCCCATGCTGTCGCTGGTGGGCACGGCGGTCGCCATCAACCCCGACGCGGCCCTCCGCGACCTGGCCCGAAAGCGAGGCTGGGAGATCCGCGACTTCCGCACCGCCCGCAAGGCCGCCCGCATCGGAGTCCCGTCGGCGCTCGCGCTCGGCGCGGCGGGCGGCGCGCTGGCCGCGGTGGTGTCCCGTCGAGGGCATGGCGGCTGAGCGGTCGCTGATAGGCTCGTCGCCGCTGGACCAGGAGCACTGAGCGGGGAGCACGTCTGTAGAAATGAGCATCGCCGAAGAGATCATCGGTACCCACTACCGGTATCCCGATTACTTCCTGGTCGACCGCGAGAAGGTGCGCGAGTTCGCCCGCGCGGTGAAGGACGAGCACCCCGCGCACTACGACGAAGCCGCGGCCGCGGAGTGCGGCCAGGACGCGCTGATCGCGTCGTTGACTTTCGTCGCCGTCGCCGGTCGGCGGGTGCAGGCCGAGATCTTCAACCAGTTCGACGTGCCGATCAACATGGAGCGGGTGCTGCACCGCGATCAGAAACTGGTCTTCCATCGTCCGATCGTGGTCGGCGACAAGCTGTGGTTCGACTCGTATCTCGACTCGGTGATCGAGTCACACGGCGCAGTCATCACCGAGATCCGCGGCGAGGTGACCGACGATGACGGCAACCCCGTCCTGACCAGCACGGTGACGCTGTTCGGCGAGTCGAGCAGCGCCGAGGAGAATGCCGAGGTGACGGCTCAGATCGCAGCCGGACGTGACGCGGCGATGAAGAGAATGATCGCCGGCCAGAACTCGGCAGCCGCCAAGTAGCTAGCCCAGGAACGGATTGCGCCGGTTGGCGAGCAACTGGTACAGCGTCTGCTGAATGGTCTCGCGCACCTGGTCGGTCAGTTCGAAGGTGATCATCGGATCGTCGGCCGCCGACTCGTCGTACTCGTCCGTGGCGATCGGCTCGCCGAACTGGATGTGCCACTTCGACGGCAGCGGCACCAGCCCGAGCGGTCCCGCCATCGGGAACAGGGGCGTCAGGGGAAAGTACGGCAGACCCATCAGCCGCGCGAGCAGTTTCACGTCGGCGAGCATCGGATAGATCTCCTCGGACCCGACGATCGAGCACGGCACGATGGGGGCCTTCGCCCGCAGCGCGGCGCCCACGAACCCGCCGCGCCCGAAGCGCTGCAGCTTGTAGCGGTCCCGAAAGTTCTTGCCCAATCCCTTGTAACCCTCGGGGAACACCGCGGTGAGTTCACCCGCGGCGAGAAGTCGATGGGCGTCGGCCGTGCACGCCATGGTGTGCCCCGCCTTGCGTGCGGCCTGGCCGACGAACGGCATGTCGAACACCATGTCGGCTGCCAGCAGGCGCAGATCGCGCTGCGCCGGATGGTTGTCGTGGACGGCGACCTGGGTCATCAGCCCGTCCAGGGGCAGGACGCCTGCGTGGTTGGCGACGATCAGCGCCGCGCCGCTCTCCGGCAGGTGCTCGATACCGCTGACCTCGACCCGGAACCAGTTCCGGAAGAGCCCTCTCAGCAAGGGCAGGAAGACAGCCTCATTGAGGTGCTTGTCGAAGCCGAACTCGTCGACTGTGTAGTCGCCCGACATCCGCTTGCGGACGAACTCGGCGGCCGCGGCGATGCTCTGAGACAGTTCATTCGCGCCCGCACCGTCATCGGCCGCGGCCCCTGCGGCACTGCGCCGGTCGTCGATCTCACGGATGACGGCCGCCAGCTCGTCGGCGGATGCACGCGTCCCGGGATCCTGGAGGAGGGACGGATGCCGACGTGCGCCATCGGCGCGCGCCGCAGCCCGTCTCTGAGCCGACGTGCGGCCCGAATTGGAATGCAGCGGAATGACTTTAGCCCTTGACTCACCCGGCACTTCGCTACCTTCTCCCCGCCCCAAAGGACAAGACTAACGCCCCCAGCGCTCTGCCGCTGAAATGGCGCGGCTCTCCAACGAGCGTACCCATCGCGTATCGACGATCGGCGTCAAACTTCGGCCGCGGACGTAATCGTCGAAAGCTTCCGCCGTGGTCCACTTCGGGTTGTAACCTAAGACCCTACGCATCCTCGCGGTGTCCATCACCCTGCCGAAGCTGACGTAGTTCAGCTGTTCACGATCGAGCTCGGTGTAGCGCGTTGCGCGCCGCAGCGAATCGACGGCGGACAGCGCCGATCGGGGCACCGGCAGCGGCACCCGACCCGACCTGCGGATCGCCTGCGACATCATGATGATTCCCGCCGCACCCACGTTGAAGGTGCCCGAGCGGCCCGCCATCGTCGCGCGCTCCAGGACACCGAGCGCGTCCTGTTCGTGCAAGAGCTGAAGGCGGGCGTCATGGCCAAGCACCGACGGCACGACGGGACCGGCGAGGTAGCGCGAGAGCGCCGTGTCCATCGCGGGCCCGATCATGTTGGCCAGCCGCAGGATGGTCACCGCGAGGTCGGGGCGCCTGCGCGCCAGCCCACGCGCATAGCCCTCGATGTCGATGCTGTCGCGGGCGAAGCCCTCGCCGGGGGGCCGGCGGGAACTGCCGTCCTCGGTGAACAGCACGGGGTCGCGCGAGGACGACCCGTACACCTCGGAGGTGGACTTGAGGATTACCCGACGCACCGACGGCGCCTTCTGGCAGGCCGCGAACAACTGCATCGCGCCCATGACGTTGATCTCCTTGAGCGCCGCCCGGCCACCCGCCCCCGGCGCATAGGAGGCTGCCGCCGCATGCACGACGGTGTCGACGCCCCCGTTGCGAATCACCTTGGCGATGAACGGGTTTCGGATGTCGGCGCGGACGAACTCGGCACGACCCATCCGTCGTAGCAGATCCTTGCTCGGCGCCACCGCGTCGACCGCGATGACGTGGTCGATCTCCGGATTCTGCGCCAGCCTGGCCGTCAGATACCCGCCGAGGAATCGGCACGCACCGGTGACCAGAACCACCTTCGGCTGCGGTACCGCATCCGGCGAATCCGTACCACCCGAGCCCGGGTCGGCCGATTGGCCGCGGTCTCTGTCAGACCGGCCGGTGGAATCCATCGCGACAGCCTAGCGGGACCAGCTCGGGCTACTTGCCAAGTTTTCTGCGCTGCACCCGTGTACGACGAAGCAACTTGCGGTGCTTCTTCTTCGACATGCGCTTGCGCCGCTTCTTGATGACTGAACCCATGAACTCCGCTACCTAAGACATCTCCTGGCATTTGTGCCCGGAGAACCGACTCGTCACCTTACCCGGCCGGAACTCCAGGGACGAAAACGGCCAGTCAGCGGCGTACGTACGGGACGTCAGCCGGCGTCGAAGTACGACGTCTCCAGGAGGTCGTGCACGGCCTTGGCATGCACGCGAAACGACCGACCCACCCGCACCGCGGGCAACTCGCCGTTGTGCACCAGCCGGTAGACCGTCATCTTGCTCACCCTCATCAGGCTCGCCACTTCAGCGACGGTGAGGAATTGCGCTCTCGGCGGTTCGCTCGCGGAGGCGTCACGCGCCGCCTTGCCGCCGCCAGCGGAATCCCGCGAAGATGGCCCGTTCATAGACGTCATCGCAACCCAATCAATCAGGCACGCCGCTCCAGCGGCTTCCCCACCGCTGGCGCAGAGCGTGCTACCTCAGGGAGAATAGCGTGGCCACTGGGGTTATTGCGACGGGTGTGGGTTAATCAGTTCGAATTGCCTGAACTACTCTGATGTAATTCCTAGCTGCTCAGAGCGTGTTTTTGCCGCGGCCACCGCTTCGGCTACCGCCGCCCGCAGGCCGCCACGCTCCAATTCCCGCAGACCAGCGGCCGTAGTGCCACCCGGCGACGTGACGGTCGCGCGCAGCTGAGCCGGGCTGGTATCCATCGCCGTACCCATTGCTCCGTCACCGGACGGGTTGGCGTGGTCCAGGCTCTCCAGCAACATCGCTGCCGAGCCCGCCATGGTCTGCACGGCCAGATCGGTGGCGACGGCCCTCGGCAGCCCCACCGCGACGGCAGCATCGATGAGCGCCTCGACCATCAGGAAGAAGTACGCCGGGCCCGAGCCCGACACCGCAGTCACCGCGTCGAGTTGGGACTCCGGCACGGTCAGAACACCGCCGACGGCGTCGAAGATCGCCGAGACCTCCTTGAGCTGCGCGGTGGTGGCGAACCGGCCCGGCGCCAGGGCGCTGACACCGCCGCCGACCACCACGGGAGCGTTGGGCATCACCCGGATGACGGGTGATCCAGCAGGCAGGTTGGCCTCGTAGTAGGCGGTGCTGACACCTGCAGCCACCGTGACGAAGACTTGCTCGGCGCTGCTGTTCTCCGCCCGCGCGGCAGCCTCGGAGACGTCGCCGATCACCCGCTCGACGTCGGAGGGCTTCACCGCGACGATGACGTACGCCGCGTTCTCGGCGGCATCGGCCACCGTCGTCACCTGCACCGCATAGGTCTCCGACAGGTACTTCGCCCGGTCCGGGTGCTTCTCCGCGATGACCATGTCCTTGGCCTGCCTACCCGAGCGCAGCAGCCCGGAAAGCAGTGCCTCGCCGATGCTTCCGCCACCGATGATCGCAATTCTCGCCACGGACGCAAGCATTGCACGCCCGACGCACGGACCTACGACGGCGCCGGGGGCACCATCGCGAGCTGACGGGACTGCACGATGATGCGGCCTTCGCAGTCCACCACCACGTGGTCCTCGTCGAACCACTCCTGCCCGATCTGCGTCGTCGTGGCGATCACCCGCAGCCAGCCGTCGGCGGGCAGGCCGCGCAGGTAGGCGGTGAGCTGGACCGTCGGCGCCCAGCCCATGCGGTTGACACCGAACGTGACCGGTGCCGAGACGTCACCACAGAGCAACGCGAACAGCACGTCCGGTGAGCCGACCTTGGGCCGTACCCAGTACTCGATGACCGGGGGTCCGCCGTCGGAGCGCGGCGCCATCGTCGTCAGCGACGGCCGGATGTCACACCCATGCGCCAGATGCACGATGTCGGCCATCGGGTGACCCGGCCCGATCGGCTCGAGCCCTGGCGGCGGGTCGGGCGTCATCAACGGCACCACCGGGTTGACCGACAGCAGCGGCGGCGCGTCGTGCTCCGGCTCGGCGAGGGTGATCGTCGCCCTGACAGCAGTTCTCTGCTCTTCGCGCGAGCGCTCATCGCCAGTTCGCTCACCCTGGTTCAGCTCGACGTCGACGAGGCTGACGCGTCGCCCCCGCTTGCGGATCGTGGTGATCACGCGCAGCGGCCCAGGATCGGGCGCCCACAGGAAGCTGCCCGACACCGCGATCGGCTCGACCCCCGGCTGGGACACCGCCGTCCTCGCTGCCTTGGCGCACAGCGCCAGCATCGCGCCGCCGTGCACCTTGGGTCCGATGGTCCAGTGCTCGTCGAGCTCACCATCGAAGACCGAGACGGCACCATCGACGTCGTCGGTCGGCACTGGCGTCAGCTCCATGGCAGCGGCGAACGATCCCGTCACGGCAACAGTCCCCAATCCTTTAGCGCAACAAGTGAGTTCGAGCGAACTCCAGTGACTCGGTCAACAGCTGCTCACGTTCCCCGGCCGTCCGCGCGCCCGAGGTGGTCACCTCCAGGATGACGTGGCCGCTGAAGCTGCTGGCCGCGAGCATCTGGCAGATCTCGGCAGTGGGCTGGGTGCCACGTCCGGGTACCAGGTGCTCGTCGGTCGACGCTCCGCTGCCATCGCACAGGTGCAGATGCACCAGGCCGTCCGGACCGTCGACACCCATTCGGCCCGCCATGTCGATGGCGTCGGTTCCCGCCGTCGCCGAGTGCGACAGGTCCAGGGTGTAGTGGGCGTGGTTGCCGTCCAGCGGGTCGTAGGACGGCGCGAACGCCGAGACGGCTATCCCCGGCGTGCCACCGCGCTTGCGCATCCGCGAGACCGATGACTGACCCGTGCCGAAGATGCGGTCGGCGCGGAACGGGAACATGTTCTCCACGGCGATCATGACGTCACTGGACTCCTCGAGGGCAGCCACCTGATCGGTGAAACCCTCGGCGTAGCGCCGCTGCCAACGGAACGGCGGGTGTACGACGACCGTCTGCGCCCCAAGTCTTTCGGCGGCCCGCACGCTGCGGTCGAGCTTGGCGATCGGATCGGCGCCCCAGACGCGCTGCGAGATCAGCAGACACGGCGCGTGCACGCTCAGCACCGGCATGGCGTGCTTCGCGGACAGCCGCTCGATCGAGGCGATGTCCTGGCTGACCGATTCGGCCCACACCATCAGCTCGACACCGTCGTATCCGAGGCGAGCGGCGTACTCGAAGGCCGCCTCGGTCCTCAGGGGATAAACCGAGGCAGTCGAAAGACCTACCTTGATGGCGGGGCGCACGGCGAGATCAGTGTGACGTGTCAGTGGGATTGCAGCAGTGCCAGGGGACCCAAAGTGACCAGGGCGCCCACGGCCACCGCGATCAGAGTGCTACCGATGTCCTCGGTCTTGCGCACGACGCGCACGCCGACCACCAGACCGAGGATGACGAGCACGGAGAGCACCAGCGCGACGATCATGTTCCACCGCCACAGCTGGTCGAAGGCGATGAACAGGCCCGCGCCGAAGGCGACGGCGAGGACGCACTGCACCACCACCCACACCCCCCTGACGACGGCCGAGCCCTCCGGCGCGGCGGATTCGGTTGCCCCCGGCGGCGCTTCGGGCTGATCGTCACCGAGATCGATGTCCTCGGGTCCCGGTCGGGGTCCGCGGCGGGCCAGATCGTCGGCCACGGACTGGCCGCCGAAGAGGGTGTCGGCATTGGATCGCAGATACGTCGGCACCTCGTCGCGCGACCCACCCGCGTCGTCGTCGAACACGTGCTTGTCGAGGACCTCGCTGAAGTCGACGTCGGATCCCAGGTCGAGCATGTCGTCATCGTCGACGACGGGATCGGGACTCATCTGCTCGGCACCGCCGGGCTGAGCGGCGAAGCCGCCCGTCGTCGCCGACTGGGCGCGCCGGGGCGGCGGTGCGAAGTCGATGGGATCCGGGTCGGTCGACCGGCGCTCGAGATGGGCCTGATAATCCAGCTCCGCGTCGGTCAGTTCGGGCTCGGACTCTGGTTCGAGCTCTGGTCCTGGAGCGGGCTCGACCTCGGGTTCGGGAGTGGGCTCGGCGACGATCGTTTCGTCAGCGGCCGACTCGGCGGTCTCGGCTACCGGCTCTTCGACGAGTACCGGCTCTTCGACGAGTACCGGCTCTTCGATGGGTTCCGGCGCGAGGGGTTCCGGGGCGAGGGGCTCGGGTCGCGACTGCACCGGCACCCGGCCCGTGTCGGTGATGATCGGGATCTCGCCGGTGAGTTCGGCGACGGTCACCGCGTCACTGTTGCCGCGGCGGCGCCGACGCCTGCCGCCGGCCGGCGGAGCCCCGATGGTGCCGTTCCTGGCGAGGAGTTCCGCGACCGAGATCGGTCGGGTGTGAGCGTTGGTGTCGTCTGGTTCCGTCATCGTGTACCTCTGGCCCCGGTCAACCTCGATGACGCCCCGGCGAAGGCAGTCCCGTCGGCTTCGCTGTCGAGTCTTCGCAAGATCAGCCCTTCTCGCAACGCCCAGGGGCAAATGTCTACGGTATCGATCCCCAGCGCCTTCATACTCACTTCCGCTACCAGCGCGCCTGCCACGATCTGCGGCGCACGCTCGGCGCTCACCCCTTCCAGCTCCGCTCGGTCGGCCGTCGTCATCCTAGAGATGAATGCGATGAGCTGACGCAGTCCTGTAGCTGTCAGTGTCCTCTTCACCCGCGGTCCGGCGCCGGAAGGTGCCGCTCCGGTGAGTCGCGCCAGCGATCTGAACGTCTTCGAGGTCGCCACGGTCAGGTCCGGGATACCCGCGTCGAGCACCCTCGCCCCCGCGTCGGCCATCTCCGTGGCCAACCACTCCCGCAACATCGACACGCTCCGGCGGCCCGGCGGATCGTCCTGGAGCCACTCCCGGGTCAGCCTGCCCGCGCCCAACGGCAGCGACAACGCCACCTCTGGTTCCTCGTCGACACCACTGGACAGCTCCAACGATCCGCCGCCGATGTCGATGTTGATGATGCGACCGGCGCTCCAGCCGTACCAGCGACGGACCGCGAGGAACGTCAGCCGGGACTCGTCGACCCCCGACAGGACCTTCAGCGCCACACCCGTCTCGGAGAGCACGCGGGCCAGCACGTCTTCGGAGTTCTTGGCGTCGCGCACCGCGGACGTGGCGAACGGCATCAGCTCGGCGCAACCGGAACTCGTCGCGATCTTGGCGAACTCGTCGATGGTGTCGACGAGCTTGTCGGCGCCCTTGCGGGTGAGCTTGCCGGAGCCGTCGATCGCCTCGGCGAGCCGTAACGAGGCCTTCGTAGAACTCATCGGTGTCGGATGCCCACCGCGCCGAGCGTCCACGACCAGCAGATGAACGGTATTGCTGCCTACGTCGAGCACGCCCAGTCGCACGAGACCCACGTTATCGGGTCTACCGTGGCATTCCGTGAGCGGATCGCATCGAGGTGAGGTCGAGCTGGACTTCGCCCGCGAATGGGTGGAGTTCTACGACCCCGAGAACCCCGAACACGTGATCGCCGCGGACATCACCTGGCTGTGCTCGCGGTGGACGTGCGTGTTCGGCACGCCCGCCTGCCAAGGCACGGTCGAGAACCGTCCCGACGACGGCTGCTGCTCGCATGGCGCGTTCATGTCCGACGACGACGACGTCGCCCGACTCGACGACGCGGTCAAGCAGCTCACGGACGAGGACTGGCAGTTCCGCGACAAGGGCCTGGGCCGCAAGGGCTATCTCGAGATGGACGAGTACGAGGGCAAGGAGAATCTCCGTACCCGGAAGTACAAGGGCGCGTGCATCTTTCTGAACCGGCCCGGATTCGCCGGCGGCATCGGCTGCGCCCTGCACTCCAAGGCGCTCAAGCTTGGTGTCGAACCACTCACGATGAAACCCGACATCTGCTGGCAGCTGCCGATCCGCCGTAGCCAGGAATGGGTGGAACGGCCCGACGGCACGCAGGTCCTTCGCACCACCATCACCGAGTACGACCGTCGCGGCTGGGGTGAGGGCGGCGCCGACCTGAATTGGTACTGCACCGGCGACCCGGCTGCGCACACGGGTTCGCGCCAGGTGTGGCAGTCCTACGGGCCCGAGCTGACCGAGCTCCTCGGCGAGAAGGCGTATGCCGAGCTGGCGGCGATGTGCAAGAGGCGCAGCGTTCTGGGGTTGATCGCCATCCACCCCGCCACCCGCGCCGCGGAGTAGCCGCACCTCTGCCTCAACGCACCACTGTGCCGCAGTTCGCGGCTGAGCGTTCGCTCACTCCAGGTTGGTGATAGCTGCCGCTGGAAGGGCCGGTCGGAGCTCCCGCTCGGGCCATCGAAGGGCCTCCGCGGCGATCCCGCGATCCCACGATGTCGACTCGGGTGCTCCGCAGCATGGATTTCCTGCGGTCCAGCGATCTCGACTCTCTCGATTGACCCACGTCATGGCGCTGCCTTCCCGAGAGCCGCAAACCCGCGCAGCCCTGCCGAGGGCAGCCTCGCCCCACCCATTACATACTTTCGGTATAAATTCGCTATAGTTGGTCGAGGTTAAGAAGTCGGGTTGGCGACGGATGTCACACACCTGGTAGTTGCGACCGGTGGTGAGCACAACTAACCTGCAAGAGCCCTGCTTCCGTCAACAGGGCCTGAAACCGAGGACGTTATGTTCGCTGTCACGGCAGGCCAGACGGAAAAAAGCACGGCAACGACAATTACAAGCCGCTTGCTACTTCGCCAAAACTGGCCATCGAGGGACGATTCATCCGTCCTGGATGGTCCCATTCTGCGCACGGGAGCGCAGTCCGCTCGCGAAGGTCGCCACTCGAGTTACGCACGAAGACTCATAGTTAGCGATGGGCTCATTGTTTGCTCTAGCGTCGCCGTCGGGCAACTTGTCCGCTTTGCCGACGGGCCGGTTGATGTCGCCTACCCCTGGGCGGAGGTCACGGGTGTCGGGTACACCGCGGTGTCCTGCCTGCTCGCCGTGCTGTGGATGGTGTTCCTCGCGCTGGGCAGCAGGTCGCCCCGGGTCACGGGTCGCGGCCCGGATGAGTACGCCATCCTGACAATCGCCACGCTGCAGCTCTTCGGCCTGATCGCCATCGCCTCGACGCTCTTCCAGATCAACCTGTCCCGCGGGTACCTGGCCATCGCCCTCCCCTTGGGCCTCGTCGGCCTGCTAGCCAACCGGTGGGCCTGGCGGCACTACACCGCGCACCGGCGACGGACGGGCAACGACCACGACCGGCTGCTGATCATCGGTTCCGCGACCTCGGCCCGCGACATCGCCACGGAATTCGCCAAGGATCCCCGCGCCGGCTACGACGTGGTCGGCATCTGCACCCCGGACGGCCCCACCCATCCGGAGGACGCGATCTCGGTCGGCGGCGTCGACATCCCCGTCGTCGGTATGGACCGCGCCATCCTCGACGCCGTCCAGCGCACCGGTGTCCACACCGTGGCGCTCGCCGCGACCCACGGCCTGCGGCCCGTGGACGTTCGCCGACTGATGTGGGAGCTCGACGCGCTCCAAGTGGACCTCATGCTGGCACCGGGAATGATCGACATCGCCGAACAGCGGCTGCGCAGCCGACCCGTCGGCGGCATGGCCATGTTCGAGGTCGTCAAACCGCAGCACAGCCAAGCCAACTCGCTGATCAAGCGCAGTTTCGACATCCTCTTCGCCACCGTCGCCCTGCTCATCGTGTCGCCGATGCTCATCGTGACCGCGTTCGCCGTCCGGCTGTCGAGCCCGGGGCCGACGTTCTACCTCTCCGAACGAATCGGCATGAACGGTGTCCCGTTCCGAATGATGAAGTTCCGCAGCATGTTCGTCGATGCGGAGTCCCGCATGCCCGCGCTGATGGCGGCCAACGGCGGCAACGTCCTCTTCTTCAAGATGAAGGACGACCCGCGGGTGACCCGGATCGGAAAGTTGATCCGCAAGTTCAGCATCGACGAGCTGCCGCAGTTCTTCAACGTCCTGCGGGGCGAGATGAGCGTGGTCGGACCACGGCCGCAGGTGCGCCGCGAGGTCGACTCCTACGACGACCTGGTCTACCGCAGGCTGGCCGTCAAGCCGGGCCTGACCGGGTTGTGGCAGATTAGCGGCCGATCGGACCTCGGGATCGAGGACGCCGTCCGACTGGACCTCACGTACGTGGAGAACTGGTCACTGTGGAGTGACGTCGCCATCATCGTCAAGACGATTCGCACGGTGCTGAGGGGAAGCGGCGCATACTGATTCGCCGTCCTACCCCAGAGCCTCCGCAACGCTCCGCGCGATCGGCTGAAGGACGATGGGATCGAAGCCTGCATGGTCGCCGCTCCCGGTCTCGATGACGCGGGGCGGCGCCTTCGTACGACCCAAGCGGTGCAACGCTTCTCCGCCGCGATTGGCGAAGAAGAGCTTGGCGTCGTCCGGACACAGGATCGCCGTCACCGACGTACCCTGCCGAGCGAAGGTCGCGAGGAGGTTCTCGGGTGCCTGCACGACCCCGGTCCGTCCCAGCATGCGCCATGCGGCGGCAGGCAGATGGGCCGACACCAACCGGCGCAGCCGCGCTCGACGTGACTGCTCCCAATCGGCGACGTCGTGGTCCGCAGGCGCAATCGGTTCTCGCAGAGCGCTCTTCACACGCCACGACCAAAGCAAGACGTTCACCAGTGACAACGCTTCGGCGCCGACCGCCCGGGCTCCGTGCGCCGCATACCAGGCGCCCGAGCACAAACCGACGAGGACGAGTTTGGACGCCGACTCCCGCGCATGCCGAGTCGCGGCAATCGCGTCGTCGATGCCCTCCTGCGAGTAGATGTAGACCTCCGAGTTACGCCGCGCCGGACCCGACTCCCCCGCCCCTCGGCGGTCCCAGCGGAATGCCTGGCGCCCATCTCGGGCCGTCGCCCTTGCGATGTGTACCCAACCCCGGCTGGGACCCCAATGCGCGTTGACCGCGTTGGTGAAGAACACCACCGTCGGCAACGGCACCGAGGCGTCGTGGCGGTCCGGCATCGTGCGAATCGCGAAGAGGCGATCAGGGCCAACGCTTTCGATGCGTTCGACGACGAACCCGCCTGCACCGTCGGCGATCCTCGCCCGATCGGTGACCACCGGGTGGAAGGGGCGCGGCTCCGAGGGCACCCGGGTTACGAGCCAATCCACGACGGCATCGATTGCGTCGGTCGGGGTCGGCGCCAAGAGCCGCGTCGGTTGGGCTGCCGAAGCCAGACCGTCGGACAGGAACACGTTGGGCTGCACGCCTTCGGCCATCGCCGTCACCGCGACGTCCGCGCCATCGGCGCGACCGACGACGAACATCTCGGGTTGCCGCGGCCACTCACCGTCACCCGAGAGCTTCAGTGCACTGAAATCCCGTGCCGCCTTGGCAGACAACTCGGCGCCGATGATCGATACGCTGCCCGGTTCGGCGGACTCGGCGTCTCCTCCGGCCATCTTGAAGAACATCGTCTGCTCGCGCAGGAAGCGCCGTCCCGTGCCCACCGGATCCAGGTAGGCGACTCTCTTGACCGATCGCATCGCCGGGTGGTCCCGCGATGCCGCAGCGGTGATCAGGCAGCCGGCCCGCATCGCGACGATCGACAGGTCGTCGGTGTCCATCGCCGTCCGCAGATACGAGGCGGCGTGCTCGATGCTCGTCTGCCATTCGGCCACGGCCTCGGGCCGGGTGTCACCGAACGAGGAGTCGCCACAACCGAGATAGTCGAACCGTAGGACGGCGATCCCGTCACGCGCGAGCGCGTCGGCGATCAACCGTTGCGCGACGATGCTGTCCGCCGCATCCTTGCCGATCGACGCACAGAGCAGCACTCCGCCCCGAGCCCGGGACTCTGCCGGCACGTGCAAAACTCCGAAAAGCGGCGACTCCGGCGGCCCGAAGAACGTTGGCACAGCACGCGTTCCGCTCACGAAGCGGAGACTCTACCCGAGAGTGCCCATCCCCCGATGCACGTCAACCGATTGCTGCTCTCACGTCGTCGGGCCAGGAAGCCGGTTCCATACCGTGGCGACTGAACATCGCGAGAGCAATCCGCTCCATCCCGAAACCGACACAGGCGCTGTGCGCAGCTGCGCCGTCCCCCGTGACCAACTCGAACGAATGACCGAAGTGGTCACGGTGGCAGTTGGCGGACACTACGGCGGTGCCCTCGTCCATGTCACCGTAGATCTGCACCAGCAGCTCGAACTTCAGATCATCCTGACGCTGATTGACCGCCAACATCCTTCCCGCTCTGCCGAAGAACGGATCGTTGGCCGACGCAACCACCGCGGCGAGACCCAACTGCTCGAGGATCCCCACCGCGGGATCGATCCACGAGTCACGATGATGCTGGGCCATCTCCGGCGTGCCGATGTACACGTACTCGTGCATGCGGAACGCTTGCATCCGAGCGGGATCGACCGAAGGCTCGTGCCGAAAGCAGTACCCGTAGATGTCGTAGAGGCAGCCCGACTCCGGCACGACGGGCGGTGCGGTCGCGTACACCGGATGGCACGCTGCGGCGACGAGCATGGTGCCGGCAGGGTCGAGGTGACCGTCCCACGGCCGGCCCGCGTCTCGATCCGCGAGCAGTTCCTTGTGTCCTCGGTCGTCACCAATGAACGTGGATACGGACCCGGTCAGGTTCGGAAACGAGGCAATGTAGTCGGTCCGCTCGAAGGCCTCGCGCGGGTAGACCGGCGGAAAGCGCAGCACCGTCGGCTGCATGCCTGGGCGCTCCCCCGCGGTACGTCGGACGAGACCGTCGATACCCTCGATGACGTTCTCGAATTCCCCACTGCGACCGTACAAGCCGTCGATACCCATCGGGACGAGCAACCCTGCGTCGATCAAGTCGTCCCTGAACTTCAGCCGAGCCGACTCCAGTTCCGTGGCCGCAACCGTCATGTTGGATTTCACCTAACCGCGGTGGGCCAACGCGAGACCAGCGTTGGTCTGTCGGATTCGATCGTTGGACACCATGAGTTGCGGTGCGAAGGAATCACGAAGCAATCGTCCCATCGTCAACGGGTGGTCCTCTCGGTAACCGTTGAGACCGACGATCCGCAGCGCATCGATGACGAGTTCGGCAACCGACACGGACGAATCGATCTTCAGGTTGTTCATGGCGAGGGTGAAGCCGATGGTCGCCTCGGTAGAGCCAGCGCTACGGAAGTCCTCGTACCGCTGCACTTCCCGCTGCACATGGGCCTCCAAGACTTGGTGTCTGACCAGTAGGTCGGCCAGCAGCAAGGTCTTTGGGACGGGTTTGCCTTCTGCCTTTCGCACGGCTTGTCGAACTGCCGTGCGCGCCTTGCCGACAGCGGCGTCGGCGATCCCGAGCCACACGTTCGACCAGAGTGTGTGCGATGCCGGCACCATGGTGGTCGCTGCGATGCTCGCATAGTCCTGGGCAATGACGTTTCGCCGCGCGGTCGTCGCATCGAGGAGGAAACCGGGACTGCACGTCCCGCGAAACCCGAGCACGTCCCAGGTTCCCGTGGGTTCCAACCGGGTGTCGGAGGCGGGGCACACCAACAGCACCTGATCGTTGGCCGGGCTGTCGGCCGTGCGGCGCGCGGTGACGCAAATGAAGTCGGCGTACTGCCCGTAGGAGATGACGGACGCATTCTTTCGGAGCGTCACGGTCTCGTCCTCGACGTCTATGGCGCAGGTCGAGGAGCCAATGTCACCGCCGGTGGTGATCTCGGTCGTGGCGGACGCCAGAAGCGATTCGTCGGCGGCTATCGATGCGGTCAATTCGGCAATGGGTCCGGAATTCGCATATTTGGTGAGCACCAATGCCTGGGTGTGATGCATGGCAAAAACCATCGCCGCCGAACTGCAGGCGGCACCCAGGGCGCGAGCGATGGCGGCCAGCTCCGTTATCGATGCCGAGCGGCCACCCAGCCCAGTTGGCAGAGAACACGAGAGAAAGTTTGCTGCACGCATCGCCTCGACCGCTTCTGCGGGGAACCGGGCGTGCCGGTCGACGGCGTCGGCTGCCGCGGCCGCAGAGCCCACGACGTCAGCGATTCCGCTGCTGGCGGGGGTGTCGAAGCGAGCGTCCACATCGAGGGTCACATGGGCTCCAAACGTAGGCTGCGGCTGCGGCGGACGCCGCTTCAGCTAAGTTGACTATAGCGTTGCTGTGTTAACGTAAGCGTACGCGTATGTTCGCCTGAGACCGAGGGTGTAAATGGAAAGTCGAATTCGCAACATCCTAATGATGCACGGCAAGGTGCCCGCTGACTCGGCCGATGTCGATATCGAGGCCAATTTGTACGAACTCGGACTGACCTCGCACGCTTCGGTGAACGTCATGTTGGCGCTCGAGGACGAGTTCGAAATCGAATTTCCCGACGAAGCCCTCAAGAAGTCGACATTTGCGACGATCGACAGCATCCAACGCGTCGTGGGTGATCTCGTGTCCACCTCGACATGACACCTTCGCAGCTGATCTGCACGTCCCCAACCGTTCCCACGCTCCGCATCGACGACACTCCCGCCACGCACCAGTCGCACTTCACCCACGACGCCGACCGGATCTGGCCGGAAACCAATTGCTACGTGGACCTGTGGATCGAACTGTTGCACAGCCTCGGGCTCGACCCGGTCCCGTCGTTCGCCTTCGTCTTCTCAGCCGACCACGACGGGCTGCAGTGGTCATTCATCAAGCCGTCTCCCGACGATCTCCGCCGTCTGTACGGCCTCGATGTCACCGAGGAGAACGTGTGGATGCCGGTGCTGGAGACCGTGGCAGCCGGACGGGAGCAGGGAATCCTGCACACCGTCGAGGTCGACGGCTGGTGGCTGCCCGACACCGCGGGCACCAGTTACCGCAGTGAACACGTCAAGACCACCATCGTTCCGACCTGGCTGGACCGCTCTGAGAAGCGCATGCGGTATCTCCACAACGCGGGACTGTTCGAACTCGGCGCCGAGGACTTCGACGGAATCTTCAACCTCGCGCCCGACACCGCGCCGAGCTTGCCGCCGTACATCGAGCGGGTTCGTTGGCAGCCACGGGGCGGAGTCGGCGACGCGGTGGCCGCCGTCGTCGAGGACCACGTCAGCCGGCGGCCGATCGGCAATCCGGTCGAACGACTCGCCAGCGGAATCGTCACCGCGTCGGCATGGCTTCCGCAAGCCGGCGACGACCGCTTCCATCGATGGGCGTTCGCCACGCTCCGACAGGCGGGGGCCACGGCCGAACTCGCCGCGGATCTCGCCGTCCACGTCGACGGACTGTTCGACGGCACCGCGGCGGCCGAGAGCCACTTCCGGTCCGTGGCGGCCGGCGCGAAGGCGGTGCAGTTCAAGATGGCGAGGGTGGCCCGCGGCAGGACCGTCGACGTCGGACCGGCGCTCGACGAGATGTCCCGGTCCTGGCAGTCGGCGATGGACCTCGTCCTCGACGCCGTGCTTTAGCCGAATGCCCCTTGACTGGCAAGCGATTCGGTGCCGGCCCGGCGTCTACGCGCACTCCTCCGACGTGTCCGGAGAATGGCCGGGGAGTCTCGACGTCGGACCGGCCACCACCGTCGCAGCCGTCTTCGGTGACGTCGACGACCCCGACGACTTCGACCACTGGTTCCGGACCGTCCTCGAGGTCGACGAGGCGACGGTGGTGGAGTTCGGCGGCCTGACCTTCCCCGCCACCGTCTTCGTCGACGGCGTGGAGGTCGGCCGTTGCGAATCGATGTTCATGCCGGTGCGGGTCGAGTTCGGCGCAGGCAGCCACGAGGTGTGCGTCCACTTCGCGTCGCTCGCGGCGTGGCTGGCGATCCGCAGACCTCGGGGCCGGTGGCGTTCGAGCCTGGTCGCCGCACCCGGAATGCGTTGGGCAAGAACGACTTTGATAGGTCGGGCGCCGGTCTACGGCCCGGTTCCCGCCCCGGTTGGATTCTGGCGACCCGTCGTCACCACGCCGGCTCGGTGTTGGACGAGCCATACCGTGTCGACTGAGCCCACGACGGGTGAGGTTCGCATCGACGGCACCTGTGGGGCCGACGACGGGACCGAGATCCACGCCGCGATCACCGACGGCGTGGACGGCACGGTGACCGACGTGCGTGGTCGCGTCGATGACGGGCGATTCACCCTGCGGGCTCACGTCGCGGCGCCCCGGCTCTGGTGGCCCCACGGTTATGGCCCGGCGCACTGCTACGGGTTGACGCTGAGCCTCGACGGCCATCCGGTCCGTCACCGGACGATCGGTTTCCGGAGGTTGGACGTGGACACCGGTGGCGGTGGGTTCCGCGTCGTCGTCAACGGTGTCGCGATCTTCTGCCGGGGTGCGACGTGGACCCCGCCCGACCCCGTGCGCCTGCTGTCCGATCGACCGGCCATCGAGGAGCTCGTCTCGACGTTCGTCGACGCCGGCGCCAACATGCTGCGCATCGTGGGCGGGATGGTCTACGAACAGGACGAGTTCTGGGAGGTCTGCGCCGAGAAGGGCGTCATGGTGTGGCAGGACGCCATG